>NZ_JBANFK010000004.1:0-298031 GCF_037861105.1 Rhizorhabdus argentea
TCGGCTCGTCTCCGCATCGTCGCGAAGATTGAATCAGACCCTCAACACCACTTCAAGGCAGTTTTTCAACAGAATCGGGCGCGAAGCGGACGTTGACGCTGGATGCATCCTCAAATCGTTGGCTAAACAGCGACTGCTTTGCCGATGATAAGGAGAGCATGGGGACACAGGGCGGCCGAACCGGTCGGGTAGAGCGATATCTTGCTTGCCGGCCTGGCGGATAGACCCACTCGACCCGGCAGCGGCTCTTGGCCCGTCCGAGACACAGGGTTGGCGCTTGCTCTCGAAGGAGGAGGGCTGAAGAACAGTACTCGCCGCTAATTTCTATTCGCGTCGCCAAGCTTCCCGCGCCGAATGTTCGCTTTTCGTTCTTGAATTTCGGGCCCGCTTTTGCTAAGCAATTCGGGTACCAATGACAAACCTCCAGCGCCATCTCAGCAATCCGACATTCCTCCCCGATGGGCTGCTACCCCCGCGGGTCCGGTGCCTGTCGGTCGCGCCGGTGCCGTTCTCCCCGCGCCGTTCGCCGGGCTGGCAGGAGGCTGGAAAACAAAAAAACAAAAAAACGAGCGAACAACCCCATGCACCCGGACTCGCTGTCACTTTTACGAGACATGTCCCGTCCGCCGATCTTCGCTATAGCGGCCCGATGACCGCCTATCTCACCCGCCCCGACAAGCCCGCGCTCGCCTATCGCTATCGGCCGGGCCGCGGGCCCACCATCGTCTTCCTGCCCGGCTATATGTCCGACATGGAGGGCGAGAAGGCGACGGCGCTCGATGCCTGGGCCGGGCGCGAGGGGCGGGCGATGCTGCGGCTCGACTATTCGGGCTGCGGGGCCAGCGAGGGGCGGTTCGCCGACTTCACGCTCGATCACTGGCGCGACGATGTGCTCGATGTCGTCGCGGCGTTCGCGCCGGGCGGGCCGCTGGTGGTGGTCGGCTCGTCGATGGGGGGCTGGCTGGCGCTGCTGGTGGCGCTGGCGCTGCCGGGGCGGGTGCAGGCGCTGGTCGGCATCGCCGCCGCGCCTGATTTTACCGACTGGGGCTTTTCCGAGGACGTCGTCGCGCTGCTGCGCGAGGAGTCCAGGATCGAGCAGCCGAGCGACTATTCCGGCGAGCCCTATGTGACGACCTACGCCTTCTGGGAGTCGGGCCAGGCCAACCGGCTGCTCGATGCGGAGATCGGCTATGACGGGCCGGTGCGCCTGTTGCAGGGGCAGCAGGACGATACCGTTCCCACCTCGATCGCGCTGCGGCTGTCGCGGGCGATCCGTTCAGCCGATGTGCAGACGATCCTGGTCAAGGACGGCGACCATCGCCTGTCGCGGCCGGGGGATATCGCCCTGCTGCTGGGCGTGGTCTCGCACGTGATGGAGCCCTGATGCTGATCCTGCTCGCCCTTGCCGCCGCTGCCGCCGTCCCGCCGCCGCCCACCCAGGCGGAGCATGATGCTCGCGGCGCGAAATGCGCTGCGCTAGCCAGGAACGATCCGGCCAAGGCGGAGAGCGAGGCGCGCAGCTGGATCGCCAGCGGCGGCGGCATGGCGGCGCGGCAGTGCCTGGGCGTCGCGCAGTCGGGCCTCGAGCAATGGCCGGCGGCGGCGGCGACCTTCGAGGGCGCGGCCAAGGACGCGCAGATCGCACAGAATCCGATGGCGGTGGTGCTGTGGATGCAGGCGGGCAACGCCGCGCTGGCGGGCGACGAGCCGGCCCGGGCGCGCGCCGATTTCGACAAGACGCTGGCGCTGCCGGGCCTGTCCGACGAAATGAAGGGCGAGGTCTATCTCGATCGCGCGCGCGCCGGCGTGTCGGTCAACGATCTGCCCGGTGCCAAGGTGGATCTCGAACAGGCGACCAAACTGGTGCCGCGCGATCCGCTCGGCTGGCTGCTGCGCGCCAATCTCGCCCGCAAGATGAAGGACATGCCGCTGGCGTTCAGCGCGATCCGCGAGGCCGCGACGCTGTCGCCCGGCGACCCCGCGATCAGCTACGAAGCCGGCAACATCGCCGCGGCGGCGGGGCAGATCGATGACGCCAAGGCGGCGTGGACCCGGGCCGCGCAGGCCGCGCCCGACAGCGACGCAGGCCAGGCGGCGGCGCTGGCGCTCAAGGGCGCGGCCGGGCCGCACCCATGAGCTTTATATGTTGTGGGCCCTCAGACGCCGGGCGGTCATCATCCGCTGCCCTTGGCTTCCTCGCAATAAGCGCGGGCGGCCGTTCGGCCTTGCGGGTCGCTGACGTGCCCCGACGCCGAGCTCTGCGTCGGAGCCTGTCGAGGCTCCGCAAGGCCGAACGGCCGTCGCGCCTTATTGGCGCGAAGCCAAGCAGGACGGATGTCCTGCGCCCGGCGTTTGAGGGCTCAACAAAAACCTCATCGGCCCGTCGCTCCGCCACCGGCAACGCAGCGTTCGCTCTACGGTTTGCATCGCCGATCTCGGTCCCTAGATAAGGCCGATGAAATATCTCCACACCATGATCCGGGTCTCCGATCCCCAAGCCACAATCCGCTTCTTCGAGCTGATCGGCCTGCGCGAGGTGAAGCGCTTCGACAATGACGCCGGCCGCTTCACGCTGATCTTCCTGGCGGCGCCCGGCGACGAGGGCGCGCAGGTCGAGCTCACCCATAATTGGGACGAGAAGGGCTATGACGGCGGACGGAACTTCGGCCACCTCGCCTATCAGGTCGATAATATCTACGAGACCTGCCAGCGGCTGATGGACGGTGGGGTGACGATCAACCGGCCGCCGCGCGACGGGCATATGGCGTTCGTCCGGACCCCCGACAATATCTCGATCGAGCTGCTCCAGGACGGCAGGCTCGACCCCGCCGAACCTTGGGCGTCGATGCCGAACACGGGCAGCTGGTGACGTGACGGTTGAGATCCTCCGCCTGCCCGTGCTCAGCGACAATTATGTCTGGCTGATGCACGATGCCGCGTCCGGCGAGACGGTCGTGGTCGATCCGGCGGTGGCGGAGCCGGTGCTTGAGGCGGCGGCGGCGCGCGGCTGGACGATCGGCCAGATCTGGAACACGCACTGGCACGGCGACCATATCGGCGGCAATGCGGCGATCAAGGCGGCGACCGGCTGCATCGTCAGCGGCCCCGCCGCCGAAGCCGCCAAGATCCCGACGCTCGACGTGCCGCTGCGCGAGGGCGACACCGTCCGGATCGGCGCGATCGAGGGGCATGTCATCGAGGTGCCCGCGCACACCGCCGGGCACATCGCGATCCATGTGCCGGAAGAGCGCGTCGCGTTCGTCGGCGACACCCTGTTCGCGATGGGCTGCGGCCGGCTGTTCGAGGGGACGCCCGCGCAGATGTTCGCCAACATGGCGCGGCTGTCGGCCCTGCCGGCCGAGACGCGGGTCTATTGTGCCCACGAATATACCCAATCGAACGGCCGCTATGCGCTGGTCGCCGAGCCCGACAATCTGGCGATCCGGCAGCGGATGATCGAGGTCGACGCCGCCCGCGCGGCCGGCGAGGCGACGGTGCCGAGCACGATCGCGCTCGAACGCGCCACCAATCCGTTCATGCGCGCCGCCAGCATCGAGGAGCTGGCCGGCCGCCGCGCCGCGAAGGACGTCTTCAAGGGCTGACGGCTCCGGGGCGGCTCAGTCCCGCAGCAGCTCGTTGATGCCGGTCTTCGAGCGGGTCTGCGCATCGACCCGCTTGACGATCACGGCGCAGTACAGGCCGGGGCCACCGTCCTTGCCCGGCAGCGTGCCGGGCACGACCACCGCGTAGGACGGCACCCGGCCGACGAATATTTCGCCCGTGGCGCGGTCGACGATCTTGGTCGAGGCGCCGAGATAGACACCCATCGACAGCACCGCGCCCTCCTCGACGATCACCCCCTCGGCGACCTCCGAGCGCGCGCCGATGAAGCAGCCATCCTCGATCACCACCGGCCCGGCCTGGAGCGGCTCGAGCACGCCGCCGATGCCGACGCCGCCCGACAGATGGACGTTCTTGCCGATCTGCGCGCAGCTTCCGACCGTCGTCCAGGTGTCGACCATGGTGCCCTCGCCGACGAACGCGCCGAGATTGACGAAGCTCGGCATCAGCACCGCGCCCTTGGCGATATGTGCGCCGCGCCGCACGATCGATCCCGGCACAGCGCGGAAGCCGGCGCTGCGATACTCGGTTTCCCCCCAGCCGGCGAACTTCGACGGGACCTTGTCCCACCAGCTCGATCCGCCGGGTCCGCCGGGGATCAGCTCCATGTCGTTGAGGCGGAAGGAGAGCAGCACCGCCTTCTTGAGCCATTGGTTGACCGTCCAGCCGTCAGGCCCCTTCTCGGCGACCCGACGTTCGCCCGAATCGAGCAGGCCGAGCGCCGTTTCCACCGCGTCGCGCACCGCGCCCTTGGTCGAGAAGCCGATTGCATCGCGCTCGTCCCAGGCCTGTTCGATGGTGGTCTGCAGGTCGCCGCTCATTCCATACCCCCTGTGATTTCGTGCAGCCATTGGCCGACATCATGGATCTCATAGTCGATGAAGCTCAGGTCGGCTTCGTGGTTGCCGAGCTCGGAGCCGTTGTTCACCCACACCGTGGTCATGCCGATCGCCTTGGCCGGCTTCAGGTTGCGCGCCATATCCTCGACGAACAGCGACGTGGTCGGCTCGATCCCGAACGCCTTCACCATCGACTCGTAGCTCGCGACATGCGGCTTGGGCTGGTAGGCGCAGGCGTGGATGTCGTGGATCGCCTCGAAGCTTTTCGACAGGCCGAGCCGTTCGAGCACCCGCCCCGCATAGACGGCATCGCCATTGGTGAAGATCAGCTTGCGTCCGGGCAGCTTGGCCACCGCCTCGACCAGCCGCCGGTCTTCCTCGAGCGCGTCCATCTCGACATCGTGGACGAAGGCGAGGAATTCATGCGGATCGATTTCATGGTTCTTCATCAGCCCGGACAGGGTGGTGCCATGCTCGCGAAACAGCCGCTTCTGGATCTGGTGCGCCTCGTCGGCATCGACGCCGAGCAGCCGCTGGACATAGAGCCCCATCCGAACGTCGATCAGCCCGAACAGATCGGCCGTCGCGGGGTAGAGCGTGTTGTCCAGATCGAAGATCCAGGCGTCGATATGATCGAGGGCGGCAAGCATGGCGGGCGAGTAGACGTTGGGGGAAGGCGAGGCAACCATCCCGGATCGTCATTCCAGCGAAAGCTGGAATCTCAGGAGATCAGGAGCCGTCCTTGCCGCACGAGATCCCAGCCTGCGCTGGGATAACGAGGCGCATCCGTCAGACCGTAAAGCTCTCGCCGCAGCCGCAGCTGCCCTTCGCGTTGGGGTTCGCGAACACGAAGCCGGCCGAGAAATCATCCTCGACCCAGTCCATCTGCGATCCGATCAGGTAGAGGATCGAGCCGCCGTCGACATAGAAATCGCCGCCTGGCGTCACGATCTTCTCGTCGAACGGATCCGCGGTGCTGACATAGTCCACCGAATAGGCCAGGCCCGAGCAGCCGCGGCGCGGCGTCGACAGCTTGACGCCGATGGTCCCCTCGGGGGTGGACGCCATCAGATGCGCGATGCGCGCTTCGGCCGAGGCTGTGAGCGTCAGCGCGGCGGGACGGGCGCGGGTGGTGGTTGTCGTGGTCATTCCATCAACTCCATCTCCGCTCATCCTGAGGAAGGACTGAGCCTGGCGAAGGCCCGTCTCGAAGGATCCTTCGAGATGGCATTTCGACTTCGCTCAATGGCTCCTCAGGATGAGCGGATATCAAAACCTTAAAGCATTCCAAGTTCCAGCTTCGCCTCATCGGACATCTTCGCCGGATCCCATGGCGGATCCCAGACGAGGTTGACCTCGGCCGATCCGACCCCTGGCACCGCGCCGACGCGCAGCTCGACTTCGCCGGGCATCGATTCGGCCACCGGGCAATGCGGCGTCGTCAGCGTCATCGTCACGACGACATGGCTGTCGGGAGTGACGTCGACGCCGTAAATCAGGCCCAGTTCATAGATATTCACCGGAATCTCGGGATCGTAGATTTCCTTGAGGGCATCGATCACGCCCTCGTAGAGATCGCCACCCGGCTCGGCCGCGCCGGCTGCCGCCGGCTTCTGCGCCAGGAAGCCTTCGAGATAGTCGGGCTTGTGGCCCACATCGTCGAGATCGACGCGCGCCTTGGGCGGCGCCGCGACGGCGGTGACCTCCTCGATCTCGATCTTGCCCGGTTCGTTCATTGGCTGGCCCTGCTCGCTATCTGGCATCATCCGAAAATCCGCGTCACCCGTTCGATTCCCCGCAGCAGCGCCGCGACATCGCTTTCGTCATTGTAGATGCCGAAGCTCGCGCGCGCGGTCGCGGGGATATCGAGGTGTTCCATCAACGGCTGGGCGCAATGGTGCCCGGCCCTGATCGCCACCCCTTCCTCGTCCAATATGGTGCCGATGTCGTGCGGATGCACCCCCTCGATCGCGAAGGAGACGATGCCGGCGGAATCCTCCGGCCCGAACAGCCGCACGCTGTTGATCGCCGACAGCGCGTTGCGCGCGTGCGTTACCAGCGCGACCTCGTGGGCGTGGATCTCCGGCAGGCCGATCGCCTCGACATAATCCATGGCGGCATGGAGGCCGAGCGCGCCGACGATGTTCGGCGTGCCCGCCTCGAACCGCTGCGGCGCGGGCGCCCAGGTCGTCTTCTCGAATGTCACCTTGTCGATCATCGATCCGCCGCCCTGCCAGGGCGGCATCGCGTTCAGCAGCGCGCCCTTTGCCCAGAGCGCGCCGATGCCGGTCGGTCCGTAGAGCTTGTGGCCGGAAAATGCGTAGAAGTCGCAGCCGATCGCCTGCACGTCGACGGCGATCCGCGGCACCGCCTGGCATCCATCGAGCAGAATCTTCGCGCCCACAGCCTGGGCGAGTTCGGTCGCCCGCCGTGCATCGAGCACCGAGCCGAGCACGTTGGACACATGCGCAAACGCCACCAGCTTGTGGCGCTCGGTCAGCATCGCCTGGGCCGCGTCGAGGTCGATCCGGCCGTCCTCGGTCAGCGGGCAGACGTCGATCGCGACACCGGTGCGGTCCTGGATCAGCTGCCAGGGCACGATGTTCGAATGATGCTCGAGCTTCGACAGCAATATGCGGTCGCCGGGTCGGAGATTGGCGACGCCCCAAGTCTGCGCGACCAGGTTGATCGCCTCGGTCGCGCCGCGGACGAACACGACCTCGTCCGAGCTGTGGGCGTGGAGGAAGCGCGCGACCCGCTGGCGTGCGGCTTCATAGGCGATCGTCATGTCGGCCGAGCGGCGATAGACGCCGCGATGCACGGTCGCATAATCCTGGCCATAGGCCTGGTTGATCGCGTCTATTACCGCCTGCGGCTTCTGCGCGGTCGCCGCGGTGTCGAGATAATGCCAGCCCTCGGGGATGGCCGGAAAATCCTTCGTCCACGCGTTCATGCGCGCCCCTCCAGCCAGCGCTCGGCCTCGGCCTGGAACAGGTCGCGGGCCCGTTCCTCGCCAATCCGCGAGATGGCATCGGCGATGAAGGCCTGGGTCAGCAGCGCCCGCGCGCGATCGGGAGTGATGCCGCGCGACATCATGTAGAACAGCGCGCGCTCATCGAGCTCGCCGACGGTTGCGCCATGCGCGCATTTCACGTCGTCGGCGAAGATCTCGAGCTCGGGCTTCAGGTTCACCGTCGCGGTGCGCTTGAGCATCAGCCCGCGCAGGCTCTGCTCGCCGTCGGTCTTCTGCGCGTCGCGCGCCACCTCGACGCGTGCCGCCATGCTGACGGTTGCCTTGTCGTCGGCAACGGCGCGCCACAACTGGCGGCTGGTGCCTTCTTCGCGGGCATGGCGAATCACGATCGCCGCCTCGTGGCGCTGCTCGTCCCGCGTGAGCAAGGCGCCGCCATGCTCGGCATAGGCCCCCGGTCCGTCGAGCAGGATCGCCCCGTCGATGCGGCTGCTGCCCTGTCCTGCGCCAAGCACCGTTGTGACGAGGCTCGCCCCCGCCTCCAGTCGCGCTTCGTCGCGCAACGAGGTAAAGCCGGAGGATTGCGAAATGCGGATCGCCCGCATCAGCCGCGCCGAGCGGCCGAGCTCGATGCTGGTGAGCCGGTTGGCCCAGCCATCGCCGACATAGGTCTCGACGATGCTCGCCTGCGCATCCTCTGCCATGACGATTCGTGCGGGCAGGTGGTTCGCGCCGCCGGTCGCCACATGGACGATCTCGATCAGGTCCTCTGCCCCGTCCTCGTGGATCGCGAGCGTCCAGCCGGGGCCGGTGGCAAGTGTCGCCAGCGGATGCGCCGAACTGATCCCGGTCGGGCCGATCGCGGCGGGTCCGGGGCGGCTGCGTGCCTCATCGAACCTGCCGTCGATGAACAGCAGGCGTGGGCCATCGCCAATCCAATGTGCGTCGAGATCGCGGGCGCCGCCGGTGGCGGCAGCGGCTGCGAGCTCGGGCAGCGCCGACAGATCGGACCAGCGCCACGCTTCCTCGCGTTGAGAGGGGAGCGCCAGGTTCACGCCGCGATCGCTCCGTAACCCTCGCGCTCGAGCTCGTGGGCCAGTTCGGCGCCGCCGGTGCGGACGATGCGACCGCCGGCAAGGACGTGGACGAAATCGGGTTTCACATAGTCGAGCAGGCGCTGGTAATGGGTGATTAGCAGCACCGCCTTGTCGGGCTTGCGCATGATCATGTTGATGCCGCCGCCGATGGTGCGCAGCGCATCGATGTCGAGGCCCGAATCGGTCTCGTCGAGGATCGCCAGCTTGGGGTCGATGATCCCCATCTGCACCATCTCGTTGCGCTTCTTCTCGCCGCCCGAAAAGCCGACATTCACCGGCCGCTTGAGCATGTCCATGCTGAGGCCGAGCGCATCGGCTTGCGCCTTGGCGCGCTTGAGGAAATCGCCGCCCGACAGCGGCTCCTCGCCGCGCAGCCGCCGCTGGGCGTTCAGGGCCTCGCGCAGGAACTGGACATTGGAGACGCCGGGGATCTCGACCGGATATTGGAAGCCGAGGAACAGCCCGGCCGCAGCACGCTCATGCGGCGCCTTGTCGAGCAGATCCTCGCCGTCGAAGATCGCGCTGCCCTCGGTCACCTCATAGCCGGGCCGCCCGCTCAGCACATAGGAGAGCGTCGACTTGCCTGCGCCATTCGGCCCCATGATCGCATGGATCTCGCCGGGGTTGAGCGTCAGCGACAGCCCCTTGAGGATCGGCTTGCCGTCGACTTCGGCGTGAAGGTTTTCGATTTTCAGCATTCTTACTTCCCGGCGTCATGCCAGCGCAGGCTGGCATCCATGTCTCTTTCCACGAACGGCACCTCGAAAGGCGACAGCCATGGACCCCAGCCTCCGCTGGGGTGACGGTTTATCTTGTGGGAATCAGCCAACCGAGCCCTCCAGGCTTATGCCCAGCAGCTTCTGCGCCTCGACGGCGAACTCCATCGGGAGTTGCTGGAGCACCTCCTTGGCGAAGCCGTTGACGATCAGTGCCACCGAGGCTTCCTGGTCGAGGCCGCGTGACATCGCGTAGAAGAGCTGGTCGTCGCTGATCTTCGAGGTGGTCGCCTCATGCTCGATCTGCGCCGAGGGATTCTTCACCTCGATATAGGGCACGGTATGTGCGCCACACTTGTCGCCCAGCAGCAGCGAATCGCACTGGGTGTGGTTGCGCGCATTCTCGGCGGTCGGGCCGACGCGGACGAGGCCGCGATAGGTGTTGTCGCTGCGGCCGGCCGAGATCCCCTTGGAGACGATCGTCGAGCGGCTGTTCTTGCCGAGATGGATCATCTTGGTGCCGGTGTCGGCCTGCTGGCGGTTGTTGGTGACGGCGACCGAGTAGAATTCGCCGACGCTGTTCTCGCCGGCGAGCACGCAGCTCGGATATTTCCACGTGATCGCGCTGCCGGTCTCGACCTGGGTCCAGCTCACCTTGCTGTTCTTGCCCTGGCACAAGGCGCGCTTGGTCACGAAATTATAGATGCCGCCCTTGCCCTCGGCATCGCCCGGATACCAGTTCTGGACGGTCGAGTATTTGATCTCGGCATCATCGAGCGCGACCAGCTCGACCACGGCGGCGTGGAGCTGGTTCTCGTCGCGCATCGGCGCGGTGCAGCCTTCGAGATAGGAGACATGGCTGCCCTTGTCGGCGACGATCAGGGTGCGCTCGAACTGACCGGTATTCTCGGCGTTGATCCGAAAATAGGTGCTCAGCTCCATCGGGCAGCGCACGCCCTCCGGGATGTAGACGAAGGTGCCGTCGGAGAAGACTGCACAGTTCAAGGTGGCGAAATAATTGTCGTGCATCGGCACGACCTTGCCGAGCCACTTGCGCACCATCTCGGGATATTCGCGGATCGCCTCGCTGATCGACCGGAAGATGACGCCGGCCCGCTCGAGCTCGGCGCGGAAGGTGGTGGCGACCGAAACCGAATCGAACACCGCGTCGACCGCGACCTTGCGTGCGCCCTCGACACCGGCGAGCACCTTCTGCTCCTCGATCGGAATGCCGAGCTTCTCATAGACGCGCAGGATCTCGGGATCGACCTCGTCGAGCGATCCGAGTTCCTTCTTCGCCTTGGGCGCCGCATAATAATAGGCGTCCTGGTAATCGATCGGCGGCACGTTCAGCTTGGCCCAGTCGGGCGGCGTCATGGTCAGCCAGTGGCGATAGGCCTTGAGCCGCCAGTCGAGCATCCATTCGGGCTCGTTCTTCTTCGCCGAGATAAAGCGGACGGTGTCTTCGGACAGGCCCTTGGGCGCGAAATCCTGCTCGATGTCGCTGGTGAAGCCCCACTCGTAATTGGAGGCCTTGTCCGCGGCGTCGATCGCGGCGCGGTTCTTTTCGGTGCGAGTGTCGGTCATGCCGATACTCCCGTAGAATCACCCGACAGCATTGCAAGGCTGACTCCTCCGAGCGCACCGCGAATCGTATCGTTGACCACCGCCCAGTGCGGTTTGACCAGGCACGAGCCCTCGAGCCCGCAGTCGTGCCGGTGATCGTCGACGCAGGCGGTCATCGCGATCGGTCCCTCGACGGCCTCGATGATGTCGGCCAGGCTGATCTCGTTTGCCGGACGGGCGAGGCGGACGCCGCCGCCGGTGCCGCGCGCCGAGGCGAGCAGGCCTGCCTGCGCGAGTCGGCCCATGAGCTTCTGCGCGGTGGGCAGCGGCACGCCGGTTTCGTCGGCTATCAGCGTCGCCGTGAGCCGCTCGCCCGGCGCATGGCGCGCGGCGGCGGACAGCATCACGACCGCATAATCGGCTAAGCTGGACAGGCGCATGACGAGCTCGACTTTCAATCGGATTGATTCGGTCCGATTGGGCAGATGGCCCCGCCCCGGCCCGGCGTCAAGGGCCGCGGCCCGCAATGGGGTAGCCAGCGCGTACGATGTCCCGGCCGCGTTGGGCGAACACGACCGGGACATCTCGGGTCCCGGATCGGATCGACCTGGGGCACGATCGCGTACATTGCCTTCGGGGGGATGGACGCTGCAGGGGTAACGAGCAGCGGCGCCGGTTTAATCCCGCGCAGGCTTAATTTCGGAATCGGCAGATTGCTTGGTGCGGGCGCGCTCCGTTGTCAGCCGGGCAGCGCTGCTCTATGGCCCGCGCCGATATGACCGAGCAGATCATCATCGCCGTTCCAAAGGGCCGCATCCTGAAAGAGGTGCTCCCGCTGTTCGCCGCCGTCGGCATCCTGCCCGAGCCGGCGTTCGGCGACGAGGACAGTCGGCTGCTGCGCTTTGCCACCAACCGCGCCGATATCGGCCTGATCCGGGTGCGCGCGTTCGATGTCGCGACCTTCGTCGCGCATGGCGCCGCGCAGCTCGGCATCGTCGGCTCGGACGTGCTGATGGAGTTCGACTATTCGGAACTCTACGCCCCGGTCGACTTGAATATCGGCCATTGCCGGATCTCGGTCGCCGAACCGGTGGCGATGGCGGCCAGCGACGACGTGCGCGAGTGGAGCCATGTCCGCGTCGCCACAAAATATCCCAACATCACCCGCCGCCATTTCGAGGCGCGGGGCGTGCAGGCCGAATGCGTCAAGCTCAACGGCGCGATGGAGATCGCGCCGGTGCTCGGCCTGTCGAGCCGGATCGTCGATCTGGTCTCCACCGGCCGCACGCTCAAGGACAATGGTCTTGCCGAGGTCGAGAAGATCGCCGACATCTCGTCGCGGCTGATCGTCAACCGCGCGGCCTTCAAGACCCGCGCGGCCGAGATTGCGCCACTGGTCGAGGGGTTTCGCCGTGCGGTCGAAGCCAATGGGATGGAACGCGATGCCGCTTCGGCTCGATAGCCGCGATCCCGGCTTCGCGAAGGCGTTCACGGCGTTGGTCGAGGGACGGCGCGAGGTCGACGAGGACGTCTCGCGCGACGTGACCGCGATCATCGCCGCGGTGCGGGCGCAGGGCGACGCCGCGCTCGCCGATTACACGCGCCGCTTCGACCGGCATGATCTCGACGCGTCGGGTTGGCGAATCGACCGCGCCGAATGCGACGCCGCGCTGGCCGGGCTCGATCCCGAACTGCGCGCGGCGCTCGACCTGGCGGCGGAACGGATCCGTGCCTATCATGCCGAGCAGCGTCCCGCCGACAGCGCCCGCACCGACGCCGCCGGGGTGCGGATGGGTGCGCGCTGGGGCGCCGTCGAGGCGGCGGGGCTATATGTGCCCGGCGGCCGGGCGGCCTATCCCTCGTCAGTGCTGATGAACGCGATCCCGGCAAAGGTCGCTGGCGTCGACTGGCTGGTGATGGTGACGCCGACGCCCGATGGCGTGGTCAATCCGCTGGTCCTCGCTGCGGCGGCGCTGGCCGGTGTGGACGAGGTGTGGCGTATCGGCGGCGCGCAGGCGATCGCGGCGCTCGCTTATGGCACCGATCGGATCAGGCCGGTCGATGTGATCGTCGGCCCCGGCAATGCCTGGGTGGCCGAGGCCAAGCGCCAGCTTTACGGTGTGGTCGGGATCGACATGGTGGCGGGCCCATCCGAAATCGTCGTCGTCGCCGACCGCGACAATGATCCTGCCTGGATCGCGGCGGACCTGCTGAGTCAGGCGGAGCATGATCCGACCAGCCAGTCGATCCTGATCACCGACGATGCCGCCTTCGCCGATGCCGTCACCGTCGAGGTGGAGGCGCAGCTCGGCCGCCTGCAGACCGAGCCGACGGCGCGGGCCAGCTGGGCGGCCAACGGCGCGATCGTTACCGTCGCCAGCCTCGACGAGGTGCCGGCGCTGTCCGACCGGCTCGCGCCCGAGCATCTCGAACTGGCGGTCGCGGATCCGCAGGGCCTGTTCGACCGGGTTCGCCATGCCGGCTCGGTCTTCCTCGGCCGCCATGCGCCGGAAGCGGTCGGCGATTATGTCGCCGGGCCGAACCATGTGCTTCCCACCGGCAGGCGCGCGCGTTTCGCCTCGGGCCTGTCGGTGCTCGATTTCATGAAGCGCACCAGCTTCATCGCGCTCGATTCTGCCGCGATCGCGGCGATCGGGCCGGCGGCGGTGGCATTGGCCCACGCGGAGGGGCTGCCCGCGCACGCCGCCTCCGTCGCGGCACGACTGGAACGATAGAGACTATGGCAAAGATCAACGAACGTTCGCGCTCGCGCAGCGCCGCCCGGCTCGCCGCCGCGCAGGCGCTCTACCAGCAGGAAATGGAGCAAACCCCGCTCGCGAGCCTGCTCGACGAGTTTCACCAGCATCGGCTCGGCGCGACGATCGAAGATGTCGAATATGCCGCGGCGGAAGTCAGCTTCTTTGACGACCTGGTCAAGGGCGTCGATGCCCGCCGCGCCGAGATCGATGCCGCGATCACCGCCCGGCTCGCCAGCGGCTGGACGCTCGAGCGGCTCGACCGCCCGATGCGCCAGATATTGCGCGTCGGCGCCTATGAACTGATCGCCCGGCCCGATGTGCCGACCGCGACCGTGATAAGCGAATATGTCGATGTCGCGGATGCTTTCTACGATCGACGCGAGAAGGGCTTCGTCAACGGACTGCTCGACGGCATCGCGAGAGACGTCCGCGCTTGATCGAAGGCGCCGCGATCGTCCACGATCCGTTCTTCTGGCTGCTCGGCATACCGGCAGTCATCTTTATGGGCCTCGGCAAGGGCGGCTTCATCGGAGTCGGCACACTGGCCATCCCGCTGATGGCGCAGGCGGTGCCGCCGGTGCAGGCTGCCGCGGTGCTGCTGCCGCTGCTCATCGTCCAGGATGCGGTGGGCGTCTGGTCGTTTCGCGGGAGCTGGGACCGGCGCGTCATGGCCGTCATGCTGCCGGGGGCGGTGATCGGCATCGGCCTGGGCTACTGGTTCGCCGCGAGCCTGTCCGAAGCCTGGGTGCTGGTCGCGGTGGGGCTGATTTCCTTTCTGTTCGGGCTGCAACGACTGTGGGTCGAGCGGGGCGGGAAGGCGGCGCCGTCACACCGGTTGCCCGATTGGATGGGCGCGGTCTGCGGGTTCGGATCGGGCCTGTGCAGCCAGATTGCGCACGCCGGTGGACCACCATATCAGTTGTGGGTGATGCCGCAGCGGCTGGATCGCGACACCTTCGTCGGCACCACCGTGATCTTCTTCGCGGTGATGAACTGGATCAAGGTGCCCGCTTATGCCGCGCTCGGACAGTTTTCCACGGCGAACCTGCTCGCGTCGGCGGCGCTGCTGCCGGTCGCGATCGTCTCGACCTTCGCCGGCGTGTGGCTGGTGCGCAGGGTCGACGGCGAGCGCTTCTACACGATCATCTACTGGCTCACCATGCTGCTCGGAGCGAAGCTGCTGTGGGATGGGGCGGTTCAGCTTGCCGCTTGACTTGATACGGCCCGGGGTTTCTCCCGAGCATCGGTCACAGCGATGATGCGAACAGCCATGAGCGATGAGAGACGCCTGATCGATGCCCTGCGCGGCCTGGCCACGCATCCCGGCGCGCGCGCGCTGCTGGACGATGCCGCGGTGTTGCCTGCGCCGATCGGCCGTGATCTCGTCTTCACCCACGACATGCTCGTCGAGGGAGTCCATTACCTGCCCGGCGATCCGCCCGGCGACGTCGCGTGGAAGCTGCTGGCCGTCAATCTGTCGGATCTCGCGGCGAAAGCGGCCGAGCCGATCGGCGTGCTGATGGGCTATGGCCTGACTGGCGCACGCGACTGGGATGCGGCGTTCGTCGCCGGCCTTGAGCGCGCGCTCGCGCATTTCGGCGTGCCGCTGCTCGGCGGCGACACGGTCGCGCAGCCTTCGGGCGATGCGCGGGTGCTGGGGCTGACCGCGATCGGGCAGGTTGCCCCTGGCGGCGCGCCCGACCGGCGGGGTGCGCAACCGGGTGATCTGCTGTTCGTCACCGGTACGATCGGCGATGCCGGCCTGGGCCTGCGCATCGCATCGGGCGAGATCGAGGGACCGCGCCGCCTGCTGAAGGCTTATCGGCTGCCGATGCCGCGCCTCGTCGAGGGGCGGGTGCTTGGCGGCCTGGCTCATGCCATGGCCGACGTCTCGGACGGGCTGCTGATCGATGCGCAGCGCATGGCCGCCGCCTCGGGTCTCGCCGTCGAGATCGATCTCGATGCGCTGCCCCTGTCGGCGGAGGCGCGCGGCTTCGGCGAGGATCGCGGGGCGCGGCTCGCCGCGGCCACGGCCGGCGACGATTACCAGCTGCTCTGTGCCGTCGCGCCGGACGACCGTGCGACAGTTGCGGCCATTGCGATGGAGATTGGCCGTTTCGCGGACGGCGCGGGGCTACGCGTCCAGGATCGTGACGGTGCCGTGCCGCTGCCGGCCAATCTGGGTTACGAGCATGGCTGAACCGTCGCTGAAGGCCTGAATTACGGGCCTTGCGGCGCGCGGACATCCCGGACATACAAGACGCCCACGTGTCTCGAGGTCGAAAAAGGGCGGAAAAGCCCGATCCGAGCGCGAACGGGAGCGAAGGGAGTCAGGATGCTCATCATAGACGTCGCGATCGGCTGCGGGCTGCTCGCCATATTATACGGGCTGTTCACCAGCCGTCAGGTACTGGCTGCATCGGCCGGCAACGAGAAGATGCAGGACATCGCCGCCGCCATCCAGGAGGGCGCGCAAGCCTATCTCGGGCGGCAATATCGCACCATCGCCATCGTCGGCGTGATCGTTGCGGCGCTGGTCTTCTATTTCCTCGGCTTCACCTCGGCCACCGGCTTCGTGATCGGCTCGCTGCTTTCCGGTACTGCCGGCTATGTCGGCATGAACATCTCGGTGCGGGCGAACGTCCGCACTGCCGAAGCTGCGCGGACCAGCCTGCAGAGCGGCCTCACCGTCGCCTTCCGGGCCGGTGCGGTCACCGGCGTGCTCGTCGCGGGCCTCGCGCTGCTCGCGATCGCGGTGTTCTACTGGTATCTCACCGGGCCGCGCGGCTACGCTCCCAATGACCGGGTCGTCATCGACGCGCTGGTGGCGCTGGCGTTCGGCGCCTCGCTGATCTCGATCTTCGCGCGTCTCGGCGGCGGCATCTTCACCAAGGCCGCCGATGTGGGCGCCGACCTGGTCGGCAAGGTCGAGGCCGGCATTCCCGAGGACGACCCCCGCAACCCCGCCACCATCGCGGACAATGTCGGCGACAATGTCGGCGATTGCGCCGGCATGGCCGCCGACCTGTTCGAAACCTATGTCGTCACGGTCGGTGCCACCATGGTGCTGATCGCGCTGCTCGTTACCGGTGATGCGGCATGGATCGGCAAGCTGATGTCGCTGCCGCTGCTGATCGGCGGCGTCTGCATCATCACCTCGATAATCGGCACCTATATGGTCCGCCTCGGATCGAGCCAGTCGATCATGGGCGCGCTCTACAAGGGCTTCTGGACCACCGCGATCCTGTCGGTTCCGGCAATCTACTTCGCCACCGACTGGGTGCTCGGCGACATGACCGGCGTGGTCGGCGTTGGCGACACCAGCTTCCCGATCATCAACATCTTCTATTCGGCGCTCGTCGGCTTGGGCGTCACCGGCCTGCTGGTGTGGATCACCGAATATTATACTGGCACCAACTATCGGCCGGTCCGCTCGATCGCCAAGGCGTCCGAGACCGGCCACGGCACCAACGTCATCCAGGGCCTCGCGATCAGCCTCGAGTCGACCGCACTGCCGACGCTGGTGATCTGCGTCGGTATCGTCGTCGCCTATCAGCTGGCGGGCCTGATCGGTATCGCCTTCGCAGCGACCGCGATGCTTGCCCTGGCCGGCATGGTCGTGGCCCTCGATGCCTATGGTCCGGTTACCGACAATGCCGGCGGCATCGCCGAGATGGCCGGGCTCGACGACAGCGTGCGCGTCAAGACCGACGCGCTCGATGCGGTCGGCAACACCACCAAGGCAGTGACCAAGGGCTATGCCATCGGTTCGGCCGGCCTCGCCGCGCTGGTGCTGTTCGGCTGCTATACCACCGATCTGACGCATTATTTCCCGAATCTTGCGGTCAACTTCTCGCTCAGCAATCCCTACGTGATCGTGGGCCTGCTGCTCGGCGCGCTGCTGCCCTATATCTTCGGGGCGTTCGGCATGACCGCGGTCGGCCGCGCGGCCGGTGCGGTGGTCGAGGAAGTGCGCGCGCAGTTCCGCGAGAATCCGGGCATCATGGCCGGCACCAGCCGCCCCAACTATGCCCGCACCGTCGATCTCGTCACCAAGGCGGCGATCAAGGAGATGATCGTTCCCTCGCTGCTGCCGGTGCTCGCGCCGATCGCGGTCTATTTCGTGATCACGCAGGTCGCGGGACAGGCCAACGGCTTCGCGGCTTTGGGCGCGCTGCTGCTCGGCGTGATCGTCTCCGGCCTGTTCGTCGCCATCTCGATGACCTCCGGTGGCGGCGCGTGGGACAACGCCAAAAAATATATCGAGGACGGCAACCACGGTGGCAAGGGATCGGAAGCCCATAAGGCAGCTGTGACCGGCGACACCGTCGGCGATCCCTACAAGGACACCGCGGGGCCCGCGGTCAATCCGATGATCAAGATCACCAACATCGTGGCCCTGCTTCTGCTCGCGGCGCTTGCCCACGCGATGTGATCGGAAGCGGCAATTGCCGAAAGTGGCCCGTCCGGAGCAATCCGGGCGGGCTTTTTCATTCGTTCTCCCACTTGGCGAGCGGACTTTCGGATGTTGTTGCGCGATGAGGAAACCCGAGAGGACGGCAGCGAGTATAGGTCAGCCCCAAAAAGCCCGCCACCGATCGACAGTGAAGGAACCCGCTTGAGTTTTCGGGTGGTGCAGATTTCGATCTTGGGGCGTTTGTAGCCGGCGGTTGCAGTCAGCCAGCAGGTTTCCGCTTGTCACACAGGAAACCGCCCTCGACCGTCAGCATGGAGCCGGTATTATCGCCTGCGCCCTTGCCCGCGAATTAAAGCACTGCGCTCGCCAGGCCGTCGGGGCCGTCGCCGAGCGGCACCTTCTGCGATCTTCGGATCGTTGGTGCATCGCGATCGTGCGAGGAACACAAGCCACATATTGGACAAAGCGGACCATATACAGAAAACCGCGCGCCTTCCGACGCGCGGATCTGCTCTTCCAGATTGGTCTGGCCGAGTGGTCGCTATGCTGACAAACGTTCCTCGCGGCGTCGACGCGTCAAGCGCGTCGGGCGCCATCCGGCCGATGGAGGACTATGCTCCGGGCGCCAGCAGCTCGACGATGCGCATGTCGGTGCCGCCGCCCGGCGCCAGCGACTTTATGCAGACCTGAGTGGCACCCGCACTCAGATGCTCGTCGATGCGCTTGCGCAGCGCAGCCTCGTCGCCCCAGCCGATGACCGAGTCAATGAAGTGGTCGGAGCCGCCATCGACGAAATCCTCGTCCGCGAATCCGAGGGCTTTCCACGAGTTGCGGTAGTTCGGGAGACCAAGGTAAAATTGAAGCTCATTGCGAGCGATCGCCCGTGCCTTTGCGGGGTCGGTCTCGAGGACCAGCGGCTGCTCCACGCAGAGCAACTTGTCGGGACCAAGAATCGCGCGGGCCTGCGCGGTATGTTCGGGGGTCACCAGGTAGCTATGCGTGCCCTGCCCCAGCTCGCCACTGAGCGCGATCATCTTCTCGCGCAGACCAGCCAGAACGATCCTGGTCGGTTCAGCTGGCGGCAGGGCAAAATAAGGCGCCTTGGCGATCGCCTCCAGGTAGGAGCGCATCGCGGGAAGCGGCTTTTCATATTGATGGCCGCGCATGCCTTCCACCGCCTCGCGATGGGAAACGCCCAGGCCGAGGATGAAGCGCCCGCCTGATTGCTCGTTAAGCGCGTCGGCCGCGCACCGCATGGCGATCGGATCGCGGGAATAGATGCTGACAATGCCGGTCGCCACGTTCAGCTTGGTCGTGTTGGCGAGCAGCCACGACGAGGCGACCAAGGAGTCGCGTCCGAAGGCGTCCGGCATCCAGAGCGCAGAATAGCCAAGTTCCTCGACACGGCGGGCAAAGTTTGCGAGGCGCTCGGCTGACGCCGGCCCCATTTCACCCGACTTTTCGTTCTCGAAAAAATCGATCGGCCCATCAAGATGGGCCCAAACGCTAATGGTGCCAAGGGTCATTAATTTCTCCTAAAGATTTATGTTCGAAAATGTCCGAACGCCGCGTAGCACGCTGCGCTTTGCCTGAACAAGGGCACGGTGAAATCGGCTACTGCCGGATGGGTCCGGGCTCTTTATAACCAGCAAGCCCCCTCCCCGATCAGAGGAATGCCGGCAATACTCGCCTGCAATTAGCTGCGCATATCCAACCAAGCGCTCGGCGGGGAGGCGCGGCGGCATCATCATCATCGAGACGTGGTCGAGCGGCATGCGATCGATCGATCTTGTAGCAACAGTCTGGCTGCCTCGCGGTTCGCCTCCGCTATGGCCGGATCGCCCGTCGATTGTGCGATCACGATCGAGCCTTGGATGAGAGACAAGATCTGGACCACGGCTTTTTCAGGCTCCCGCAATGCCAAAGGCTCGATGAGCGACGCGACAAACTCACCTAAGCCCTTGAAATAGGCGGCGATGATTGCCTGTACATCCGGGGAGTTGGCGTCCGGTCCGAACTCGGCCAATCCCCTCACGAACGGACAGCCGCGGAAAGAATGCGCTTGAAAAGATTCCTCCAGCGCGTCGAAAATAGCGAGGACGCGCTCCAGCGGCGATAACCCGGCTCTTTCAGTCGAGGCCGCAAGCATCTGCAGCCAGGTGGTGTTTTTGTGACGCAGATAGGCAGCGACCAGTTTGGCCTTCGACGGAAAATGCTTGTAGAAGGTCATCTTGGCCACGCCGCTTTCGGCGATGATACGGTCGACCCCGACAGTGTGGATGCTGAGCCGGTAAAACAGGTCTGACGCTGTCTTCAATATGCGTTCCCGCGGGGCGAGTTCGTCAAGCGACTGCCCTTCCAGATCCACGAAATCCGATATGTCGCGCATTCCCATTGTGCCTGACTCAAATCACTCGCCGACGCATAGACAGACTAGTCTTTCCGTTTCCTTATTGCAAATACAGACAGGTCTGTCTACCTAGCCCCGACCCTTCAGAGAAGCGAAAGGATTTAGGATGAACGGAAAAGTCGTTGTCGTGACCGGAGCGAGCAGTGGTTTTGGGAAACTTACCGTGCTGGAGCTCGCGAGACGGGGACACACCGTGGTTGCGACCATGCGTGATGTCGAGGGAAGGAATAGTCAGGTCCGCAGCGAGTTGATCGATACCGCGAAAGCGGAAGGGAATGCGCTGCAGGTTCTTGAAATGGATGTCGCCGATGAAGCGTCCGTCAACACGGCGATCGACCATGTGATCAAGCAACATGGAAAGATCGATGCGCTGATCAACAATGCGGGAACGATGTTCGTCGGGGTGACGGAAGCCTACACCATCGCGGATGTCGAACGGCAATTTGCGGTCAACTTCTTCGGGGCCGTGCGCGCCGACCGCGCCGTTCTGCCGCATATGCGTGCCGCCGGCAGCGGACTTCTCGTCCATGTCACGTCATTGATGGGCCGCGTGATCTTTCCGTTCTTCGGTGTCTATTCCGCGAGCAAGTTTGCGCTCGAGGCCCTTGCCGAGTCCTATCGCTATGAACTGTCGAGTTTCGGCGTCGACTCGGTAATCGTCGAGCCAGGGCCATTCCCAAGCAACCTGCTCCCCTCCAGTCCTGAGCCATCCGACGAAGGCGTGCTGGCAACATATGGACCGGTTGCGGGGATCCCAGGCCAAATCAAAGACAGCTCGAACCAGCCACAAGATGCTGCCAATCCGCCACGACCCCAGTTGGTCGCTGATGCGATCGCACGGCTGGTCGAGGCGACCGAACGGCGTCCATTGCGGACCGTCGTCATGCCTGACGGCATGGATCTTGGCGTGGCAGGGCTGAACGAGGCCGTCTCTTCCATTCAGAATAACATGCTCAGCGCACTCGGCATGGGGAGCATGATCTGAAACGCCGACTGCGGCATGTGATGCCACCTGCCGCAGTCGCATGACCCTGACCGATCGCCAGCGCGAGGCGCTGCTCCGCCTGCCGGTCGGCCAAGGTGAATTTCTGCGGCATCACATCATTGGCAAGCGGATGAGTTCGGGTTCGCCTCGACACGGACGCCGTCATCAGACGATCGCGAGTCCAATCATAGATAATCCCTGAAAAAGGCCTGGATGTCTGGCAGAAGCAGATCGGGCTGCTCCAATGCGGCGAAATGGCCGCCGCGCGGCATCTCTGTCCAACGGCGGATATCATATTGACGTTCGGCCCAGCTGCGGGGCGGTCGTGCGGGGAGCAACTCTCCAGGAAATATCGCCGCTGCCGTCGGCACAGCGATCTTGTGCAATGGGCGAAGTGCCCCGCCGAGCTCGCGGATGAATCCTTCATAGAAGCGGATGGACGTGTCGATGGTGTCGGTGAAGGCGTATAGCGAAACGTTCGCGCAAAGCTGATCGAGCGTGAATGCGTCGAGAATATCGCCGTCATTGTCGCTCCACGCGTAAAATTTCTCGAGGATCCAGGCGGCAGTCGCCAGTGGGTTGCCTGCCAGCGCAAAGGCGACCGTGTTGGTCTTCAAGCTCTGCAGGTTCATGTACCCGAATTCTGCCGCCGCGACCTTGCCGCATTCCTCCGCATAGGCAGCTTCCTCGGCGCTCAGCTCGTCTTGCGGGCTCATGGCGACGGGAAAGGTATTGAGATGCATGGCAGCGACGTGAGCCGGGAAGCGCGCCGCCATATGGATGTTCACGATCGCACCGAAATCGCCGCCCTGCACTCCGAACCGCTGATAACCCAGGACATCGACCATGAGCGTTCGCCAAAGGTCGGCGGTCATCACCGGTCCCATGACATGACCATCCGGAAAGTCCGACGCCGCAAAGCCCGGTGCGGACGGGATAACCACGCTGAAGGCGTCCGCAGCGCGGCCGCCATATCGCGAGGGATGCGTCAGGGGTCCGATCATCGGCAGAAATTCGAGTACCGAACCTGGCCAGCCATGAGTCAGTAGCAAGGGGCGGGGAGCAGCGCCTTCACCGCGAACATGGTAGAAATGGACGTTGAAATCGCCGATGCCGACACGGAATTGCGGCCAGCTGTTCAGCTCGGCTTCCGTTTTACGCCAGTCATAGTCATTGGTCCAATAATCCACGAAGCGACGCATGAAATCATGGCTGACGCCAAAGCCCCATCCGCCATCGCCGAGACGGCGCGGCCAACGTGAACGCCGTACCCGCTCAAGAACGTCTTCGATGACGTCGTCTGCAATATGAAAGCTGAATTCTTGGATTGGCATCGACGGCTCCAGGGTGGCTGTTATAGGAAACACGCAAGGATTGCCGAGCCTAGGCAGGCAGAAGTCCTGCCTCGCGATAGCTCTCAATCGCCGAATCGTAAAAGCAGATATCTGACCGGCTCCTCGCCAGGAGTTGCGCACCGGCGATCGCCGCGAAAATAGCGCGGGCCCTCCGTTCGCTATCCTCGGCGGCAACGAGGGACGCGGCGGACAGATGTCTACCGATCCATGCGATATTGACCTCCGCAAAGCTTTGTACCTCCTTCGCCACGGCGTCCGGCAGGTCATCATATTCGGCGGCCATGAAGCTGCCGAGGCACATCCGGTTCTCGTTCTGAAGCGCCGTGCGGAACGTCTCGGGATACCGGCGCAGACATTCGATCGGATCGGGCGTTTCGTCCGACAGGGCTTGCAGAGCCGCCGCCGCATCGTCGCGATAACGCCTCGCCACCGCTGCACCGAGATCGGCCTTGCTGGGGAAATAATAGTGGATGCTCGCCGCTTTGATGCCGACATCCTTCGCAAGATCGCGAAAGTTCAGGCCACCATAGCCATGCGCCTGCGCCGTCCGCCTGGCAGCGCCCAGAATCAGCTCCCGGGTGTTCGTGTTCATGCCGATACCTCTCACGCTCCACTGCCTGCCAAAAGGCAGATAGCCATTGACGCGCCGATCACGATAGTCATAGTGCATCTATCAACTGGCAGATAGGTGACTTTGGTCATGAAGATACACGATACCGCCATGGGTGTTTATCCTGCGCGCGTGCGCATCGCTCTGGCTGAGAAAAACATGCAGTCGCGCGTTGAGTTCGTGCCGGTCGATCTTCTGAAGGGTGAGCACAAGGCACCGGAATTCCTGACCAAGAATTATTCCGGTACGTTGCCGGTGCTCGAACTCGAGGACGGCACCTTCATCGCCGAGTGCACGGCCATCACCCAATATCTCGACACGCTTGATGGCAGCCCCACGCTCACCGGCAAGACGCCGAAGGAGCAGGGTGTGATCCACATGATGAGCAAGCGGGCCGAACTGGAATTGCTTGATGCCATCAGCGTCTATTTCCATCACGCGACGCCCGGGCTCGGGCCGAATGTCGAACGCTACCAGAATGCGGAATGGGGCCTGTATCAGCGCGACAAGGCCTTGCGGGGTATGCGCTACTTCGACGGCTTGTTGCAACGTCAGCCGTTCGTAACCGGTGACGCTTTCTCCATGGCCGATATCACCGTCATCGCCGGTTTGATCTTCGGGGGCCATGTGGATGTGGCAGTACCGGCGGAGTGTGAGGCGCTTGTGGCATGGTATGCAAGGATGCAGGAACGCCCCAGCGTAAAAAACCGGGTGACGATGTCGGAGAAGGCAACGGCGTCCGCATGACGGGCAATCGATGGAGAACGAACGGTCCGCGGTCCTTCACTTCTCATCGACGTTTCACGGAGCCTTCTTGCGGATCAGGTAGCGGTAGACGCCGATCAGGTTGATCACCAGCAGGACGATGTTCTGCGTGCCGATCCCCTCTGCGTCCGGTTTCAGGAATCCCCAGGCGATCAGGGCGAGCGACGAGGTCACGAAGATCACGAAGGCGAAGCCGGTCCAGCGGCGGCCGAGATCGAGAGAGACGAGCAGCGCGGCGACCGCGCCGGCGACCGCTCCATACCACTGCAACATAGTGATCAGCACGATCAAAGCATCCTCTTGCCATTTGAAAGCGAACGGCCTCTAACCCGCGTGTTGCGGGTGCGTTCCAGAACCCGGTTCGACGGACCTCCCGGGCATGCACGACCAGCCGATCTTCTTCGATGCCTCCGGACGGCGGCGGCGGCGTTTTGCGCTGGCGCTGATCGCGTTCGTCCTGCTGGTGCTGCTGGCGATCGCCGCCTTCTTCGGCTCGATCGTCGAGGTCGAGCCGCAGCCGCCCTTGCCATTCGAGGTCGAGCGGCCGGCCATCTCTCCGGTCGCCGGGCACGACCGCGCGCTGGTCAAGACAAGCGCCCGCCCCATCAAGGATATGTGGCGCGATTTTCGCCACCTGATCGCAAGCGTGCGGCCCGCCCAGGGCCTGCCGCCGACCAGCTATGCCTTCCACGCGCCGTGGGACGACGCCTCCGCCGCCTCGCTCGCGCGGCATGTCGAGGATATCGACTGGCTGATCCCCGGCTGGATCTCGATCACCGGCCCCGATCACAAGGTGACCAGCTTCGCCGATCCGCGCGGCAAGGCGATCATCAGCCACGCCCGGCGCCGGCCGAAGCTGATGCCGATGGTGCAGAATGCCCTCGACGGCGCCTGGGATGGCCCGGGCATCGCGGCCCTACTGAGGGATCCGGCGCAGACCCGCGCCACGCTTGATCGGGTCGCGCAGCTGCTCGCCGCCAACCAGGCCAGCGGCATCTTCTTCGATTTCGAGGAGCTGCCGCCCGGCGCGCATCGCGCCTATCTCGCCTTCCTACGCCAGGCGCGGGCGCGCCTGCCCGGCATGACGATCGCCATCGCAGTGCCGGTCGCCGATCCGGACTGGGACCTCCGCGCCTATGCGCGGGTAACCGACCGGCTGTTCCTGATGGCGTATGACGAGCATTCGGAGCCCGGCGATCCGGGACCGATCGCCTCGCATGCCTGGTTCGCGGACTCGGTGGCGCGTGCGGTGCGCGGCCTGCCGCCCGAAAAGGTGGTCGTGGCGCTCGGCTCCTATGCCTATGACTGGGAGAAGAACGGCGACACCATTGCCCATTCGGTCGAGGATGCGTGGCTGACCGCGCACGAAAGCGGCGTGTCGCCGCACTACGATCCGGCGAGCGGCAACAGCAACCTCGCTTATGAGGAGGGCGGCGTCCGCCACGACATCTGGCTGCTCGACGCCGCGGCGATGCACGGCGAACTCACCACCCTGCGGACGCTCGGCCTCAACTCGGTGGCGCTGTGGCGGCTCGGGACCGAGGACCCGTCGATCTGGACCATGTTCGGCCGCAAGCCCGGGCCGACCCAGGCGAGCGCGATCGAGGCGATCCCCGCCGGCACCAATGTCGATATCGAAGGCTCGGGCGAGATATTGCGGATCGGGGCGGTGCCGGTGCCCGGCTATCGTCACGTCGCGACCGACAAGCAGGGCGCGATCACGAATGTGCGATTCGACCGGCTGCCCAGCCCCTACCAGATCCAGCGCACCGGCTATCGCCCCGGCCTCGTCGCACTGACCTTCGACGATGGCCCCGATCCGGTCTGGACCCCGAAGATCCTCGACATCCTCAAGGCCGAGAAGGTGCCCGCTACCTTTTTCGTGGTTGGCGAGAACGCGCTGACTCATCGCGCGCTGCTCGAGCGCGAGATCGCCGAGGGCCATGAAGTCGGCAGCCATACCTACACCCACCCCAACCTCGCCGAGGCGACGCCGGCACAGACCGCGCTGGAACTCAACGCCAACCAGCGGCTGTTCCAGGCTTATACGGGGCGTTCGCTGCGGCTGTTCCGCGCACCCTATTTCGGCGACGCCGAGCCTACCACCGCGGACGAGATAACCCCTGTCGCGGAGGCGCAGCGGCGCGGCTATCTGTCGGTCGGCCTGCATGTCGATCCTGACGACTGGAAACGCCCCGGCGTCGGTGAGATCGTCCAGCGCACGATCGACGGCGTCGAGGGTGGCAATCCCGATTTCTCGACTCAGATCGTGCTGCTCCACGATGCCGGCGGCGATCGCTCGCAGACCGTCGCGGCACTGCCGCTGCTGATTCGCGAGCTGCGTGCGCGGGGCCTTCGTTTCGTGCCGGTGTCGGAACTTGCTGGGCTTCCGCCCGCTCAGGTCAATCCTCCGATCTCGAAGGGCGACCGGTTCGCGGCCGAGACCGATCTCGCGCTGTTCAGCACGCTGGGCGGCATGACCATCGCCATCAAGTGGCTGTTCCTGGTTGCGATCAGCCTCGGCATCGCGCGCGCGGTGCTGCTGTCGGCGCTGGCGCTGGTCCAGGCGCGGCGCGAGGCGCGGACCGTCTTCCCGGCGATCGATCCCGACCGCTTCGTCACCGTGCTGATTCCCGCGTTCAACGAGGAGCGGGTGATCGAACGATCCGTGCGCCGCGTGCTCGACAGCCGCGACGTCGGCATCGAGGTGATCGTGATCGACGATGGGTCTAAGGACCGCACCAGCGCGGTCGTGCGGGAGGCGTTCGCCGATGAGCCGCGAGTGCGGCTGCTGACCCTGGAGAATGGCGGCAAGGCGCGTGCGCTCAACCGTGCGCTCGAACTGGTGCGCGGCGAGATCGTCATCGCGCTCGACGCTGATACCCAGTTCGAGCCGGCCACCATCGCTCGGCTGGCGCGCTGGTTCGGCGACGAGCGGCTCGGCGCAGTCGCCGGCAACGCCAAGGTCGGCAACCGAGTCAACCTCGTCACGCGTTGGCAGGCGCTCGAATATATCACCGCGCAGAATCTCGAGCGGCGTGCGCTCGCCAGGCTCGACGCGATGACGGTGGTGCCCGGCGCGGTCGGCGCATGGCGGCTGACGGCGATCCGCGGCGTCGGCGGCTATCCGCCCGATACGCTTGCCGAGGATCAGGACCTGACCATCGCGATCCAGCGCGCCGGTTGGAAGGTGCATTATGATCAATATGCGGTTGCCTGGACCGAGGCGCCCGAAAGCGTCCGCGCGCTCGCCAAGCAGCGCTTCCGCTGGGCGTTCGGCACGCTGCAATGCCTGTGGAAGCACCGCGCGGTGATGGCGAGTGGCCGGCCGCGCGGCCTCGCCCGGATCGGCCTGCCCCAGGCGATATTGTTCCAGATCATGCTCGCGGCAATCTCGCCGGTGATCGATCTGGCGCTGCTGCTCAGCCTGGTCGCCACCGGGTTCGAAGTGGAGGCGCATGGTTGGGCGCAGAACAGCACCGATATCGGCAAGATGCTGACCTATTGGCTGGTGTTCACCGCGATCGATCTGCTCGCCGGCTTCATCGCCTTCGCGCTCGAACGGCGCGAGCGTTGGCGGCTGCTGTGGCTGCTCGTGCCGCAGCGCATCGGCTATAGGCAGATCATGTATTATGTCGTGCTCAAGGCGCTCGCCCAGGCGATGCGCGGCCCGCGGGTGGGGTGGGGCAAGCTGGAACGGTCGGGGCGTGTCACCCAGAGCTGAGGCCGTGCGGCATCAACGCGCCCTGTTGGCGCTGCTGTGCATCGGCTTCGGTCTATTCCAGCTCTACGCCTTCCATTGGGGCGTCATCACGCCTGACACCGTCGTCCAGTACGGACAGGCGCTGAGCGGGCGCTATGACGACTGGCATCCCCCGGTCACCGCCTGGCTATGGCGGCAGCTGCTCCGGATCGGGCCGGGCGGGGCGCCGTTCCTGCTGCTCGACATCGCGCTCTACTGGGGCGCGATCGGGCTGATCGCGGACAGTGTGCGGGCGCGGCATGGCTGGCGCGCGGCGGCGCTGCCGATCCTGTTCGCGTTGCTGCCGATCCCGTTCGGACAGGTCGGCGCGATTCTGAAGGACCCGCTGATGGCGTGCCTGATGCTGATGGCGGCCGCGCTGCTGGTCCGCCGCGCTGCGGGCGGGCCGGCCTGGCTGGCGGCGATCGCGGTCCCGTTGATTCTGATCGCCGCGGCGACCCGCTTCAACGCGCTGTTCGCGGCGCTGCCGTTGCTGTTGCTCGCCCTGCCGACGCGCTGGACTGCGCATCCCCTGCGCCTGTGCGTCGCAGCGGCGGCCGCGCTGGCGCTGCTGTTGGCGAGCAACTGGGCGATCAACGAGGCGGCGCTGCGGCCCAGCCATTCGCATCCGCTCTATTCGCTGATCAACTTCGATCTGGCGGGGATCGTCGCGCAGGGTGGCGCCAATGGCTATCCGGGAATGAGCGACGCGCAGGCCCGCGCCGCCACTGCCCATTGCTATGAGCCTCGCAGCTATGGCCTCATGGACGAGGCCGGCTGCGGTGTGGCCGAGGACAGCCTCGCCGATCATGTCTCGCGCACCGGCGACAGTCCGATGGGTATCTGGCTCAATGCGGTAATTGCCGCGCCTGCTGCTTATACGCGGCATCGGCTCGCCCATCTCGACTGGAACTGGCGCTTCCTGCACACGCTGCCCGGCGATGCCGTCTATCTGATGAGCCAGCCCAACGATCTGGGGCTGCGTTTCACGCCCAACGAGGCGACCAGCGCGGTTGTCTGGGCGGCGCAATGGTTGGCTTGGTCACCACTGGGCCGCCCCGCCACCTGGCTCGCGCTCGCGCTGGGGCTGGTCATAGCAGCGCCACGCCTGCCCAGCCGGCGCATCGTCCTGGCGCTCGCAGCCTCGGCGCTGTTCTACGGCGGCGCCTATGGGCTGATCAGCGTCGCGCCCGATCTGCGCTATAATCTGTGGACGATGCTGGCCACCATGACCGGGCTGGCAATCGCCTTGGCGGAGCGGGCGGCGCTCGCATGGCGCCGGCGCCTTCTGGTCATCGTGCCGGTCGTCGCCGCCATGCTGGTGGAAACCATGGCGCTGCTGGGGATTAGCGGCTGATTTCGATTGCGGTATAGGGAGGCAGCGTGAACCTCTGGCGATCCAGTCGGTTCATGACAAGAATGGAGAGGATGGAACCGTGGACAATGACAGGCGAAAGCTTCGCGAAACCGTCGACCTGCTCGGCTTTCGCGCCCAGGCGACCGCAGTCGGGCTGGTGCAGCTGGCGGTGGAGCTCAAGGCCGTCGGCGTTCTCGACGCGGCCGCGGTCGGGCGGATCAAGGATGCCATTTGTGGCGATCTCATGCTGTCGCGCCCCAGCTGCGTCGAGCGTGCCGAATATGAACGGACGCTGCGACGCCGACTCGACGGATTGTTCGACGGCGGGGAGCGTATCGGCGCGGTGCCCCAGCTCGGGCAGAAGCAGGATGCGGCCTCTTAGCAAGTTGACTTCGCTCGCGCGATATCTGCAATTCGCCGATGCGCTTCTTCTCCGATAACGCCGCCAGCGTCTGCCCCGAAGTCATGGCGGCGCTCGTCCGGGCCAATTCGCCCGATACCGCCTATGACGGCGATGCGCTGAGCGCGTCGCTCGATGGCGCTTTCTCGGATCTGTTCGGCACCCAGGTCGCGGCGCTGTGGGTGTCGAGCGGAACCGCCGCGAATGCACTCGCGCTCGCCGCGATGGTGCAGTCGCACCAGGCGGTGATCTGCCATGCTGACGCCCATATCCAGGGCGATGAATGCGGCGCGCCCGAATTCTACACCGGCGGCGCCAAGCTGATGCTGGCGAGCGGCGCTGGCGCGAAGCTCGATCCGGCGGGGCTGGAGGCTCTCGCCGCCTCGGTCCGCACCGATGTCCACCAGGCCCAGCCGGCGGCGGTGTCGATCACCAACGCGACTGAATATGGGCTGGTCTACACCCCCGACGAGGTCGCCGCGCTCGGCGATGCGGCGAAGCGGCGCGGGCTCGGCCTGCATATGGACGGCGCGCGCTTCGCGAACGCCGTCGCCACGCTCGGCTGCTCGCCGGCCGATCTCAGCTGGCGTGCCGGGGTCGATGCGCTGAGCTTCGGCTTCATCAAGAATGGCGGCATGTCGGCCGAGGCGCTGCTGTTCTTTCGGCCGGAGCTTGCGCAGGCGACGCGTTACCGCCGCAAGCGGGCCGGGCACCTGCTGTCCAAAGGCCGTTTTGCGGCCGCACAGATATTGGCGATGCTCGATGGCGGCGTCTGGCTGCGCAATGCCCGCGCCGCCAATGCCGCCGCCGCGCACATCGCCAACGCGGCGCGCGATCGGCTGCTGCATGCGGTGGAGGCCAACGAGATATTCCTGCGGCTGACAGCGGCCGAGGCCGAGTCGTTGCGGGCGCAGGGTTTCGAATTCTACGACTGGACTCCCGGCGTCGCCCGGCTGGTGTGCAGCTGGGACCAGCCTGCCGCCGAGGTCGACGCGCTGGCTGCGGCGATCATGGCGCTGAGTTGATTGCGGCCGCTCTGCCCCGCGACCGCCGTGAGACAGCGATTATGGCGGCTTTTCAGCCGGCTTCCCGCCCGGTTAAACGTCATGCAGGAAGCTTGCCAGTTTCCTTGACCACCGGCTTTCGCTAATCAGGGCGACCTTAACCGCGCCGACAGGACAAGCCTGCATGAACGACACCGCCACGCTCGAGCGTCCGATCGGCCCCGAAACGGCGAGTGTCGCGCGCGGCCTTTCGGTCGTGTCGATTGCCAAGACTTACGACAAGCGCCAGGTGTTGTCGGACATTTCGCTGGATGTCGCGCGCGGCGAAGTCGTCGGGCTGCTCGGCCCCAACGGTGCCGGCAAGACGACCTGCTTCTATTCGGTGATGGGCCTCGTCAAGCCCGATGCCGGCCGCATCCTGCTTGACGGCGACGACATCACCACCCTGCCGATGTACCGACGGGCCATCCTGGGGCTCGGCTATCTGCCCCAGGAAACTTCGATCTTCCGCGGCCTCACCGTTGCGCAGAACCTGCTCGCGGTGCTCGAGCTGGTCGAGCCCGACAAGGCGCAGCGCGGCGAGCGGCTGGAGGAGCTGCTCCGGGAATTCCACCTGACCCATTTGCGCGATTCGCCGGCGATGGCGTTGTCGGGCGGCGAGCGCCGCCGCTGCGAGATCGCCCGCGCGCTGGCCGCAGATCCGTCGATCATGCTGCTCGACGAACCTTTCGCCGGGATCGACCCGATCTCGATCTCCGATATCCGCGAGCTGGTGCGGGACCTGAAGCGTCGCGACATCGGCGTGCTGATCACCGATCACAATGTTCGCGAGACGCTCGACATCGTCGACCGCGCCTGCATCATCTATGACGGCAAGGTGCTGTTCCAAGGCAGCCCTGCCGCTCTGGTGGCCGATCCCAATGTCCGGCGCCTGTATCTGGGCGAAGGCTTCTCGCTCTGACAATGTTCCCCCGAGCAGCATAAGCTATGGCGATCGGCCCACGCCTCGACCTCAGGCAAAGCCAATCGCTGGTCATGACGCCGCAGCTCCAGCAGGCGATCAAGCTGCTGGCGCTCTCCAACCTTGAGGTCGAGGCGTTCATCGCCGAGGAAATCGAGAAGAACCCGCTGCTGGAAGGCGGCGCGGCCGAGGCCCCCGAGAACCAGGGCGACGATCGTTCCGATAATGCCGACGATTTCGATGGCGACGGGTTCGATGATGGTGAGGATTTCGACGGCCCGACCGCCGACCGGCTGATCGAGGCCGGCGACGCCGTGGCCGACACTCCGCTCGACGTCGACTATGCGGCGGAGACCTTCCATCATGACAGCGCCTCCGATTCGATGCGCGGCATGGACGGCGGCCTCGGCCTCGAAGGCGCCGGTAATGGATCGGCCGAAGCACCGGATCTCGACGACTATGCGACGGCGACGCTTTCACTGCGCGATCATCTTACCGCCCAGGCCGGCGAGCTGCTGTCGGGATCGGATGTCGCCATCGCCGCGCAACTGATCGACCTGATCGACGAGGCGGGGTATTTCGAAGGCGACACCGCCGACCTTGCCCGCCAGCTGGACGTGCCGCTCTTCCATGTCGAGCGCGTGCTGGCCGTGATCCAGGCGCTCGATCCCACCGGGGTCGGCGCGCGGTCGCTGGCCGAATGCATCGCCATCCAGGCCCGCGAGGCCGACCGCTACGATCCGGCGATGGCGAAGCTGATCGACAATCTCGATCTGCTCGCGCGCGGCGCGATCCCGCAGCTCCGCCGACTTTGCGGGGTCGACGAAGAGGACATGGCGGATATGATCCGCGAGCTCCGCAACTATGATCCCAAGCCCGGCCTGCGCTTCGGCGGCGAGCCGGCGGCGCCGGTGACGCCCGATATCTTCATCGCGCGCACCGCCACTGGCTGGGCGATCGAACTCAATAGCGCGACCTTGCCCCGGCTGCTCGTCAACCGGGCCTATTACACCGAACTGGCGAGCGGGGCGCAGGACAAGGGCAGCAAGGCCTGGCTCAGCGAGTGCCTTGCTTCGGCCAACTGGCTGGTCAAAGCGCTCGACCAGCGCGCCCGCACGATCGTCAAAGTCGCCGGCGAGATCGTGAAGCAGCAGGAAGCCTTCTTCCTGCATGGCGTCGAGCATCTCCGCCCTCTGACCCTCAAGGCGGTGGCGGAAGCGATCGGCATGCACGAATCGACGGTGAGCCGTGTGACCTCGAACAAATATCTGATGTGCGAGCGCGGCCTGCACGAACTCAAATATTTCTTCACCAGCGGCGTCTCGGCGTCCGACGGGGGCGACAACGTCTCTGCCGAGGCGGTCAAGAGCCACATCGCCAAGCTGATCGCCGCCGAGGGCGACGACGTCCTGTCCGACGACAAGCTGGTCGACCTGCTCAAGGAGCGGGGCTTCGACCTGGCCCGGCGGACTGTGGCCAAATATCGCGAGGCGATCGGGCTGGGATCGTCGGTCCAGCGCCGGCGGCAGCGGGCGATGAAGGCGGCTTGAGACAAAACACCCTCCCTCCTCTGGAACGCCGTCATTCCGGACTTGATCCGGGATCTCGCTGCCTTCCTGACGCCGGTTGAGCGGCGGAACATAGGGGAAGACGTGGGATCCCGGATCAAGTCCGGGATGACGAAATTCAGATGCTGTAGCCCCTCTCTTGAAAGGGAGGGGTGAGTCAGGCTCACATCGGGATCAGCAATCCGGCCAGCGCCGCCGACATCAGGTTGGCCAGGCTCCCCGCCGCCAGCGCCTTGATCCCCAGCCGTGCGATCGTCGGGCGCTGGTTGGGCGCGAGGCTGCCGGCGGACGCCATCTGGATCGCGATCGAGGAGAAATTGGCGAAGCCGCACAGGGCGAAGGTGACCACCGCGACGCTGTGCGGGCTGAGCACGGCCTTGATCTGGCCGAGGTGGATATAGGCGACGAACTCGTTAAGCACGACCTTCTCGCCGAATAGTCCGCCGGCGATCTGCGCCTGGTCCCACGGGATGTTGAGCAGGACCATCACCGGCGCGAACAGCAGGCCGAGCAGCTGCTGGAAGCTGGCGTGCGGATAGCCGAACCAGCCGCCGACCGCACCGAGCACGCCGTTCGCCAGCGCCACCAGCGCGATGAAGACGAGCACCATCGCGCCCACCGCTACGGCGATCCTGAGGCCTGTCTGCGCGCCGAGCGAGGCGGCCATGATGATGTTTTCGGGCCGCGCGCCGGCCTCATGCGCTTCGGCGACGGCGATCGCTTCCCCTTCGAGCGGATCGCCGAGCGGCAGCTCGCCTTCGACGGTCCGCGGATCGGGCATGATGATCTTGGCCATCAGCAGCGCGCCCGGGGCCGACATGAAGCTGGCGGCGAGCAGCAGGTCGATGCTGATCCCCATCGCCGCATAGTCGGCGAGGATCGTGCCCGCGACGCCGGCCATTCCAGAGGTCATTACCGCGAACATCTGGTGCGGCTTGAGCCCGGCGAGATAGGGGCGGATCACCAGCGGGGATTCGCTCTGGCCGACGAAGATATTCGCCGCCGCGCAGAGCGATTCGACTTTGGAAACGCCGATCACCGCCTCGATCGCGCCGCCGACCCAGCGGATCACAAACTGCATGACGCCGAGATAATAGAGGATCGACACCAGCGATGCGAAGAAGATGATCACCGGCAGTGCGGCGATCGCGAAGCTGGTGCCGCCGATCGCGGGGCTGGCGATCGGCCCGAACAGGAAATCGGTGCCGGCCTGGGCATAGCCGAGCAGGCTCGACACGCCGCTCGACAACCAGCCAAGCGCGGCGCGTCCCCACGGCACATAGAGCACGAGAAGCGCGATCCCCGCCTGCAGTGCGAAGGCGGCACCCACCACGCGCAGGCGGATCGCCTTGCGGTTCGACGACAGCGCCACCGCCACTAGCAGGATGAGCGCGATGCCGGCGACGCCGGTCAGCAATTTGGTCATGCAGGGCATCTCGCGGCGCGGAGGGCTAAAGCCGCACCTTGGCGTCCGGGGCCTGGTGGTCAAGCGCCGCTTTTGTTGGCCCTGGGATCACGCGGCGGCTGGATGTGTCCCCAGCGGAGCGATGGCCGGCGCGACGACGGTCTTTCTAACGCCCCGCTCCTCCGCTAAGGGCCGCGCATGTCCACAGACTACAGCCCCGATCCGATCCTTCTGGCCAAGGCCGAGACCCTCACCGAGGCGCTGCCCTATATGCAGCGCTATGCCGGCGAGACCTTCGTCGTGAAATATGGCGGCCATGCCATGGGCGATCCCGAGCTGGCGCATGACTTCGCGGAGGATATCGTCCTGCTCAAGGCGGTGGGGATCAATCCGGTGGTCGTTCATGGCGGCGGGCCGCAGATCGGCAAGATGCTTAAGACGCTGGGGGTCGAGAGCAGCTTCGTCGACGGGCTGCGCGTCACCGACGCCGAAACCGCCAAGATCGCCGAAATGGTGCTGTGCGGATCGATCAACAAGGAGATCGTCTCCTGGATCGCGCATGCCGGCGGCCGTGCTGTCGGCATGTCGGGCAAGGACGGCCGCATGGTTGTGGCCGAGAAGGTGCGGCGCACCCGGCTCAACCCCGACACCAAACTCGAGGAGCCGGTCGACCTCGGCTTCGTCGGCGAGCCCGCGGATATCGACCGGCGGGTGATCGACACCATCTCCAAGGCCGGCATGATCCCGGTGATCGCCCCGATCGCGATCGGCGAGGACGGCCACACCTATAATGTCAACGCCGATACCATGGCCGGCGCGATCGCGATCGCGCTGGGCGCGGCGCGGCTGTTCCTGCTCACCGACGTGCCTGGCGTGCTCGACAAGGACAAGCAGCTGATCCGCGACCTGACCCCCGAGCAGATCGGCGACCTGCGCAGCGACGGCACGATATCGGGCGGCATGATCCCAAAGCTGGAAACCTGCGTCGACGCGGTGGAGGGCGGCGTCGATGCCGCCGTCATCCTCGACGGCCAGGTGCCGCACGCGATGCTGATCGAAGCCTTCACCCGCCGCGGCGCCGGCACGCTGGTGCGGATGGGGTGAAGAGGTTTTTGTCTAGCCCTCAAACGCCGGGCGGCAGGCGTCCGCCTGCCTTGGCTTCGCGCCAATAAGGCGCGACGGCCGTTCGGCCTTGCGGAACACTGGCGCGTTCCGACGCCGAGCTCATCGTCGGAGCCCGACCGGGCTCCGCAAGGGCGAACGGCCGCCCGAGCTTATTGCGAGGAAGCCAAGCAGCACGGATGTGCTGCGCCCGGCGTTTGAGGGCGAAACACAGACTCAATCGGCACACAGTGCCGATTGATACGGTCACGTCATTGCCGGTGGCGGCTTGCTTCACTACATGGCGGCGACACATTCGAAGGGGTTTAGATGCTTCTCCTCCTCCTGCAGATCGTTGACCTGCTGCTGAGCGTCCTGCGCTGGATCATCATCATCCAGGCGATCATGTCGTGGCTGGTCGCGTTCAACGTGATCAACACCTATAACGACTTCGTCCGCCAGGTGCTCTACGCGCTCGACAAGATCACCGAGCCGATCTACCGGCCGATCCGCCGGATCATGCCCGATTTCGGTGCGCTCGACCTGTCCCCGCTGGTGGCGCTGCTGCTGATCATCATCCTGCAGATGGTGATCGGCCATGCTGAAGCATCGGTGATGATGGCGGGCGTCTGAGCGCCTGGAGCATCGTTGCCGACGGCGTCATCCTCGCCGTCCGCGCCAGTCCCAAAGCCAGCCGCGACGCCATCGAGGCAGTCGTCACTGCCGATGACGGACGCGACTGGCTGGCGGTGCGGCTGACCGCCCCGCCGAGCGATGGCGCCGCCAACGCGGCGCTGATCCGGATGATCGCGAAGGCGCTGCGTGTCGCGAAGCAGGATGTGACACTGGCCAGCGGCGCGACTTCGCGGCTAAAGAGGCTCCATATCCGGGGCGAGCCCGCGGCGCTGGCCGCCGCCCTGGCCCATATCGTCAAGGACAAGGCATGAGCGCGGACATCATCGACGGCAAGGCGTTCGCGGGCGGACTGCGCGCACGGATCGCGGAAATGATCCCCGCCTTCCGCGCCGTGGCGGGTCGCGCGCCCGGGCTCGCGGTGGTGCTGGTCGGCGAAGACCCGGCAAGCCAGGTCTATGTCCGCTCCAAGCACAAGGCGACCGTCGAGGCGGGCATGGAGAGCTTCGAGCACCGGCTGCCCGCCGAGGCCGGCCAGGAGGAGCTGCTCGCGCTGGTGCGGCGGCTCAACACCGACGAGACCGTCGATGGCATCCTCGTCCAGCTGCCGCTGCCCGCGCATGTCGACGAGGATCTGGTGATCGCGACGATCGATCCCGACAAGGATGTCGACGGCTTCAATGTCATCAATGTCGGCCGGCTCTCGACCGGACTGCCCGGCTATGTCCCGTGCACCCCGCTTGGCTGCGTGATGTTGCTGAAGGATCGGCTCGGCGACCTGTCGGGGCTGGACGCGGTGGTGATCGGGCGATCGAACATCGTCGGCAAGCCGATGGCGCAGCTGCTGCTCGCCGAGAGCTGCACGGTGACGGTCGCCCACAGCAGGACGAAGGACCTGCCTGCGGTCGTGCGCCGCGCCGATATTGTGGTCGCCGCGGTCGGCCGTCCCGAGATGATCAGGGGCGACTGGATCAAGCCGGGTGCGACGGTGATCGACGTCGGCATCAACCGCGTGCCGGCCGCCGAAGCCGGCAAGACGAAGCTGGTGGGCGATGTCGCCTTTGCGGAGGCCGCTCAGGTCGCGGGGGCGATCACGCCGGTACCCGGCGGCGTCGGCCCGATGACCATCGCGGTGCTGCTGCGCAATACGCTGGTCGCCGCGCACCGCCGCGCCGGGGTGCCGCTGGCGAGCGGCGCGATCTGACGCTCATGACCTTCACCCTCTCCCGCCTTTCGCGGGCGATGGAGGATCTGCCGGCCTGAACACTGCTCCACCAAGCTTTCGTTCGGCGGGCGTCTCGCAAATCCTACTCCACCAGTCGCCACAATTTGAACGGCGAATTGGCCGGCAGCGCCACTGGCTTCAGCCAGGCCGGGACTTGGTCATCCATCATCTGCATGTAGAAGCCATCGCGCGCCTGCGCCCTGTAGATCGTCGATTCCGCCATGCCGGGGCAGAGCAGCAGCATCGTTGCACCGTGGTGCTTCATCACCGCATGGGCAACCTCGGGCGATGGCGAGCGGAACGCCTTCTGCACTTCCAGGATTATGTCGCCATTGCGGTGATAGGGGCCGGCGATCGCGCTGTGGTGGGTCATCGTGATTAGCCGCGGCCCCATGTCGATGAAGGTGAGCATCGTCGCGGGTGGCAACGCATCGAGCTGGCGCAGCGCCGGCAGCGTCGGACAGCGTCGGGCGCTTTCGGCGGCCTTGGCCGCGGCGCTTGCGCTGCGCACTTCCTTCGTGGTCGGCGGGATCATCGTCGCGAACTGCGCGAGCTGGCCCGACAGCGCGAAGAATACGAAGAGCGTGCCGCCGATCCGGACCAGCGACCAGCTCGATTCGAGCAGCCTCGGCAGCAGCAGCCATGCCAACGCCGTCGCCCCGAACACGCCCATCAGCTGCGCCTGCGGCCCGAAGCGCGATTGCCAGGCGAGGCCCAGCGTCGCGACGAGGCTGAGCAGCGCGATCGACATCCAGGCGCCGGCGGTCGGCGCGCGCCGCGCCTGCCAGGCTGCGATGACCGCGCCGATCGTCCCGATCACCGGTAGCCAGGCGGTGCCGAGCGCATCGCGCCACGGCTTGGTGTAGAGCGGCTTCACCTCGCGGATATTGTCGAACCACATCCGCCCCAACTCGGGCGAAATGCGCTCGGGGCGGCCTAGGCATTGCGGGAAGCTGATCGCGAAGAAGGCGGCGATCAGCACAGCGGCGGCGATCAGCAGGGCCAGCCGCAGCCCCTGGCTCTCGCTGCGCACGAAGCTCAGCCCGAGCAGCAGTGCGCTGGTGAGCAGCAGCGTCGCCAGATAGACCGGCGACAGCACGTCGCAGACCATCGCGCGGTTGTCATGGGAGGCGAAGGCGCCGAACGCGACCGCGCAGCCGCCGCCAAGCGCGATCGCATAGGCCGCCAGCCGGCCCGCCTCGGCCCGGTCGCCATTCGTGGCCCAGACCCAGCGCAGCGCGATCGAGGCGCCGGCGATCGCCATCATCGGGATCAGCTCGAGCCCGATGCCGAATGAGAAGGCGGTGGCGAAGCCGGCAAGCGCGCCGCCGCGCCGGCTATTTGGATCGGCCAGGCCCGCCACCACCAACATCAGCGAAGCGAGCTGCCAGCCATGATGATCGATCCGCAGCGGCATCCACATGAACAGGGTGGTCTGCGCGCAGAGCATGATCGCGAAGGCGATCGGATAGGCGCGCGGATGGATCAGCCGCCGCACCGCCAGGATCATCGCCCATAACGCCGGCCCCAGCGCCAGCATCGGCGCCACTGCGCAGGCGATCTGCTGCGCCATATAGTCGCCGACGATCGGGCGGAAGATTAGCAGAAGCGCCGCTATCGGCAGGTCGACGATCCGCGACCAATGGATGTTGAGGCCGTCGGGCGGCGCCAGCTTGTGCTGCCGCAGATCGAACCAGGCCTGCCCGTCGAGCCATGCCTTGACCTCGGCTAGCCGCATGTTGTCGTCGGTGTCGGCAAGTCCGAGCCAGCGGATCTGGCCCCATTTGTAGAACAGGAAATAGGCGCAGGTGCCGGCGAACAGCATCCAGAAGACCGTTCGCCAGCGGCGTTCGATCCACGCCATCATCTGCTCTTCGAAGTCGTCGCCGTCCCGCATCGCGCCCGCTTAGGGCCCCGGCCGGCCGGCCGCAACGCTCGAGCCCGGAGGAGGATCATTTTTGATCGGCCGCCGAATCGAATTGACCGCCGGGCGGCGCTCAGCCAACGGCGCAGGACCGCCGCGATCGTTCCGGTGCCGTTTCGGATGGCGGCGTTTATGCCCGGCGATCCGCACATGGATACGGGGACCGGACTGGCAATTTCCATCCCCGGGAGCGCTCCTCCGGGGTTCCCTTGGCCCGGCGAGCCCTTTCGCCAGACGGATTGGGGCACCTCGCAGCTTGAGGCGTCGGCGCTTTTATGGAAGAGCGCGGGCGATGCCTCGGATGCCGATCATGACCCGCGAGCGGATTACATTGCTCGGCCAACTGGTCCGCTACGCCGTCACGGGCGTTTTCTCGTCGCTGGTCAATATCGGCATCTATCATGTGCTGGTGAAGGTGGGCGGGCTCGACCCCAATCTTGCCTGGACGATCGGCTTCGTCGGTGCGGCGAGCACCGGCTATGTCATCCACGGCCAGTGGAGCTTCAAGGGCCATGGCAGCCGCGACCGGCAGGTGCAGCGGATCGTCCGCTATGTCATCGTGTCGCTGATCAGCTTTGCGTGCAACAGCCTGTGGGTGTGGCTGCTCGTCCAGCATCTGGACCTTCCGCTGTGGGCGCCCTATCCGCCGGTGTTGTGCGTGACTCCACTCCTGGTCTTCTGGCTGAATCGCCAATGGGTATTCGAATGAGCGCGCAGCCGGCCGATGCGCCGCTGCTGTCGGTGATCGTCCCCGTCAAGGACGAGGAAGAGGCGATCGCCCCTTTCGTCGCGCGCATGACGCAGGTGCTGGAGGCGTTGCGCGATCCCGAGGGCCAGCCCGCCGGCTGGGAGATAGTGTTCGTTGACGACGGCAGCACCGACCTGACCATGGCGGCAATCCTTGCCGCGCACGACGCCGATCCGCGCATCGGCGCACTGTCGTTGTCGCGCAACTTCGGCAAGGAGGCGGCGCTGTCGGCGGGGCTGGACAATGTCCGCGGCGAGGTGGTCGTGCCGATCGACGTCGACATGCAGGACCCGCCCGAGGTGATCGGTGCGATGATCGACAAATGGCGCGAGGGTTACGAGGTCGTCTATGGCGTGCGTCGCAATCGCCTGACCGACAGCCTGCCGAAACGGCTAACCGCCGATCTCTACTATCGCGCGCATAACTGGCTCTCGATGGACAAGATCCCCGAACATGCCGGCGACTTCCGCCTGCTCGATCGCAAGGTGGTCGAGGTGATCAAGCGCATGCCCGAGCGCAACCGTTTCATGAAAGGGTTGTTTGCCTGGTCGGGCTTTCGCCAGACGGCGGTCGATTATGATCGTGTCGAGCGCGCGGTGGGCAATACCAAGTTCAATTATTGGAAGCTGTGGACGCTCGCGATCGACGGTATCACATCGGCCTCCACCGCTCCGTTGCGGGTCTGGTCCTATCTGGGCGCGGTTATCGCGCTGCTTGCTTTGGTCTATGCGGTGTTCATCGGGATGAGGACGCTGATCTTCGGCGCGGACGTGGCAGGCTATCCGTCGCTGATGGTCGCGATCCTGTTCATGGGCGGCGTGCAACTGCTGTCGCTCGGCATCCTGGGCGAATATGTCGGCCGTATCCTGGTCGAAACCAAGCACCGCCCGATCTACATCATTCGCCAGCGGATCGGCTGCCCCGAGCCGGCCGACCAGAGGATCGCCTGATGGATCGCGCCGCCTATGACCGCATGGCCGAGATCGATCGCGACCATTGGTGGTTCGTCGCGCGCCGCCGAATCATCGCCCGCCTGATCGAGCGGCACCGGCCCAAGGCCGGACCGCTGAAGATCCTCGAGGTGGGCGCGGGCACCGGCTCCAATCTCGAGCTGCTCAAGCAATATGGCGAGGTCGATGCGATCGAGCCCGACGACGGCGCCCGTGCCTTTGCGGAGCAGAGGAGCGGCCTCACGATCAAGGGCGGCTATCTGCCGCATGTCGCGCTCGACGACGGCGCCTATGACCTGATCGTTCTGCTCGACGTGCTCGAGCACATCCCGGGCGACGTCGAGGCGCTCGCCTATCTCAAGGGCAAGCTGGCGCCGGGCGGACGGATCATCGTCACGGTGCCGGGCAGCCCCTGGATGTGGAGCGCGCACGACGTCGCGCACCATCATCAGCGCCGCTATACCGACGCCAGCCTGTCGCGCGTGCTCCGGGAGGCGGGACTGCGCCCGCGCTTCACCACCCACTTCAACAGCCTGCTGTTCCCGTTGATCGCCGCGATCCGCTTGGCGGGCAAGCTGCTGCGCCGCGAGGGCGGCGACGACGCGATGCCATCGAGGCCGGTCAACGCCGCGCTGACGGCGATCTTCGGCGCCGAGCGTCACTGGGTGGCGACGCTCTCCATTCCCTTCGGCGTGTCCATGGCGAGCGTCGCGGAGCCGGTGATCCGGTAGAGCACGCCGCGCTCGCCGCCGTTCCACACCATCTTGAGGGTCGGGTCGTTGGCGGGCCAATGGTCCTGGGACGCGTTGATCAGCCACAGATAATCGAAGGCCTGGCGCGGAAACAGCGCGATCGAGCTTTCGATCGAGCGCGCGGTCGGCGCGCGGCAGCGGCGCGGCCGCATCACCTGGGTCGGATCCTCGGCATAGCCCTTGGCCGGCGCATATTTGATGCTGAGCAATTGCGCGCCGGGCATCGTCCACTGGCCGTTGACGAAGGCCTCGCGCCGCACGATCGCCATCGCGCCGAGATGCTCCAGCCGCGGCGATTCCCACAGGGACAGGCAGGGCAGGTCGACCAGTGCGAACACCCGGCTCTGCGGCTCGACATGATCGAGTGCGGCGAGCTGCTTCTCCTGCCAGGTCGAGAAGGCAATGAAGCGATCGGTCGACTGGTAGACGCGAAATCCGAAGATGATCAGCGCCAGGGCGGCGATGGTGTTAAGCGCGGCCCGGTTAGTGAAGGCTGGTACCACCCCGATCACGCCGATCGCGATCACATAGGGCGCCAGCCGCATGTCGGCATAAGCGGAGCCGATGACGATCCGCGGCATCAGGATATAGGCGATGATCAGCACCAGCAGCGCGACGCCCAGGGTGCGGCGCATCCGGAAGCCATATTGCTGCCAACCGATCGAGCTCATGCCAAACAGCACGAGCAGGATCAGCGCGCTGACCAGCGCGATATCGAACTGCATCCAATGGTTGCGCAGCGACGAGACCAGATAGACATATTTGGCGATCCAGTTGAACCAGTCGACGGTCTCTCCCGCGACATTGCCCGATCGCCACGCCAGCATCAGCAGCAGCGGCGGCGCCAGCGGCAAGCAGTGCATCGCGCCACGCCACAGCGATTCGCCATAGCCGCGCCCCTCGACGTCGCGCATGCGCACGATCTCGGCGGCGAAGGCGAGCAGGCCGAGCACGCCCCAGGCGAAACCGTGCCCCAGCCAGATCAGCGCGGCGATCGGCACGAACAGCGCGGCGCGCAACCGTATCCGACCGATTCGCGCCAGATAGAGCCACAGCGCGAACGCGTTGAGCGTCAGTGCCATCGCCAGCACATAGTTGATGAAGCCCCACTGGAACGGCCAGCAATAGGCGAATGGCGCGACCAGCCCGGCGGTCGCGGGCAGGCGGCCGTGCACTTCGCGCGCGACCAGCAACAGGCCGGTGATGGTGAGCGGCGGCACCATCATCACGATCAGCTTCACGCCCAGTTCGAGCCCGAAGATCTTGGCCATCGGCACGATCAGCAGATCGACGCCGAGATTGCCCATCAATGCCCACTGGAAATTGAAATAGCGGGTGAGCAGCGGCGAGGAGGCATCGGCGATCTCGACCCGGTAGCGCCCCATATGACCCATCAGGTCGATCAGCGGCGGCACCTGCGGCTGGATCAGCGGGATGATCGATATCAGCGCGAGAAGGGCGATATACCAGCTACGCGTCCACCAGCCGGACGGCGGCGTTACAGGCGGTGTGGACCGGAACATCGGACCCGCCCTTATGGGGAGCGGGGGGACACCGCAAGAGGCCTCAGCCCGGGGTCCGCCTCCACAGCCTCAGCCTACTGCCTTCGAGTGCCACCGGCTGGAGCCATGCCGGCGCCCGCGCCTTCAGCAGATCGGACATCAGTCCTTGTGGTGCGGCCCGGCTGTAGATCATCGCCTCGTTGCCGTCGGGATCGATCAGCACATAGTCCATGCCGTGCTGGACCATCATCCTGCGCGCGGCCTCCGGCGAACCGATAAACGCATCGATCACCCGCCGGATCGCCTGCGGATCGCGATGATGGCTGCTGCCGGCGAAGCTGTGCGGCGTCATCACCAGCAGCCGCGGGGTGAGATCGAGCCCCGTCAGCATATAGCTGCGCGGCAAGCGGGCCAGCGCATCGAAGCGTGCGCAGGGCGTCGGGCGGGCAGTCGGCGCCGTCGCCCCGCTGTTGCCGCGGTCGATACCCGACAGCGCGACGGTGCCGATCAGCACCGCGCCGACAGGCGACAGTGCCATGATCGCGCAGGCCGATGCCGCTACGCGCAGCAGCACATGGCGCCAGCGGCCGATAGCGTCGAGCAGTCGCGTCAGCAGGAAGGCAGCGCCCGGCAGCGCGCAGCCATGTGCGAAGGCTCCGGCGCGCTGTACGAGCAGCGACAGTGCAAAGGCGGCGAGCAGCAGCGCAAGCATCGTCAGCCAGTCATGCGCGGCGCGGCGCGTCGCTGCAGAGCGCCAGGCCAGCAGGGTGCCGAGCAGGCCCACCGGCGGGAAGCCGACCAGCAGCACGCGGTTGTCGATCGGCTGCTTCCAGACCGGCAGTCCTTCGAGCACATTGTCATACCAGTAGAAGCGCACCACCGGATCGAGCGCCGCGAACGGCCCGTGCAGGCACGCTGGCGCGGTAACGGCAAGCAGGGCTAAACCCGCAACGCCGGCCGCGGCGACAAGGGCGACACGCATTGCCATGCCGTAGCGTGAGGCCAGCGGCACGAGCAGCGCCGCGAGTGATGGCGTCAATATCATCGGTCCGAACCATGCCGGACTGACGGCATCGCAATAATTGCGCTGATACGCCGCGGGGCCGTGGAACAGGATGAACAGCGCCATGCCGGATGTCGCGAGCGCGGCGGCGAAGGTCTGAAATCGCCCTTCCTCGTCATTCCGGCGGAAGCGAGCATCTGCGACGAACCGAATCGCCAGCAGCGCGGCGATCGCCGCCACCATCGGCAGCGCCTCGAGCGAGATCGCCAGCCACAGGGCCGCCGCCGCGCCTGCGATCATCCCGCCGCGCCGCGGCCGCGGATCGAAGCAGGCGGCGATGGTGAACAGGCCGAGCATGGTCTGCCAACCGTGATGGTCGATCCGTAGCGGCATGATGTGGAACAGCATCAGCGGTGCCGCTGCTGCCAGCATCGCCGTGATCAGCGCCGTGCGCCGGTCGGCGATCCGCGATCCGATCATGGTCAGCGCCGCCAGCGAGCCGCCGAAGATCAGCAGCGGCACGGCGCTGATCGCGACACGCTCCGCCAGCATGACGCCCAGTATCGGCCTGAGCGTCAGGATCAGCGCCGCGATCGGTAGGTCGACGATCCGGGACCAGTGCATCGGCACGCCGTTCGGTGGATCGATGCGATATTGCGAGACGTCGAAAAAACTCTGCCCGCCGAGCAGATCGCGGACCTGCTGGAGACGGAGATAATCGTCGGGATCCCACATGCTGAGAGCGGCGATATGATCCCGGGCGATGACAACCAGGATCGCACTGGCGAGCAGCCAGACGGCGAAGACGGAAAGACGCAGGCGGGCGGCTGTCATGCTATTCCCCCTGCCTTTCAAGGGAGGGGAAAAGAAGGCAGCTCACGCGGCGTGCTTGGCTGCGATCCGTGCTGGCACCAGCCGTTCAGATCGCAGCGCCGCTGCCACGCCGGCATCGTCGCCCTCGGTGCCGGCCTCGTGATATTCGGCGTCCTCGTTGACTGCCCAGACATCGTGCCGCCGCGTCCCGGCGGCGATGTTCCGCGCGGTGAGCATCGCCGTCATCATCGCGTGGTCCTGGTTGTTGTAGCGATGCATGCCGTTGCGGCCGACGAAGTGCAGCGTCGGATAGCGCGCCTCCAATTCCTCGCGCACCGCGGCGACATTGTCGGCATAGCCATCGTCATAGACCGGATAGGCCTTCTCCTGTCGCACGACTGCGCCGCCCACCACCTGACTGGCGTCGCACAGCCCGAGCTGGACAAGTTCGCGCGTCGCGAGCGCGATCAGGTCCGCGTCGGACGAAGACCACAGTCCGTCGCCCTCGAAGCAGAAATATTCGAGACCGACGCATGCGAGGCTTTCGTCGGGCACCATTTCCGGCGACCAGCTGCGGAAATTCTGGATGCGGCCGACCTGGACCTTGTCGTCGTGAATATAGATCCAGTTGTCGGGGAAGAGATCATCCGAGCGGATCATGAGGGCGACGGTCAGGAAATCGCGATAGCCGAGCGCCATTGCCCTGGGCAGGCTCGCCGGCACCGGATGGACCCGTGCCGCCAGCTCGCGCATCGGCGCCGAGCTGATGACGTGATCGGCGGTCAGCATCGTCAGCCGGCCGTCCTGTCCCAGGGCGGCAACGCGCCAATAGCCAGCCGTCGTATCCCATGACAGCTGATGGAGCTGGTGCCCCATCAGCAGGCGATTGCCCTGTTCGAGGATGCGGTCGCGCGCCGCATCCCACATCATGCCGGGGCCCTTGCGCGGATAGCGGAAGTTTTCGAGCAGAGTCTTGGCCTGCATGCCGTCATTGGGCCGCTTGTTGAGCCCGAGCGAACGCCGCATCCCGTCGAGCACCGCTCTGCCGAGGCTCAGCCCTTTGATGCGCTGGGCGGCCCAGTCGGCCGACATCTCGTCGCACGGCATGCCCCACACTTTCTCGGTGTAGGTCTTGAAGAAGATGCCGAACAACCGTGCGCCGAATTGATTGACCACCCACTGCTCGAAGCTCTTCACCTACTTGTGGGGAAACAGTTTCCAGCGGAAGAAGGATGCCATGCACAGGCTCGACTGCCACAGGCCGAGATTGCGCAGCGCCTCGAACGCGCGCAGCGGATAGCTGTAATATTTGCCGCGATAATAGATTCGGCTCATCCGCGGTCGCTCGATGAAGCCGTCGGGCAGCAGCTCGTTCCACAGATCGACCACTTCGCGCGACTTGGAGAAGAAGCGATGTCCGCCGATATCGAAGCGAAAGCCCTGATGCTCGACCGTCCGGCTGATGCCGCCGACCTGCACCGGATCCTTCTCGACAAGGGTGACGCTGAACCCCTCCTTGCCGAGTATGTAGCCGGCGGTAAGCCCCGCCGGCCCTGCGCCGATGATCGCAACATCGACGTGATTCGTGGCGCGCGGCATGTACTTCCCTCATCGTCCGGACCTCGGTCGACAGTGAAGCGAAGCGGTTAGAGCATGGTTAACGGGCGTCCATGACCTTGAATTTCTAGGGATGAGCCCCATTTCGTAAGCGCTGGCGGCTGCATGCAGCCGCCACATCGCATTCGCAGCACTGGCTCCCGGGTGTGAGAGCGAGGATTTCCATCGCGCCAGCCAAGGGGACTCGCATGCAACTCTCATCAAGCTTCTGCCGGACGCAACAGGCCTTCCATCAGCAACGCGCCGATCTTTCCGCTCTGGAGAATGTGAAGCAGGTCGCAGGCAAGGCAGCCATCGCCTGGGGCCTTGAGGCACAGGTTGCGGAGTCGCGCGAAGCGCGCCGCGAACGCGCCCGCCTCGCGGCAGAGACGTCGGGTGGCATCGATCCGTTCGACGACGAGGATAGCCCTATATTCCGCGACGATCCCGACGCCTGATCGCCCGCTGCAATGGCGCTGCGCACCACCCGATCGAGCGTCACCTTCACCGCGCCCTTCGACCTGACGGGAATAGCCGGGACATTCCCGGCCGGCATCTATGATGTCGAAACCGAGGAAGAGATCATCGAAGGGATGTCTCATACCGTCTATCTGCGCGTCGCTACCCTGCTCTACGTCCGGACCGTTGGCATGACGCGCACCCTGACGGTCGACCCGCAGGCGCTGCAGGATGCCCTGCATCGGGATGGCATTACGGCGGCGGAGTATAACGGCGGGCTCGGTTAGCCACGGCCACGTCGTCCCGACGGAGTCCGGGATCTCAATAGAGGCTCGCTGCGTCGTCTCCGTCCCAGACGACCGAGATCCCGGCCTCCGCCGGGATGACGATCTAGCCAAAGACAAGGCCGGCCCGCCTTGCAGCGGACCGGCCCCTGTCTTCGGAACGGCGTCGCTTACGCGGCCAGCTTGCGCAGCACGTAGTGGAGGATGCCGCCGTTGAGGAAATATTCGAGTTCGTTGACCGTATCGATCCGGCAGAGCGTCTCGAACGTCTCGGTGGAGCCGTCGGCGCGGGTGAGCTTCACCGACACGGTCTGGCGCGGGCGCAGGCCCGCGACATTCTCGATGGTGAAGGTCTCGGTGCCATCGAGCTTGAGCGTCGTGCGATCGGTACCCTCGGCGAACTGCAGCGGCAGCACGCCCATGCCGACCAGGTTCGAGCGGTGGATGCGCTCGAAGCTCTCGGTGATGACCGCGCGAACGCCGAGCAGGTTGGTGCCCTTCGCCGCCCAGTCGCGCGACGATCCGGTGCCATATTCCTTGCCCGCGACGACCACGAGCGGAGTGCCCTCGGCTTTGTACTTCATCGCGGCGTCGTAGATCGCCATCACTTCGCCGGTCGGGATGTGCTTGGTCATGCCGCCTTCGATGCCGGGGATCATCTGGTTCTTGATGCGGATGTTGGCGAAGGTGCCGCGCATCATCACGTCATGATGGCCACGGCGTGCGCCATAGCTGTTGAAATCCGCCTTCGACACCTGATGCTCGGTCAGGAAGCGTCCCGCCGGGCTGTCGACCTTGATCGAGCCTGCCGGGCTGATGTGGTCGGTGGTGATCGAATCGGCGAAGATCGCCAGCGGCCGTGCGTCGATGATGTCCTGCACCGGCGCTGGCGTCATCGACATGCCCTCGAAATAGGGCGGGTTGGCGACATAGGTCGATCCGGCGCGCCAGGTATAGGTGTCCGAACCCTCGACTTCGATCGCCTGCCAGTTCTTGTCGCCCAAGAACACATCGGCGTAGCGCGTCGAGAACATCTCCGAGTCGATCGCGGCCGCGACGGTGTTCGCCACCTCGGCGGTCGTCGGCCAGATGTCCTTCAGATAGACAGGCTTGCCGTCGGTCGACTCGCCGATCGGTTCGACGGTGATGTCCTTGGCGGTGGTGCCGAAGATCGAATAGGCGACAACCAGCGGCGGCGATGCCAGATAATTGGCGCGCACGTCGGGCGAGACGCGCCCTTCGAAGTTGCGGTTGCCCGAGAGCACCGCCGAGGCGACCAGGTCGTTACCGTTGATCGCCTTCGAGATCGGCTCGGCGAGCGGTCCCGAATTGCCGATGCAGGTGGTGCAGCCATAGCCGACCAGGTTGAAACCGACCGCGTCGAGATCCTTCTGCAGGCCGACCCGCTCGAGATAGTCGGTGACGACCTGCGATCCCGGAGCGAGGCTGGTCTTGACCCAAGGCTTGGCCTTGAGGCCGAAGGCGTTGGCCTTGCGCGCGACCAGGCCGGCGGCGACGAGCACCGACGGGTTGGACGTGTTGGTGCAGCTAGTGATCGCGGCAATCACGACGTCGCCATGGCCGATCTTGAAGTCTTCGCCTTCGACCTCGACGCGCTTGTCGCCCTCGTCACCCTTTTTGTAGCCCGACGCGAGTTCATTGTTGAAACCCTCGTCGACCGAGCTGAGCAGGACGCGGTCCTGCGGGCGCTTCGGGCCGGCCATGGACGGCTGGACGGTAGACATGTCGAGCTCGAGATTGTCGGTGAACACCGGATCGGGCGCAGTCGCGTCGCGCCAGAAACCCTGCTCCTTGGCATAGGCCTCGGTCAGCTGGATCGTCTCGGCGGGGCGGCCGGTGAGGCGCATGTAAACGAGGGTCGCGTCATCGATCGGGAAGAAGCCGCAGGTGGCGCCATATTCCGGCGCCATGTTGGCGATCGTCGCGCGGTCGGCGAGCGACAGAGAGTCGAGGCCGGGGCCGTAAAACTCGACGAAGCGGCCGACCACGCCCTTGGCGCGGAGCATCTGGGTGACGGTCAGCACCAGATCGGTGGCGGTGATGCCTTCGGTCAACGTGCCGGACAGCTTGAAGCCGACCACTTCAGGGATCAGCATCGATACCGGCTGGCCGAGCATCGCAGCTTCGGCCTCGATGCCGCCGACGCCCCAGCCGAGCACGCCGAGACCGTTGATCATCGTCGTGTGGCTGTCGGTGCCGACGCAGGTGTCGGGATAGGCGACTGCGGTGCCCGAGCCATCGGCCGAGCTCCACACCGCCTGGGCGAGATTCTCAAGATTGACCTGGTGGCAGATGCCGGTGCCCGGAGGCACGACCTTGAAGTTGTTGAGCGCCTTCGAGCCCCAGCGGAGGAACTCGTAGCGCTCGCCGTTACGGGCATATTCGAGCGCGACATTCTCGTCGAACGCCTTGGGCGTGCCGAAGCTGTCGACCATCACCGAGTGGTCGATGACGAGATGGACGGGCACCAGCGGATTGATCTTCTGGGCGTCGCCGCCGAGCTTGTTCATCGCATCGCGCATCGCAGCCAGATCGACCACGCAGGGCACGCCGGTGAAATCCTGCATCAGCACGCGCGCCGGGCGGTACTGGATCTCGCGGTCGGACTTGCGCTCCTTCTGCCAGTCGATGATCGCCTTGACGTCCTCGACGGTGACGGTGACGCCGTCCTCGAACCGCAGCAGGTTTTCGAGCAGCACCTTCATCGAGAAGGGCAAGCGCGAGATATCGCCGAGCTGTCCGGCCGCCTTGGCGAGCGAATAATAGGCGTAATGCTTGCCGTCGACGTTGAGGGTTGAGCGGGTTTTGAGAGTGTCCTGACCGACGGCCGTCATTGCTGTAGCCCCTATGCTGCATATGCGAGAGTCGAGGGGGCTATAGCGGGCGCTTTCGGCAAGCGAAAGGGGCGGCGGCCGTCATTATCCGCCTTCGATGGGACGGCCCAGATCGGCGAATGCCTGCGCCACCGCCTGGGCGCTCGACAGAATGCCGATCGCGCCATCGATGCCGCATAGTGAGCATAATATCGCATGCGAGCGGGACGGCTGCTCGCGCGAGATAATGGCTGCGCGGAGCAGCATCGACTCGGCCACCGTCATCCGGCAGCAGCAGGACGGCGCGATCATGATCGATCGTTGCGAAGCGCGCGCCAGCTCCGCCATCAGCGCGCGCATCAGCACCAGCGGCCTGCGGAAGGACAAGCCGAAGGTGCCGATCATCATGTTGGCGGCATGCGCATCGCCGAGCCCACCCACGCCGATGCGCCGCACGGCCTGGAGAAAGATTCGGGCGCCGCTGTCGCCGGGTGCGCCATGCGGCAGCAGGCTGGCAGCGGATGTCGCGGGCTCGGTCATGGTCTCTCCTCCTCGATGTGAGCAGAAGAGCATTGATGCTATTGCGAGTCAATCGCAATTAACATCATATGCATCGCTCCGGCGAGGTCGAGTCTCTGTCGCGAGGGGCGTCAGTCGACGATCGTGCCGTTGAGCGCCAGCGCCTGCCCGGCCAGATAAAGCGATCCTGCGATCAAGACGGTTGGCGGTGTACCGGCATGGCCGCGCGCCACCGCGGCGAGCGCGCTCTCCAGATCCCTGGCCGGGGTCGCGCGGAACCCGGCGAGCCCGGCGATCTCCGCCAGTTCGGCCGGCGCGTGGTCGGCGTGGCCGTGCACCGGGACCATGTGGAAGTGTGCGTGGAGCTGCCCCATCGCGGCGAGGAAGCCGGCGGCATCCTTGTTCTTCAGCAGACCCATGACGATGTGCAGCGGCCGATCGACCGCGACGTGGCTGCGCAGGAAATCGCCGATTACCCGGCCTGCCGAAGGATTGTGGCCGCCGTCGATCCACAGCTCCGTCCCCGGCGGAAGCTTTTCGACAAGTGCGCCGCCGCGGACATGCTGGAGCCGGGCCGGCCAGTCGGCCCAGCCCATCGCCGCGCGCAGCGCCGAGGCGGGGACGGCGAGCGCGTCCTGATGTCGGAGCATGGCGACGGCGAGCCCCGCATTCATCGCCTGGTGCTGCCCGGCAAGGCCCGGCAGCGGCAAATCGAGCTTGCCCTCGCTGTCGCGATAGTGGAGCCGGCCCTGATAGGCGGCGGCATCCCAGGATCCGCCCTTCACATGCCAGATAGCGCCCGCCGCGTCGATCGCATGGCCGACTCGATTGGCGATCGTGGCCGGATAATGGAGCGTGACGATGGGCACGCCGCGCTTGGCGATGCCGGCCTTTTCGGCGGCGATGTCCTCGATGCTGTCGCCCAGGAAACTCTGATGATCGAGCCCGAGCTGGGCGATTCCACAGATCAGCGGCGCGGGGATGATGTTGGTGGCGTCGAGCCGTCCGCCCAGCCCGACCTCGACGATGGCGGCGTCGGCCGGCGCGCGCGAGAAGGCGAGCAGCGCGGCCGCGGTGGTAACCTCGAAGAAACTCGCGAAGATGCCGTCGGCGACATCGAGCACCTCGGCGAGCAGCGGCGCGAGCTCGGCGTCGGCGATCAGCTCGCCGGCGATGCGGATGCGTTCGTTGAAGCGGATGAGATGCGGGCTGGTGAAGACATGGCAACTCATCCCCGCGGCCTCGATCGCGGCACGCAGATAGGCGCAGGTCGAGCCCTTGCCGTTGGTACCGGCGACGTGGAACACTGGCGGAAGCTTCCGCTCCGGATGATCGAGCCGCTCCATCAGCCGGGAAATGCGCTCGAGCCCGAGGATGTCGGCGCCGGGGGAGAGCAGCGTCAACCGATCGAGCTGGGCCTGGACGGCCGGGTCGGTAGAGGAGGCGTGGTCGGCCATGCGGTGGAGGCGCTTCCTGACGTGCTTCGTCATCCCGGCGAAGGCTGGGATCTCAGGAGATAATGTGCTCTCTGTCGTCCGAAATTCCAGCTTTCGCTGGAATGACGAGGAAGAAGACGGATGGGTTCAGCAGCCGTCTAGGCCGCCTTCTTCCCGGGACAGAGGAAGTCGATCAGCCGCGCCAGCTCGGCGCGCAGGCTGTGGCGATCGATGACCATGTCGAGCATGCCGTGGTCGAGCAGATATTCGGCGCGCTGGAAGCCTTCGGGCAACTTCTCGCGGATCGTCTGCTCGATCACCCGCTGTCCGGCGAAGCCGATCAGCGCGCCCGGCTCGGCGATCTGGATGTCACCCAGCATGGCGTAGGAGGCGGTCACTCCGCCAGTGGTAGGATCGGTCATCACCACGATATAGGGCAGCCCGGCCTCGCGCAGCTTCGCGATTGCCACGGTGGTGCGCGGCATTTGCATCAGCGACAGGATGCCCTCCTGCATGCGGGCACCGCCGGCCGCGGTGAAGATGATATAGGGGCATTTGTCGGCAATCGCGGCGTCAATGCCGGCAACGAACGCGCTGCCGACCGCAAGACCCATCGATCCGCCCATGAAGGCGAAGTCCTGCACGCCGACCACCGCCTTGAAGCCCTCGATCGTGCCGCGGGCGTTGATCAGCGCATCCTGCTCGCCGGTCGTGGTGCGGGCCGTCTTGATGCGGTCGCTGTAGCGCTTGGTGTCCCTGAACTTCAGCGGGTCCTCGCGAACCTGCGGGCTCGGCAGCACGGTGTGGACGCCACCGTCGAACAAATGGTCGAAGCGCTCGCCAGGGCCGATACGGCCATGATGGTTGCACTTCGGGCAGACCGACAGGTTCGCCTCATATTCCTTGGAAAAGATCATCTGCTGGCAGGCCGGGCATTTGTGCCAGAGATTGTCGGGGCTCTCGCGCTTGGCGATGAACGGGATCTTCTTGCGGACACTGTCTAGCCAACTCATGCGGCTTTCTCCCTGGTGGCGCGGCGAACGGCTGCGCTCAAGGTGGAAATGAAATCGCGGACCAGCGGTGCCGCGCCGGCGCCATGCTCGCCGACCAGTTCGACGATCGCGGAGCCGACGACGACACCATCGGCGACCCGGCCGATCGCCTCGGCCTGCTCGGCGCCGCGCACGCCGAAGCCGACCGCCACCGGGAGGTCGGTGGCGGCCTTGAAGCGCGCGACTGCCGATTCGATGCTGGCCTGGCCGGCCTGCTGCATGCCGGTGATGCCGGCCACCGAGACATAATAGAGGAAGCCCGAGGCCCCATCGAGTACCGTGGGCAGGCGGGCCGCATCGGTGGTCGGCGTGGCGAGGCGGATCGGGTCGAGCCCCTTTGCGCGCAGCGCGGGGCCGAGATCGTCCTGCTCAGGTGGCGTGTCGACGCAGATCACGCCATCGACGCCGGCCGATGCGGCGGCGTGTGCGAACCAGTCCGCGCCGCGCCGGAGCATCGGATTGGCATAGCCCATCAGCACCAGCGGCACCTGTGGGTGGCGGCGGCGAAAGCCGGTCGCGATGCCCAGCAGATCGGCGGTGGTGGTACCCGCCCCCAGTGCGCGCAGATTGGCGCGCTGGATCGCCGGGCCGTCGGCCATCGGATCGGTGAAGGGCATGCCCAGTTCGATCACGTCGGCGCCGCCCTCGACGAGAGCGTCGAGAATCGCGCCTGTGTCCGCCGGTGTGGGATCGCCGCCGGTGACGAAGGCGATCAGCGCGGCGCGGCCCTCGGCGCGGGTGCGGGCGAAGGTAGCGGCGAGCCGGCTCAATTCCGCGCTTCCAGCAGCTTGGCGACGGTGGCCATGTCCTTGTCGCCGCGTCCCGACAGATTGACGACAATAAGCTTGTCGCGGCCCATCGTCGGCGCGACCTTTTCGACTGCGGCCAGCGCATGCGCGGATTCGAGCGCCGGGATGATCCCTTCGAGCTTGGTTAGCCGCACGAAGCTGGCGACGGCTTCATCGTCGGTGATCGGGGTGTACTCGACCCGGCCAATATCGTGCAGCCAGCTATGCTCGGGGCCGATCCCCGGATAGTCGAGCCCGGCCGAGATCGAATGGGCCTCGGTGATCTGGCCGTCCTCGTCCTGGAGCAGATAGGTGCGGTTGCCATGCAGCACGCCCGGCGAGCCGCCGCCGATGCTCGCGGCGTGGCGGCCGTTCATGCCCTCGCCCGCCGCCTCGGCGCCGAGCATCTTGACCTCGGCGTCGTCAAGAAAGGGGTGAAACAGACCGATCGCGTTCGAACCGCCGCCCACCGCCGCGACGAGCAGGTCGGGCAGCCGTCCCTCGGCCTCGAGGATTTGCTCGCGCGTCTCATGGCCGATGATCGACTGGAAATCACGGACCAGCTCGGGATAGGGGTGCGGGCCCGCCACTGTGCCGATGATGTAGAAGGTGTCGTGGACGTTCGCGACCCAATCCCGCAGCGCCTCGTTGAGCGCATCCTTGAGCGTCTGCGCGCCCGAGGTGACGGGCACGACTTCGGCACCGAGCAGCTTCATGCGGAAGACGTTGGGCTGCTGCCGCTCGACATCGACCGCGCCCATGAAGATCGTGCAGGGCAGGCCGAAACGCGCCGCGACCGTCGCGGTGGCGACGCCATGCGATCCCGCGCCGGTCTCGGCGATGATCCGGGTCTTGCCCATCCGGCGGGCGAGCAGGATCTGCCCGATGCAGTTGTTGATCTTGTGCGCGCCGGTGTGGTTCAGTTCCTCGCGCTTCAGGTAGATCTTGGCGCCGCCAAGATGCTCGGTCAGCCGCTCGGCATAATAAAGCGGGCTGGGGCGGCCGACATAATGCGTCATCAGGTCGTCGAACTCGGCCTTGAACGCGGGATCGGTCTTCGCCGCGCGATATTCGCGCTCGAGATCGAGGATCAGCGGCATCAGCGTCTCGCTGACATAACGGCCGCCGAACTGGCCGAAATGCCCACGCTCGTCGGGGCCGCTGCGCAGAGTGTTGGGAATGGCGGTCATAATGATGCGATCCGTTGAAGAAAGGCGGCGATCTTGTCCACATCCTTGATCCCGGGTGCGGTTTCCACGCCGGAGGAGATGTCGATCAGCCGCGCGCCGGTGATTGCCGCCGCGCGCTCGACATTGCCGGCGTCGATCCCGCCCGACAGCGCCCAGCGCTGGGGATGCGCGAAGCCGTCAAGCAGCGTCCAGTCGAACCGCAGGCCCATGCCGCCGGGCAGCGTGCCCGCCGGCGTCTTCGCGTCGTAGAGAATCAGGTCGGCGATCGTGGCGTGCGACCGCGCCGCTTGCAGATCGGTGCGGGTGCGGACCGGAACCGCTTTCCATAGGCCGATCTTCGGATGGCGGGCGCGCAGTCCGGCGACACGTTCGGGTGGCTCGCTGCCATGGAGCTGGAGCGTGTCGATCCCGCCGACCAGGATCGCATGATCGATCAGGGCATCGTCGGCATCGACGAACACGCCGACCTTGCCGATCTGGGGCGGCACGATCGGGACAAGTGACGCCACCTGCTCGGCGGTGATATTGCGAGGACTTTTCGGAAAGAAGACGAACCCGACATGGCTGGCGCCAAGCCGCACTGCCGCGCCTACCGTTTCGGGAGTCGAAAGCCCACAAATCTTGGCGCTGACGCGATTCATGCGGGGCATGTCGGCCTTGCAAAGGGCAAGGTCAAGGACAGTTCAAGTTCCTCCCCGTGCGGGGCAGGAATGGCGCCTAATCCACCGCCTCGGCGATCTGGGTCAGATAATCGGGGTCGACGATGCGGATCTTGCCCTGGGTCAGCTCGATCACCCCTTCGGTTGCCCAGGCGGCGAGCTGGCGGTTGATGTTTTCGCGGCTGATGCCGACGAAGCTGCCGAGCTCCGACTGGCTGAGATCCCGCGTCAGCCTCGTGCCGTGGACCTTCTGGTCGGTGAGTCGCTTCAGGTAGCGGGCGAGCCGCGGTCCGGTCGTGAAGGCGCGGTCGCTCTCGATGGTGCTGTCGGTCTCGCGCAGCCGCCGCGCCATTTCGCGCAGCAGGCGGATCGCTACCTTGGGGTGGCGTTCTATGAAGCCTTCGAAGGCGGTGCGCGACAGGCGGAAGAAGCGGCCCGCCCACATCGCCGTCGCCGAAGCAGTGCGGGGCTGTCCGTCGAGCACCGCGATTTCACCGATCACGGTCCCAGCTTCGGCATAATCCAGGATGATCTCGCGGCCGTTTGGCGTGACCATCGAAATCCGCACCACGCCGTCGAGCACGATCACCAGCGAGGTGCCCTCGTCGCCCTGGCGCAATATCTCGTCATTGGCGCGGGTCACGTGGACGCTGCCCACGCCGAGCAGATCGGCGAGCTGGGCGTCATCGCATTCGGCGAACACGCTGCCCGGGGGCAGGTGCGCGGCAAGCTCGGCTGGCGTCATCGAATGTCCCCCCGGTCGGATCCCCATCCGCCGGCGCGCATAAAGTGCCTACTTTCACGGCTGTTGGCAAGCAATGGGCTCAGGCCGGGGATCGGGGTTGCCAATCCGGCGCCGCGAGCTCGAAGCCGGCGAAGTCGAACCCCGGCGCCACGATGCAGCTCAGCAGCGCCCAGCCATCTTGTGTCTCGGCGGCCTGCCACCAGCCGGCTGGCACCAGCGCCTGCGGCCGCTCGCCCGTCGCGACGTCGGAGCCGACCCGGATCGTCTCGATCGGCCCCGCTTCGCCGGACGCGATGCGCAGCTCGATCGCAGCGCCGGCGTGGAACAGCCACAGTTCGGCCGCGTCGACCCGGTGCCAGTGCGAACGCTGGCCCGCTTCGAGCAGGAAATAGATGGCGGTGGCATGGCCGCGCCCCTCGCCGCCGGCCGTCTCGCGCCATGTTTCGCGATACCAGCCACCCTCGGGATGGCGAGCGAGGCCAAGCGTCGCGATCAGCGCCTGCGGATCCATCAGAACAGACCGCCGCCGACGATCAGCCGGACGATCCCGACCACCAGCACGAAGCTGTTGAGCCGCCGTCCGCTGTTGTGCTCGGACACCATGCCCAAGCCGGCACCCATCAACGCCAGCGGCACCACCGCCCAGTTAATCCAGCCGAGGAACGGAAAGAAGCCGAGGATCGCGCCGCCGAGCGCGATGAAGCCGATGATCAGCGAGACGAGATTGAACATGGCGTCGAGCATCGCCGATGACGGTCAGGATTGCAACGGCTGTACTGCTAATATAATACAGTGCCAAGATCGTCGCGGAGGAAGACAGGATGCGCAAGGCCATGACGGTGCTGACGGTGCTGGCGGTGCCGATGCTGCTCCTGGCTGGCTGCGAACCGAAAGTCGGCAAGGACGCCGAGGGTTCGACCAGGTCCGACACCAAGGGCGACGTCGCGATTTCGCAGCCAGACGCGGCGCAGGGCGTGTCGATCGCGATCCCCGGTCTCGACGGCCGAATGAAGATCCCGGGGCTGTCGCTGAGCGGCGACGACATGGATATAGACGGGATAAAGCCTTACCCGGGAACGAAGCTGAACAGCCTCAACGTCACGGCGCGCGAGAGCGCCGGCGGCGGGGTCGTCGAGATGCGCTTCACCAGCCCCGCGGCGCCCGATGTCGTTGCCGCTTATTATGTCAAAGCGGCGCGCGCGAGCGGATTTACCGGAGTCGGCGTCGCCAGCGCGGGCGGCAAGGCGACGCTGACTGCGACGAAGCCGGGCGGCGATGCCGTGACGATCGAGATGGCACCGGGCGGGCGCGGCACCGCCGGGCGAATCCTTGTAAAGGGCTAACCACCCTGCCTCTCGGCGTCTGGCGCGACAGCATGGCAACCCGCCACTGGCGCCCAATCGCCCTTGGGGCTAAAGGGCCGCCATGCCCCCGCTTTTTCTCGTCATGCTCGGCGGCGCCATCGGCGCAGGCTTTCGCTACCATATCGGCACGGTCGCGCTCAGGAATCTGGGCCCCGGCTTCCCGTTCGGCACCTGGCTGGTCAACCTGCTGGGCGGATTGCTGATGGGCGTGCTCGCCGGGGTGATCGCGCGCACGCCGATCGAGGGTGAGCCGCTGCGGCTGTTCCTCGGCGTCGGCGTGCTCGGCGGTTTCACCACCTTTTCGGCGTTCAGCCTGGAGACTTTCGACATGCTGTCGCGCGGCGAATATGTCATGGCGAGCGCCTATGCGGTGTCGTCGGTCGCGGGATCGGTGCTGATGCTGTTCTTCGGCCTCGGTCTCGGGCGGGCGCTGGCATGAGCGAATCTCCGGCCACCGGCGCCACCCAGGCCGAGATGCGCCAGTTCGTCGTCGCCGACGATGACGACGGCATCCGGCTCGACCGCTGGTTCAAGCGGCACATGCCCGACACCAGCTTCAACATCGTGTCGCGCTGGGCACGCACCGGCCAGCTGCGCGTCAACGGCAAGCGCGCCGCGCCCGGCGACCGGCTCGAGGCTGGGCAGATGATCCGCCTGCCCCCGCCCGAAGTGGCGGCAGCCGCCACCACCGCCGCCAAGGCGCCGCGCCCCCGAACGCCGCGCGAGCCGCTGTCGGCCGAGGAGACCGAGCTGGTCCGCAGCTTCGTGATCCATCAGGACCGCCAGGCAATCGTCATCAACAAGCCTCCGGGCCTTGCCACACAGGGCGGCACCAAGACCGAACATCATGTCGACCGGCTGCTCGACGGGCTTCAGTTCGAGGCGGAAAATCGCCCCAAGCTGGTCCACCGGCTCGACAAGGACACGTCCGGCGTGCTGCTGCTCGCGCGCACCTCGCGTGCGGCGGCGCATTTCGCCAAGGCGTTCAGCAGCCGCACCGCGCGCAAGGTCTATTGGGCGATCGTCACCGGCGTGCCCTCGATCACCGACGGTATGGTCGAGCTGCCGATCGGCAAGCAGCCCGGCACCGGCGGCGAGAAGATGCATGTCGACGAGAAGGAAGGCAGTCCCGCGCGGACCCGCTATCGGGTGATCGAGCGTGCCGGCAACCGCGCCTGCTGGGTCGAACTGCAGCCCTATACGGGGCGCACCCACCAGCTGCGCGTCCACATGGCCGCGATCGGCCATCCGATCGTCGGCGACGGCAAATATGGCGGGGCAGAAGCGTTCCTGTCGGGCACGATCAGCCGCAAGATGCACCTCCATGCACGAAGGCTGAAAGTCGATCATCCCGATGGTGGGGTCGTCGACGTCGTTGCCGAGCTTCCCGAGCATTTCGCGGAGACAATGCGCAATCTCGGCTTCGAAGAGAGCAAGGGCAACGCCTTGCCGGTCGACGACGTCAAATTCTCCGAAACACCCGAAGGCAAGCGGCGCGCGGTCGCCCACAAGGCCAAGGACGCCCGCAAGGCCCGGCGCGGCGAGCGGCGCGGTCGGAACCGCGAGTGAGCGCAGGCACTGCCAACCGGCTGGCTATCTTCGATTGCGACGGTACGCTGGTCGACAGCCAGGCGAATATCTGTCGCGCGATGATCGACGCCTTCGGCGCCGAGCAGCTGGACCCGCCAGCCCATGGAGCGATCCGGCGGGTTGTCGGCCTGAGCCTGACCGAGGCGATGCGCGCACTGCTGCCGGAGGGCGAGCCAGCGCTCCATGCCCGGCTCGGCGACACGTACAAGCGTGTTTTCCAGTCGCTGCGCGGCGCCGGCCAGGTCGATGAGCCGCTGTTTCCCGGCATCGTCGAGCTGCTCCAGGCCCTCGAGGCCGATGGCTGGCTGCTTGCCGTCGCCACCGGCAAATCGGATCGCGGCCTTCGGCACTGCCTCGATATCCATGGCATAGCGGACATGTTCGTGTCGTTGCAGACCGCCGACCGGCATCCCTCGAAGCCGCACCCGTCGATGATCGTCGAGGCGATGGCCGATGCCGGTGCGCTGCCGCAAACAAGTGCGATGATCGGGGATACCAGCTTCGACATCGGCATGGCAGTCGCCGCCGGCTGCACGGCGGTCGGCGTCTCCTGGGGCTATCACATGACTGCGGAGCTGTTCGAGGAGGGCGCGCATTTTGTCGCGGACAGTCCCGGCCAGCTTCCTGACATCCTCCGACGGGCGATGGTGGCGAAAGCGTGAAGCGTTTCTACAAGACAGTGTCGGTCGAGCCGGTTGCCGGCGGCGGCGCGATCCGGCTCGACGGTCGAGCCGTCAAGACCCCGGCCCGCCTCGAACTCGTGCTGCCCACTCCTGCGCTCGCGGGCGCGGTCGCCGCCGAATGGGAGGCGCAGGGCGAGACGATCGATCCGCGATCGATGCCGCTCACCGGCCTCGCCAACGCTGCGATCGACCAGATCGCGCCCGATCCCGCCGCCTTCGCGCAGATGCTCGCCGTCTATGCCGAGACGGACCTGCTCTGCTATCGGGCGGAGAGCCCGGCCGAACTGGTGGGGCATCAGGCCGAACGCTGGGACCCGCTGATCGACTGGGCGCAGCAGCGCTACGATATCGAGCTCGAGATCGTCCATGGGATCATCCACTGCGCCCAGCCCGATGAAACCGTTGCCCGATTAAGCGCGGCGATCCGTGGCTATGGACATTTCCAGCTGGCTGGGCTGCAGCAGCTGATCACCATATCGGGTTCGCTGGTGATTGCGCTGGCGCTGGCCGAGGGCGAGATCGATGGCCGCGCGGCGTTCGACGCTGCGCACCTCGACGAGCTGTGGCAGGTCGAGCAATGGGGCGAGGATGAACTCGCCACGCAGGCGCGCGAGGCACGCTCCGCCGATTTCAGGGCGGCGGCGCGATTTCTGGGGCTATTGGTGTAACGTCGCCCGGGTCGACTCTGCCTCAGCTCTGAATTCCGCCTCGGGGCAAGAACCAGCGCGCGATGATCAGCCCAGCTACGGACAAGCCGATGAAATCGCTCAGGAACAGATAGGTCCAGTAGCCGAAGCCGAAATGGTTGAAGATCGGCTGGCCGATTTCGGTGTAGAGCGTGCCGGCCAAGGCGAACAATATGGCCACCTGCGCCCGGCTGAAGAAGTCCGTCACCCGCGACCCGATCGCCCCCAAAGCGAGCGCGATGATCAGGCCGGTGACGATCGCGAGCAGGAAGCCGGTCAGCAGCGCCCCCGAGTCCACCACTGGAAAGCCGGAGGTGTTGAAATGCACCATCGCGATCGGCCCGCGCGCATAGAGCAGGTCGCCGGCGGCGGTGCCGGTGGCGGGAACGAGATAGGTGCCGGTGCCGCTGGTCGTCAGCGTCTCCGCCAGCGCCTGCTGGAGCGCTGCCGATTGCGGCTCGCCGAGACGCCGGAAGGCCAGCAGGCTCAGCGGCGTTCCCCAGAACAGGAACCCCACCAGGTAGAGCGCGATTCCGGCAACGACGCCGCCGATCAAGGTCTTGGCCATCAACGGCCCTCCTCTCCGTACCAAATCAGGCGGACGCTAGGCCGAACTTCGTTGCACGCAAGTTATGGTGCGGTGGGGCGTTGCGTGGACCGGTCCGCATTCGCAAAGAGGCCCGCTGAAGCGGGCGGGTCAGCCTGCCGGCGTCGTCAGCTTGCGGATAAAGCCGATCAGACCGGTCTGGCGGCTGCGCTTGAGGCGTTCCGCTTCCAGGATGTCCTTCACCTCGGCGAAGCAGCGCTCGATGTCGTCGTTGATCAGGACATAGTCGTAGCCGTCCCAATGGCTGATCTCGGCGGCGGCGCGCTGCATTCGGCCGGTGATCACCTCCTCGCTGTCGGTCGCGCGGCGGCGCAGCCGATCCTCGAGTTCTTCCATCGACGGTGGCAGGATGAACACGCGGACCACGTCGCCGCCGCAGGTCTGGTAGAGTTGCTGCGCGCCCTGCCAGTCGATGTCGAACAGCACGTCCAGCCCGGCCGCGAGCATCTCTTCGATCGGCTGCCTGGGGCTGCCATAGCGGTGGTTGAAGACATGTGCCCATTCGAGGAACTCGTGGTTCGATGCCATCTCGCGGAAATGCTCGAGGTCGACGAAATGATAATCGACACCCTCGATCTCGCCGGGGCGCATCGGGCGCGTCGTCGCCGATACCGACATCTTCAGGTGGTCGTCGGATGCGAGCAGCCGGCGGGCGATGGTGGATTTGCCCGCCCCGGAAGGCGAAGAGAGAACGAACAGCACGCCACGGCGCTTGAGCGAAAGATGGGCCATGGCGGCACTTGCATCGGACAGGGCGTCCGCGTCAATGCGCGATCGTATCGCCCCCGGCGGCTCATTCGTGCGAAGAGCTGCTCCCGGCGCCCCGGTCTGCCTTGCGGCGGTCCATCGCCTTCTTCGCGACCCAGGCACCGCCGATCAGTAGGCCGATCGGTCCCGCACGGCGGATCAGGCCGGCGCCGGCAGCACCGAGCACTGCGCCCTTGAGACCGCCCCGGCCATCGCGGCGGTCGATCTCGCGGCCGACCAGGGCACCCAATATCTTGCCGATCATGTCAAACTCTCCTGTCGGATGTGACGGAAAAAGCGCGTGGCGCCGGGCGAAGTTCCCCGGAGTCACCGCCCGACCATATGCTCCGGCCGTACGATCCGATCGAAGGTCGCTTCGTCGACGAGACCCAGCGCCAGGCCCGATTCCTTCAGGGTCAGGCCCTGTGCATGCGCATGTTTGGCGATCTTGGCAGCATTGTCATAGCCGATCTCGGGTGCCAGCGCCGTCACCAGCATCAGCGATCGGCCGACCAGATCCGCGATCCGCTGCCGGTCGGGTTCGAGGCCGGCCAGCGCGCGCAGCGTGAAGCTCTCCATGCCGGTCGACAGCAAGGCGATCGAGCGGAGCACCGCCGCGCCGATCAGCGGCTTGAACACGTTGAGCTCGAGGTGGCCCTGGAGCCCGCCGATCGTCACCGCCTGGTGGTTGCCGATCACCTGCGCGGCTACCATCGTCAGCATTTCGGCCTGGGTGGGATTGACCTTGCCCGGCATGATCGAGCTGCCGGGCTCGTTCTCGGGCAGGATCAGCTCGCCGATACCCGCGCGCGGACCCGAGCCCAGCAGGCGGATGTCGTTGGCAATCTTGCCCAGCGCTACGGCGAGCGTCCCCAGCGTGGCGGACAGGTGGACGAGCGCATCGTTGGAGGCGAGCGCCTCGAACTTGTTCGGCGCGGTGACGAAGGGCAGGCCGGTCAGCCGGGCGATTTCGGCGGCGATCTCCTCTGCGAAGCCGGGGGCTGTGTTCAGCCCGGTGCCGACCGCCGTGCCGCCTTGCGCGAGCTTCATCATCCCGCCGGCGACCGCGCCTTCTAGTCGCTTGCGACAGGCGATCAGCTGGGCGGCATAGCCCGAGAACTCCTGGCCGAGCGTCAGCGGCGTCGCGTCCTGCAAATGGGTGCGGCCGATCTTGACGATGTCGTCCCATGCCGCGGTCTTGCCGAGCAGATCCGCGAGCATCGCGTCGAGTGCAGGATAGAGACGCTGATGGACGGCAAGCGCGGCCGCGACATGTAGCGCGGTCGGGAAGCTGTCGTTCGACGACTGGCCCATGTTGACATGATCGTTGGGATGGACCGGGCTCTTGCCGCCGCGGGCGCCGGCCAGCAGCTCGTTGGCGCGGCCGGCAATCACCTCGTTGACGTTCATGTTCGACTGGGTGCCCGAGCCGGTCTGCCAGATCACCAGCGGGAACTGGTCGTCGAGCTTGCCGGCGACGATTTCGCCAGCCGCCCGCTCGATCGCGTCGGCGAGCCTGGAGTCGAGGCCGTGCCGGCGATTTACGCTCGCCGCCGCCTGCTTCACGATCGCCAACGCATGGACGATCCCGACCGGCATCCGCTCCTCCGGGCCGAACGGGAAATTCTCGACCGAACGCTGGGTCTGCGCGCCCCAATAGGCGGAGGCGGGGACCTCGATCTGTCCAAAGCTGTCGGTCTCGGTGCGGGTGTCGGGCATGACGCGATCCTTTCGGCAGGTGCGCCGAAGATGGGACGGCAGGGCGACATCGCCAACCCTCTCATTCTCCCGACAGAAGGAGGTCTGAAGTGAGCCGGGTAGTCCGACCACGTCGCCCCAGCGCAGGCTGGGGCCCATGTCTCTCATATCAGGAGATGGCATCTGAGAAGGAGACAGACATGGATGCCAGCCTTCGCTGGCATGACGACTAGTGTTTAGACAAGCACGAACACCGGCAAGGCGAGCATTAGGAAGATCAGAAAGGCCGCGATAGGCAGGCCAATTGCCAAACTCATTTTCTTGAACATTGCTGCCATCGGACTGAGCAACCAGCCGATCAGAAGCAACGGCGCGCCCGCGAAGAGGCTGGCCAGATACCAGTATTTTAATGCCTCACCGAATCTACCGTTCGGCCAATGGGCAAAACCATAGCCGAGCGGCGTGAGCCACCAACTCAGCGCCAAAGGAACGAAGACCAGTCCCTCGACAAGCCAGAGAGCTGCGAAACGGCCCACATCCCAATTTTCAGGGTTGGGGCGCGTGGCTACTTCTTTCGGGTGAAGTCGATCGACACCACGTTCGACCCGTCCTCGATCGGCGCCGCGGGTTCGGCCGGAGCGTCGTTTCCGGCCGAGCTGTGGCCGGTGTCCTCGCCGTCATCGTCGATCTGCGCCTGGAATTGCAGCGCGAAATTGACCGCGGGATCGACGAACCCTGTCACCGCCGCGAAGGGGATGATCAACTTGGCCGGCACCTGGTTGAACGACAGGCCAACCTCGAAGCCGTCGGGTTTCACCTTCAGGTCCCAGTAGCGATTCTGGATGACGATGGTCATCTCGTCAGGGAATCGCTCGACGAGGTGCTTCGGGATGTCGACCCCTGCGCCCTGCGTCTTGAAGGTGATGTAGAAATGATGTTCGCCGGGCAGGCCGCCGGCGCTTTCGACCTCGCCCAGCACGCGGCCGACCACGGCGCGGAGTGCCTCCTGGACGATCTCGTCATAGGGAATCAGGCTGTCGGGCGCTTGGTCGCTCATGGCGCTGTGGTGAACGCTGAGTCCGGCCCGGTCAAGTCGGCGTTGCAGCGTCGCGCAACCTCGCTATAGCGGCGCCGTCCGGTGTGGAGGATTTGCCACACCGGCTTCGAGCCAGCTTCAGGGGTGGGCCATGCGGACCGCATCGATCACGCGCAAGACCAGCGAGACCGATATTTCGGTCGAGATGAATCTCGACGGCAGCGGCGCCTATACGGTGTCCACCGGCATTGGATTCCTCGACCATATGCTCGAGCAGCTGTCGCGCCATTCGCTGATCGACCTGACGGTGAAGATCGCCGGCGACCTCCATATCGACCAGCACCACACCACCGAGGACAGCGGCATCGCGATCGGCGAGGCGCTGGCCAAGGCGCTCGCCGACAAGCGCGGCATCACGCGCTACGGCCACGCCTATGCGCCGATGGACGAGACGCTGACCCGGGTCGCACTGGACATTTCGGGACGCCCCTATCTGGTGTGGAAGGTGGCGCTGTCGGGTCCGAAGCTCGGCGAATGGGACACCGAACTGATCGAGCACTGGTTCCACAGCTTCGCGCAGGCGGCCGGAATCACGCTCCATGTCGAGAATATCTATGGCGCGAACATGCACCATATCGTCGAGAGCTGCTTCAAGGGCCTCGCTCGCGCGCTGCGAGTCGCGACCGAGATCGATCCGCGCAAGGCGGACGCGATTCCCTCGACCAAGGGAACGCTCGGTAGCGCATGACCGGCATGCGCTCCGAGACAATCGCGCTCATCGATTATGGCGCCGGTAATCTGAGGTCGGTCGATAACGCGCTGCGGGCGGCGGGGGGCAATCCCACCGTTACCGCCGATCCCGATCTCGTCGCCTCGGCCGATCGTATCGTGCTGCCCGGCGTTGGCGCCTTTGCGTCCTGCATGGCCGGGCTGGCCGCCATCTCCGGCATGGTCGAGGCGATGGACCGTGCGGTGCATGGCCGCGGCGCACCGTTCCTCGGCGTCTGCGTGGGCATGCAGCTGCTGGCCGATGCCGGGCACGAACATGGTCGCACGCCGGGACTCGGCTGGATTGGCGGCGATGTGCGGATGATGACGCCCGGCGCAGCCTACAAGGTGCCGCACATGGGCTGGAACGATGTCGTGCCGACTCGCGATGACGCGCTGCTCGTGCCCGGCGAGGCCTATTATCTGCACAGCTTCGTGTTCGATGTGACCGACCCCGCCGACCGGTTGGCCACCAGCGATCATGGCGGCGCGATCACCGCGGCGGTCGGCCGCGGTAACGTCCTCGGCGTGCAGTTCCATCCCGAGAAGAGCCAGGCCTATGGGCTGCGGTTCCTTGGGCGGTTCCTGGAGTGGCGGCCGTGACTCTATCATCCGTCATCCCGGCGGAGGCCGGGATCTCGGGCGTCTCTTGCGGCGACCTCGTCTCCTCATCTCCTGAGATCCCGGCCTCCGCCGGGATGACGGAACAAGAGGTTTTATAGTGTGACCATCACCGTTTTCCCCGCGATCGATCTCAAGGGCGGCCAGGTCGTCCGTCTCGCCGAGGGCGATATGGCGCGTGCGACCGTCTATGGCGACGATCCCGCCGATCAGGCGCGGCGCTTCGCCGAGGCGGGCGCCGACTGGCTCCATGTCGTCGATCTCGACGGGGCGTTCGCCGGCAAGGCGGTGAATGCCGGCGCGGTCGAGGCGATCCTCAAGGCGTTTCCCGGCAAGGTGCAGCTGGGCGGCGGCATCCGCGATCGCGCCGGCATCGATCGCTGGCTCGGCCTCGGCGTCGAGCGGGTGATCATCGGCACCGCGGCGCTCGAAAATCCCGACCTGGTGAAGGCCGCCGCTAGGGACCTGCCCGGCCGCATCGTCGTCGGCGTTGATGCGCGCGACGGCTTCGTCGCCACCCATGGCTGGGCGGATATCTCTACGGTGAGCATCACCGACCTCGCCGACCGATTCGCCGATGCCGGCGTTGCGGCGCTGCTGTTCACCGATGTCGGCCGCGACGGGCTGCTGAAGGGCTGCAATGTCGAGGCGACGGTGGCGCTGGCGCGGCATGCGACGATTCCGGTGATCGCTAGCGGCGGGGTCGCCGACATCGGCGACATCCATGCGCTCGCCAAGCATGACGGCGACGGCATTGAAGGCGTGATCACCGGCCGGGCGCTCTATGACGGGCGGCTCGATCTCGCCGAGGCGCTGGCGGTGGCGCGCGCATGACCGTTCGGGTCCGCGTCATTCCCTGTCTCGATGTGGCGGGCGGACGCGTGGTCAAGGGCGTCAACTTCGTCGACCTCGCCGATGCCGGCGATCCGGTCGAGCAGGCCAAGGTCTATGACGCCGCCGGCGCGGACGAGCTTTGTTTCCTCGATATCACCGCCAGTCATGAGGGGCGCGGCACCATCCTCGACGTCGTCGCGCGCACCGCCTCGGTCTGCTTCATGCCGCTGACCGTCGGCGGCGGGGTGCGCACGCCGGAGGATGCGCGCGCGCTGCTGCTCGCGGGCGCCGACAAGGTCGCGGTGAACTCGGCCGCAGTGGCGCGGCCCGAGCTCTGCGCCGACATGGCCAACCGCTTCGGCGCGCAGTGCGTGGTCGGCGCAGTCGATGCGCGCAATGTCGGCCCCGGCAAGTGGGAAATCTACACCCATGGCGGCCGCAAGCCGACCGGGATCGATGCCGTGGCGCACGCCAGGCGGCTGGCCGAACTCGGCGCGGGCGAGATATTGCTGACCTCGATGGACCGCGACGGCACCCGCGATGGCTATGATCTCGCGCTGACTCGCGCGGTTGCCGATGCGGTGTCGGTGCCGGTGATCGCCAGCGGCGGCGTCGGCAATCTCGACCACCTCGTCGACGGCGTGGTGCGCGGCGGCGCCAGTGCGGTGCTGGCGGCGTCGATCTTCCACTTCGGCCAGCACAGCGTCGCCGAGGCGCATGCGGCGCTCAAGGCGGCGGGGCTCCCGGTCCGGGCGTAAGCTTGGCCTCCACCACCTCTGCGAATGTGAGGTGGGCGTGGGTCGCCGATCCTACTTCATCAGCACCAGTTCCTCGGCCATCGATGGATGCAGCGCGACGGTGTCGTCGAACTGCGCCTTGGTGAGCTTGGCCTTCACCGCGATCGCCGCCGCCTGCAGGATTTCTGGCGCGTCGGGGCTGATCATGTGGATGCCCAGCACGACATCGTTCTCCGGATGCACCACCAGCTTGTAGAGCGCGCGTTCGTTGCGGCCGGCCAGCACGTTGCGCATCGGCCGGAAGTCCGACGTGTAGATCTTCGGGTCGCCATATTGCTCGCGCGCCTGACGCTCGGTGAGGCCGACGCCCGCCATCGGCGGGTTGCTGAACACCGCGCTCGGGATCATCCGATAGTCCACGCGGTGTGGCTTGTTGCCGAACAACGTGTCGGCGAAGGCCTGGCCTTCGCGGATCGCGACCGGGGTCAGCTGGACACGGTTGGTGACATCGCCGATCGCATAGATCGACGGCACGCTCGAGCGGTTATCCTCGTCGACCACGATCGCGCCCTTGTCGTCGATCTCGACGCCGGCGACCTCGAGCCCCAGGCCATCGATCTTGGGGCTGCGGCCGATCGCGAACAGCAGCAGATCGGTGTCGCACCTCTCATGGTCCTTGAAGTGGACGCAGAGCGAGCCGTCATCCTTCTTCTCGATCTTCTCGAACGAGGCGTTGAAGATGAACTCGATGCCCTTGTGGGTCGAAATCTGGAACAACCGGTCGCGAATCTGCTCGTCATAGCCGCGCAGGATCTGGTCCGAGCGGTTGACCACCGTCACCTTCGAGCCGAGCGCGTGGAAGATGCCGGCGAACTCGTTGGCGATATAGCCCGCGCCGGCAATCACCACTCGCTTGGGCAGTTCGTCGATATAGAAGACCTCGTTGGAGCTGATGCCGTGCTCGGCACCCGGCACCTTCGGCACCACCGGCCATGCCCCGGTGGCGACCAGGATGAACTTCGCCGTGATCTTTCGCCCGCTCGCGAGGGTGATTTCGTTGGCGCCGGACACCGTGGCGCGCTCATGGAAGATCTCGACCGCATTGTTCGTCAGGGTGTTCGTATAAAGCCCCTCGATCCGGTCGACATCGGCATTGACGTTGTCGCGCAGTGTCTTCCAGTCGAAGCGGATATCGCCCAGCTGCCAGCCATAGCGTGCGGCGTCCTGCAGGTCCTCGGCGAAGTGCGATCCATAGACGAGCATCTTCTTGGGCACGCAGCCACGGATCACGCAGGTGCCGCCGATACGGTGTTCCTCGGCCACGGCCACCCGTGCACCATGGGCCGCCGCAACACGCGAGGCGCGCACGCCCCCCGAACCGGCGCCGATGACGAACAGGTCATAGTCATATTCGGCCATCCGGGATCATCCTTTGCGAAACTGTTGTGCGCGATATGGCAAGGGCGGCGGCCCTTCGCAAACCGATCGTGGTGATCAGTGTGATCGAGCCACCGCTCGGTTCGACGCCTGCGCACCGGCGGCGGCATCGACGCGGATCCTTGCCTGCGGCTGCGCCGCGCCCCTATCTGGCGGTCTCAGTCAGGGAGAGGCCGCATGCCAGCGCAGATCACACTCGACCACTTCGTGATCAAATCGAGCGATTATGACGTGTCGGACGATTTCTACCGGCGCGTTCTCGGCGTCGAGGTGATCGTCCCGATCCCGGCCTTCCGCTTCTATCGGCTGGGTGCGGTGCAGATCAACGTTCATGGCCCCGACACGCCGATTGATCCGCATCTCCTCGCCACCATCCCCGTGGCGGCTGGCAACAGCGACATGGCGTTCGAGTGGCATGGCCCGGTGGAGGACGCGCTCGCCCATCTCGAGGCTTGCGGGGTCGAGAGCCATAGCGGGATCGTCGACACCTTTGGCCGACGCGGCCGGGCGAAGAGCGTCTATTTCCGCGATCCCGACGGTTCGCTGCTCGAGTTCATCACCTATCCCGAGGGCGACAACGACCTCCCGATGAGCCTGCCTCGGCAGCCGGACGGGGCGTAACGGACGCAGCGCGCGCGAACGCCTATCCCAGCGCCCGGCCGATCAGCGCCCTGGTCGAGGCGTCGAAGCGTGCTGTGCCCTCGCTCTCGATCGAGCGGGCGATTTCCTTGCCGAGCTCGACCCCGAACTGATCGAACGGGTTGATTTCCATCAGCACCGCGTTGGCAAAGGTGCGGTGCTCGTAGAAGGCGAGCAGCGCGCCGAGCCGCGCCGGATCGATGCGGTCGAGCAGGATCGTCGTCGACGGCCGGTCCCCGGCATAGGCGCGCGCCGGATCGTCATTGGGCTTGCCCGCCATCAGCGCCGCTCCCTGCGCGAAGCAGTTGATCAGCAGCGCACGATGATGCCCGTCGTCGAGGACATGATCGGGTTCGATCGCGGCGACGAACTCGACCGGCACCAGCCTCGTGCCCTGGTGGAGTAGCTGGAACACCGCGTGCTGCGCATCGGTGCCCACCCCGCCCCAGGTGATCGCCGCCGTCGGCCCGTCCACCGCCGAGCCGTCGGCCTTCACGCTCTTGCCGTTCGATTCCATTTCGAGCTGCTGGAGATAAGAAGGTAGCAGCCGCAGCCGCTCGTCATAGGCGAATATGGCGCGGGTCTCGGCATTGCGGATGCGCGAATAATATTGATCGACGAAGGCGGCGAGCAGCGGGAGGTTGCGCTCGGGCGGCGACAGGCGGAAATGGCGGTCCATCGCCGCCGCGCCCTCGAGCAGATTCTCGAAAGCGTCCCAGCCGAGGCCGAGCGCCGCCGGAAAGCCGATCGACGACCATAAGGAATAGCGTCCTCCGACGCTTTCCGAGAAGGGCAGGATCCGGGTTTCGTCGACGCCCCACTCTACGGCCTTTTCGGGCGCAGCGGTCAGCGCGACGACGCGCGAATAGGGATCCTCGACATTGGCCTCCTCCATCCAGCCGAGCACGCTGCGCGCGTTCATCATCGTCTCGGTGGTGGTGAAGGTCTTCGACGCGACGACCAGCAGCGTCGCGTCGGGATCGAAGCGCTTGAACACCTCGTCGAGCGCCGCCCCGTCGACGTTGGAGACCACTGCCACCTCATAGCGGTCGGCGTCGCGGCCGAGTGCGTCGACCAGCATGTGGGGGCCCAGCGCCGATCCGCCGATCCCGACATGGAGGATATGGCGGATCGGCCCGAGCACCTCGGCCTCGATCGCGTCGATCATCGCCCGCATCCGCGCCTGGAAGCCGTGGGCGCGCGCGACGCTGTCGGGTGCACCCTGGCCGCGCTCAGCAGGATGCTCGGCGGCGCGGCCTTCGGTGACGTTGACGGGCTCGCCCGCGAACAGCGCGTTGCGCTTGCCGGCGAAGTCGCAGGCTTCCGCCAGCGCGACGAAGCGCTCGATCAGCGGCGCAGAAAGGTGCGTCTTGGAGAAATCGAACAGGATGCCCGACTCGTCGATCGCTAGCCGCGAGAGTCGGTCAGGTTCGGCGGTGAAGAGCTCTGAAAGCGTCGCGCGGGGGAGCCCGGCGATCGCGCTCCAGGCAGCTTTTGCATCGGTCATGTACGATCTCCGTGGTGCAAAATGCGATAAATGGCAGATTTTGGTCTTAAGGGGGCGTCTTGGTTACCAGTTATTCATGATTTCAGGCCATGCCTTTCGGCGAAAGAGCAGCCTAATGCTACCACCAAGATGCCGAGAGGGTGCCGCAAGCGAGGTCGAACTGGGGGACCACGATGCAGGACGACATATTACGCTTGGCTTATGAGGTCTCGCGGATCACCGAAGAGAAGGTCGATCGCATCGACCGCGTCATGAAGCAGACCGGCATGCTGGCCATCAATGCCCGGCTCGAAGCGGCCCGGGCAGGCGAAGCCGGCCGCGCCTTTTCGGTCGTCGCCCAGGAGCTCGGCGCACTCGCCGCCTCGATCTCGGGGATTGGCGGCGAACTGCGTTCGGCGATCGCCTCCAACATCGCCTCGCTGCGCACGGCCGGCAGCCAGATGCTCGTCGATTTCAAGGGGACGAGGCACACCGATCTGGCGCGTTCGGCGGTCGAGATCATCGACCGAAATCTCTATGAGCGCTCCTGCGACGTGCGTTGGTGGGCCACCGACAGTTCGGTCACCGATGTGCTCGAAGCGCCCTCGAGCGCCAATGCCGACCATGCCACAGAGCGGCTTGCGACGATCCTGCGCTCCTATACCGTCTATCTCGATCTCTGGATCGCCGACAGCCACGGCCGCGTGATCGCCACCGGCCGCCCCGATCGCTACCCTGGGGCCATCGGCCAGAATGTCGCCAGGGAAGACTGGTTCCGCGCCGCAATGGACACCCAGAGCGGTGACGACTTCCGGGTCTGCGATATCTCGGTCAACCCCACTTTGGGCGGCGCCCAGGTCGCGACCTACTCGACCGCAGTGCGCGCCGGCGGCCGCACCCGCGGTAATCCGATCGGCGCGCTCGGCATCTTCTTCGACTGGGCGCCGCAGGCCTCGGCGATCCTCGAAGGCATCGGCCTGTCGCCGGCCGAGCGCGCGACATCGCGGCTGATGCTGCTCGATTCCGGTCACCGGATCATCGCATCGTCGGACGGCCAGGGGATCTGCACCGATCGTTACCCGCTGCAAACCGACAAGCGCGACAGCGGCTATTATCAGCGCGACGGCAAGCTGATCGCCTTTGCGCTGACCCCGGGCTACGAAACCTATCGCGGGCTCGGCTGGCTGGGCTGCATCGAAAGCCAGATGCTCGAGGAATAGGGGATCATCCGGGCTTTCGGGCGATGTCGCAGGCTCAACTGGCGCTAAGCTCGCCTTATCGCTAAAGCGGCGGCCATGCGCCCTCCCAGAACCCCAGGCGGCCGGCCTCCCGGCCGATCGACCACCGGCAAGCCGACCGGCATCAACACGCCCGGCAAGACCACGCCGCCGCCCAAGCTCGGTCGCCGCCAGGCGCGCGGGCTGGCACGCCCGGTCAAGCCATCGGTCCCGCACCCCGCCCGCGCCGATGCGCGGCCGGGCCAGGAGCCGCAGCGCATCGCCAAGCTGCTCGCGCGGGCCGGCGTCGCCTCCCGTCGCGAGATCGAGCGGATGATCGAGGATCGCCGCGTTGCGATCGACGGTGTGGCGATCGAGACCCCGGCGACGCTGCTGAAATCGCTGAAGGGCGTCACCGTCGACGGAAAGCCGGTCGCAGCGCCCGAGCCGACGCGGCTGTTCCTCTATTACAAGCCGCAGGGGTTGCTCACCACCGAACGGGACCCGGCCGGCCGGCCGACGATCTACGACAAGCTGCCCAAGGATTTGCCCCGGGTGATGCCGGTGGGGCGACTCGATCTGAATACCGAGGGGCTGCTGCTGCTGACGACCGACGGCGAGTTCAAGCGCCAGCTCGAACTGCCGAGCACCGGGGTCACCCGCGTCTACCGCGCGCGCTCCTATGGCAATGTTACCCAGGCCCAGCTCGAGGAACTGATCGAAGGCGTCGAGATCGAAGGCGTCCGCTACGGCTCGATCGATGCGAATATCGAGCGGCGCACTGGCGCCAATGTCTGGATCGAGATGAAGCTCAGCGAGGGCAAGAACCGCGAAGTGCGGCGGGTGCTCGAACATCTCGGGCTCCAGGTTTCGCGGCTGATCCGCATCGCCTATGGCGCATTCGAGCTGGGCGACCTCCAGCCCGGCGAGGTCGGCGAGATATTGCAGCACCAACTGGTCGCTTTCCGCAAGACGCTCAAGTCAGTGCGCGGACCGAAGAAGCCGAGCTCGGCCGAGTGAAGCCGGTTCGTCCTCTCCTCGCCGTCATGCTGAACTTGTTTCAGCATCCACCGTGCGTCCCGGGAGCGCTCCCGAGTGGAAAAGTGGATCCTGAAACGAGTTCAGGATGACGACAAGGCAAAAGCGGTGCGCATAATCGCCGGCATCTGGCGCGGCCGCACGTTGATCGCACCTGCCGGAGACGCCACCCGCCCCACCGCCGATCGCACCCGCGAGGCGCTGTTCTCGATGCTGACCAGCCGGCTCGGCAGCTTCGAAGGCCTGAAAGTCGCCGATGTCTGTGCGGGTACTGGCGCGCTTGGCCTCGAGGCGCTGTCGCGCGGGGCGGCGCACTGTACTTTCGTGGAGCGCGAACGCGGCGCGATCGAGGCGCTGCGCGCGAACATCGCCAAGCTCGGCGCCGCGGCCGAGGTCCGGGCGATCGCGGCGGAGGGTTTCGGCAGCGGCCCGTTCGATCTGGTGCTGATCGACCCGCCTTATGGCACAGGGCTGGGGCAGAAGATCCTACCGAACATCGGTTTGGCGCCAGGTGGCTGGGCCAGCATCGAGACCGCGAAGAACGAGGCGATCGAAGTGCCGGGCTTCACCGTCGAGGCGGAGCGCGTCCATGGCAAGGCGCGGATAACGCTGCTGACGCGCGAGCGCTGAACCTCAGCTGCGGCGCAACACTACCGAGAGATTGTTCGCGGGCATGTCAACGACGCTGTCGAGCACCAGCCCTTGCCCGGAGGCCAACGCGACGACGGTTTCCAGATCGCGCAGCCCCCAGCGCGGATCGCGCGCCTTGAGGCTGGCATCGAATGCCTCGTTGCTCGGCGCCGTCGGCATCCCTGCGCGACGATAAGGGCCATAAAGATACAGCGGCGCCCCCGGTGCCAGCAGCCGGGCGGCACCCGCCATCAAGCCGACCGTCGCTTCCCATGGGCTGATATGGATCATGTTGATGCATAGCATCGCATCGGCGGCCGTGATCGGCCATTCTGGCGCTGCGGCGTCGAGCAGCAGCGGCGGGCGCACATTGCCAAGCTTTGCCGCCTCCGCCCAGGCGCGGATCGAGCCGAGCGCGGCCGGATCGGGATCGCTCGGCCGCCAAATCAGGTCAGGCAGCGCACGGGCGAAGTGGATGGCATGCTCGCCGGTGCCGCTCGCGACCTCCAGCACGGTGCCGCTTGCCGGCAGGATGCTGCGCAAAAGCTCGAGGATCGGCTCGCGATTGCGTTCTGTGGCGGGGGCGTGGCGGCGGGTTTCGATCATTGCTCAACCCTGTACGTCATTCCGGCGAGAGCTGGAACCTCACTTGCTCTCGTCAGAGGAACCAACGGAAGTGAGATCCCAGCTTTCGCTGGGATGACGCGAGAGGGGAGCTTCACTCCGCCGCCTCGGGTAGCTCGGTGTCCTTCCACACCAGCACCGGCTTCCGCGCCGCCGCCGTCTCGTCGAGCCGCCGCCGCGGTGCCAGCGCCGGCGCGGCCTTCAGCGCGGCGTCGCCGGCGCGGGCGCGTTCCGCCACCGAGCGCAACGCGCCGATGAACTGGTCGAGCGTCGCCTTGCCCTCGGTTTCGGTGGGCTCGATCAGCATCGCGCCATGGACCACGAGCGGGAAATACATCGTCATCGGGTGGAAGCCCTCGTCGATCAGGCCCTTGGCGATGTCGAGCGTGGTGAAGCCCGCCGCAAGCCCTGCGTCGCTGAACAGCGCCTCGTGCATGCACGGGCCGCTGGCGGCGAACGGCGCGTCGAGTACGTCCTCCAGGCTGCGCAGCACATAATTGGCATTGAGCACAGCATCCTCTGCGACCTGGCGCAGGCCGTCGGCGCCGTGGCTGAGGATATAGGAGAGCGCCCGGGTGAACATGCCCATCTGGCCGTGGAAGGCGGCCATGCGCCCGAAGCTCGACGCATGATGCTCGCCGGCAGTCTCCTCCTCGACGAGAACATAGCGATCACCCTGCCGGTCGACGAACGGCAGCGGCGCGAACGGCGCCAGTGCGGCCGAGAACACCACTGGGCCCGAGCCCGGCCCGCCGCCACCGTGCGGGGTCGAGAAGGTCTTGTGGAGGTTGATGTGCATCGCATCGATGCCGAGGTCGCCCGGCCGCACCCGCCCGACGATCGCGTTGAAATTGGCGCCGTCGCAATAGACCAGGCCGCCGGCGGCGTGGACCGCGTCCGAAATAGCCTTCATGTCGCGCTCGAACAGGCCGCAGGTGTTGGGGTTGGTAATCATCACGCCGGCGACGTCGGGTCCAAGCCGGGCCTTGAGCGCATCGAGGTCGACGCGGCCCTCGGCGGTCGCCGGGATATTCTCGACCCGATAGTTGCAGAAGGCCGCCGTCGCGGGATTGGTGCCGTGCGCCGATTCGGGGACGAGGATCACCGAGCGGGCGTCGCCGCGCGCTTCCTGCGCGGCGCGGATCGCCAGCAGCCCGCACAGCTCGCCATGCGCGCCGGCCTTCGGCGCCATCGCGACGGCGGCCATGCCGGTCAGCGTCTTCAGCCATTCGGCCAGTTCATGGATCACCGCCAGCGCGCCCTGCACCGTGTCGACCGGCGCGAGCGGGTGGATGTCGGCGAAGCCGGGCATCCGCGCGACCTTCTCGTTGAGGCGCGGATTATGCTTCATCGTGCAGCTGCCGAGCGGGAACAGGCCGAGGTCGATGGCGTAATTCTGGCGGCTGAGCCTGGTATAATGGCGCACCGCCTCGGGCTCGGGCAGGCCGGGCAGGCCGATCGGCCGGTTGCGCTCCAGCCCGCCGAGCCGGCTCGCGACCTTCGGCGGCTCGGGCAGGTCGACGCCGGTGCGGGCGTAATTGTCCTGCTCGAAGATCAGCTTTTCCTCAAGCATCAGCGCGCGGTTGCCGGTGAAGGTCGGCGGCGCTGAAGCCGATGCGGTATTTTCAGGGCGCGTGACGCGGCCTTCGCTGTTCATGCTCATGCCGCCAACTCCGCTTCGAGGGCCTGGGCCAGATTTTCGACATCTTCCACGCTGCTGGTCTCGGTCACCGCGACGACGAGGCCGTTCGCGAGTGCCGGCGCGTCGGGGTAGAGCCGGCCGAGCGAGACGCCGCCCAATATCCCTCTGTCGGCGAGCGCGCGAACCACCGGGCGCGACTCCGTTGGCAGCTTGAGCGTGAACTCGTTGAAGAAGGCGCCGTTGACCAGCTCGACGCCGGGCAGCTTCGCCAGCCGGTCGGCGGCCGCAACTGCGCTGGCATGGTTCAGCGCGGCGAGGTTGCGCAGCCCGGTCTCGCCGAGCAGCGTCATGTGCGCCGAGAAGGCCAGTGCGCACAGCCCGGCATTGGTGCAGATGTTGGAGGTGGCCTTTTCGCGGCGGATATGCTGCTCGCGGGTCGACAGGGTCAGCACGAATCCGCGCTGTCCGTCGGCATCCTGGGTGACGCCGGCGAGGCGCCCCGGCATCTGGCGGACATATTTCTCCGCGCAGGCGAACAGGCCGACATAAGGGCCGCCGAAGTTGAGCCCGACGCCGATCGACTGGCCTTCGCCGACGACGATGTCTGCGCCCATCTCGCCGGGCGAGCGGATCGCGCCGAGCGACACCGGCTCGGTCACCACCGCGATCAGCAGCGCGCCCTTTTCATGGGCCCGTGCCGCCAGTTCGGAGAGGTCGGCGACATGGCCGAGAATGTTCGGGTTCTGGACGACGACGCAGCTGGTGTCGCTGTCGATCGCGTCGAGCAGGCGCGCCATATCGTCGCCGGGCGCGCCGGCGGTCAGTTCGGGCAGCGCGAGGTCGAGGCTGTCGCCGGTGAAGCGCGCCATCGTCCTGGCCAGCGAGACATAATGCGGATGCAGCCCGGCCGAGAGGATCGCCTTGCCCCGCCGGGTGACGCGCCGGGCCATGGTGATCGCCTCCCAGCAGGCGGTCGAGCCGTCGTACATCGACGCATTGGCCACGTCGCAGCCGAGCAGGCGGGCGACCTGGGTCTGGAACTCGAACAGCGCCTGCAGCGTCCCCTGCGCGATCTCCGGCTGATAGGGGGTATAGCTGGTCAGGAACTCGCCGCGCTGGATCAGGTGATCGACGCTGGCGGGAATGTGATGCCGGTAGGCGCCGCAGCCGAGGAAGAAAGGCGCGTCGCCGGCCGAGAGGTTCTGCTTCGCAAGTCGCGACATATGTCGTTCGACCGCGAGTTCGGACGCGTGCGGGGCAAGGCCCGCGATCGGTCCGGCCAGTCGCGCCGCGGCGGGGACGTCAACGAACAGTTCGTCGATCGACGAGGCGCCGATTGTGGCGAGCATCGCGCTGCGATCGGCGTCAGTGAGGGGAAGGTAGCGCATCGACCAAATCTCCCCCCTCCCTTTCAAGGGAGGGGCAGGGGGTGGGGTGGCGAAACCGAGGGCTCGATGCCCTCGGTGTAGCTTTTGCGAAGAAGTCGGAAGGCTCGCTACGCTCGCCACCCACCCCTACACCCCTCCCTTGAAAGGGAGGGCGAAAGAATATCAGAGGCTCTCGCAGAAGGCCTTGTACCCGGCTGCGTCCATCAGGCCCTCCAGCTCGGACGGGTCGGCCAGCGTGAGCTTGAAGAACCAGCCGCCGGTTTCGGGTGCGCTGTTGACTAATGCGGGCTCCTCTTCGAGCGCGGCGTTGATCTCGCTCACCGTGCCGGTCACCGGCGCGAACACGTCCGACGCGGCCTTGACCGATTCGACAACCGCCGCCTCGCCGCCCTTGGCGACGTTGGCGCCGAGTGCCGGCAGCTCGACGAAGACGATGTCGCCCAGTTGCGCCTGCGCATAGTCGGTGATTCCGACGGTCGCGGTGCCATCCTTGACCGAAATCCATTCATGCTCGTCGGTGTAGAAGGTCGTCATGGGTCTCAGCTCCCTTGGCGGACATAATGATGTGGAACGAAAGGCATCGGCGCGACTACGGCATCGAGCCGCTTGCCGCGCACTTCGATCTGGAGCGGGCGGTCCAGCACCGCGCTGTCGGCGGCGACATAGCCCATCGCGATGGGCACCTGCAGCGATGGGCTGAACCCGCCCGACGTGACGGTGCCGACCTCGACATCCCCATCGAAGATCGACGCACCCTCGCGAGCGGGCAGGCGGCCGGTCAGGACCATGCCGATCCGCTTGCGTGGCGGGCCCTCGGCGAGATGGCGGCAGACGACGGTCGCACCCGGGAAGCCGCCTTCGGCGCGGCGGCGCTTCGGCACCGCGAAGCCAAGGCCCGCCATCGCCGGATCGGTGGTGGTGTCCAGATCATGGCCGTAGAGCGGAAGCCCGGCCTCGAGCCGCAGCGAATCGCGGGCGCCGAGGCCGATCGGTTTGACCTCGGGTTGCGCGGCGATCAGCGACGCGATCGTTGCGGCATCGTCGGCCGGGATCGAAATCTCGAAACCGTCCTCCCCGGTATAGCCGGACCGGCTGATCCAGACGGGCACCTCGGCGATTTCGAAGGCGCCGGCGGTCATGAACACCAGCGCCTCGACATCGGGACAGAGCCGCGCCAGCGCATCCACCGCCTTCGGCCCCTGAAGGGCCAGCAGCGCATGGTCGTCGAGATGGTTGAGGATCAGTTCCTCGGGCAGATATTCGTGGAGATGGGCGATGTCGTCGGCCTTGGTGGCGCCGTTGACGACGAGATAGAAGTCGCCGGCGCGGCGCGTCACCATCAGATCGTCGAGAATGCCGCCCTTTTCGTCGAGCAGCAGCGAATACCGCGTCCGGTCCACGCCAAGATTGACGATATCCCCGGGCAGCAGCTTTTCAAGCGCGACATCGGCACCGTCGCCGCTGATCAACAGCTGGCCCATGTGCGACACGTCGAACAGGCCGGCTGATTCGCGGGTCCACAGGTGCTCAGCGATGATGCCGTCATACTGGATCGGCATCTGATAGCCGGCGAACGGCACCATCCTGGCGTCGCGAGCGCGATGCCAATGGTCGAGCGGCAGGGTCTGGATGATCTCTTCGGGCTCTTCGTCGCTCACACTCTTGCCTCCGTGACGGTCAATGACGCCGGGCGCAATCCACCCGCCGGTCATTGCCCCCTCTGTCACGGAACCTGAGAGCATTCGCACGAGCCGTCCACATCGTGGCGACGGCCGGGCTTACCCCTTCGGTGGGATGGTCGGCGACATCTGGTTTCCCAGAGGCCAGCCATCCGCTTTCCAGAGTGTCGATCCTGTCCACGCGGTCCGTTGACCTGAGAGATTCCGGGGCGGTTGCTCCTTCGGCGGCCTCGGGATCGCTCCCGCGGCACTCTCCCGCGTGGTCAGCACCGGTTGCCCGGCGACGACCCGCACGGCTTGGCGTGGCCGTCCGCTCAAGTCAACGGTGGATGTAGCGGTGCAGCGAAACGGTACGACTGATGAATCGCCCGGCACGACGCGGGCCGTCTGGACCACTAGCTTCGTCATCCCAGCGAAAGCTGGGATCCCAGTTTCTTCATTCGGCACGCTTCAAAGGCAAGGAGATCCCAACTTTCGCTGGGATGACCATTGGACGCCGAGAGAGTCACCGCGAGGCGTTGTATGCCAGCTGGCTCTCCGAGAGCTGGAAGCCGACGAGCAGCTCGAAATTGGCGTTGTTGACTGCCTCGCGCACGGCGGGCTCGTTCATAGGGTCGAGCGCCGCGTCGGCGTCGCCGGCCTTGCGCTTGCGGTTGATCCGCTGGAGGATCTCGGGCGGCAGCGTCGCCGCCGAGCGGGAGACCATCGCGGTCGCCGAAGCATGGGCGCTGCCGCGCAGCTGGCCTTCCGGGAAGCTGATCGTGACTTCGCCGACTTGCTTCGATTCGAGCTGCGTGCCGGCGCGCAGCACCGTCGCGAACCAGGGCAGGGTGATGGTGCGGGAGGGCCCGGCAGTCGCGCGGCGGGCCTGGACGTCAAAGCTGGCGGTCACCTGGATCTGCGCGCCATTGCCGCCTTCGTTGCAGCTGGCCCGGAGATTGGCGATATTGGCGCTGACGTCAATCGCGTTGACGCTGCGATCGGCTGGCGGATCAAACAGGGTGATGTCGCCCGTATAGGTCGCAATCGCGGCCGCCGGGCAGGCCGAGCGCGCGATCTTGAAGCCGCCACGTTCGTCGAACTCCGCATCCGTCTTACAGCCCGCAAGCGTCAGCGCGGCGAGGAGGATCGCGGTCGTTTTCGAAAACTGCACTACGGGGCATCCTTCATCATGGTCCGGAGTGGTGCGCACGCCCGGTAGGTCTCGCGATCATAGGAACCGGCTTTCGCACAGGCAAGCAATCGCTTAAGGGCGGCGCATGACGACCACCGACCGGCCACCCCTCGATCTGCTGATCGCAGCGCCGCGCGGCTTCTGCGCCGGGGTGGACCGGGCGATCCGCATCGTCGAGCTGACGATCGAAAAATATGGCGCGCCGGTCTATGTGCGTCACGAGATCGTCCACAACAAATATGTCGTCGACGACCTGAAGGCAAAGGGAGCGATCTTCGTCGAGGAGCTCGACGAGGTGCCGGATGACGCGCCGGTGGTGTTCTCTGCGCATGGCGTGCCGAAGGCCGTCCCGGCAAGGGCGAGCGAGCGGGGCCTGAACTTCCTCGACGCCACCTGTCCGCTGGTTTCCAAGGTGCACCGCCAAGCCGAGCGGCTGGTCAAGAACGGCCACCATATCTTCTTCATCGGCCATAAGGGCCACCCGGAGGTGATCGGCACCTTCGGTCAGGTACCCGACGGCGTGATGACCCTCGTGGAGACCGCCGAGGATGCGGCAACCGTCACGCCGCCTGCCGGCCAGCCCCTCGCCTTTCTGAGCCAGACCACGCTCTCGGTCGATGACACGATCGAGATCATCGGGGTACTGCGGGAGCGTTTTCCCCAGATCGCGGCGCCGCTTTCAGAGGACATCTGCTATGCGACCTCGAACCGCCAGGCGGCGGTGAAGGCGATCGCGGCCAAGTGCGACGCCATGCTGGTGATCGGCGCGCCCAACAGCTCGAATTCGATGAGGCTGGTCGAGGTCGCGACCCGCAACGGCGTCAAGGCGCGGCTGATCCAGCGCGCCGCGGAGATCGACTTCAGCTGGCTTGAGGGCGTCCGCACCCTCGGCATCACCGCAGGAGCTTCGGCGCCGGAGATTCTCGTGCGGGAACTCGTCGACACGCTGGCGACCCGCTTCACTATCCATGAGCGCGAGGTGGAATCGGTGACCGAGGATATGTTGTTCAAGCTCCCCAGGACGTTGGTTGCCTGATGGCGGTCTATACTCAGGTCTCCAGCGAGGAGATGAGCGCCTTCCTCCACCGTTACGACCATGGCGCGCTGATATCGGCCAAGGGCATCGCCGAGGGCGTCGAGAACAGCAACTACCTGATCGAGACGACCGTCGGCCGCTACATCCTGACGCTCTACGAGAAGCGGGTGAATGTCGACGACCTGCCCTTCTTCGGGGCGTTGACCGATCACCTCGCCGCCAAGGGGCTCAACATCCCGCGGATGTTGCGCGACCGGCGCGGCGAGCAGCTCCAGACGCTGGCAGGCCGCCCCGCCTGCCTGATCGAGTTCCTGAGCGGCGTGTCGGTTACCCATCCCACGCCGGCGCAGGCACGGGCGGCGGGCCGCGCGCTGGGCGACATGCACCGCGCGCTCGCGGATTTCCGGCAGACGCGACCGAACAGCCTCGATCTCGCCGGGTGGCAGGCGCTGGCTGCCCGCTGCGGCGCCGATCTCGATCGCGTCCACGACGGCCTTGGCGCACGAGTGACGCGCGAACTGTCCTGGCTCGACGCTCACTGGCCGCGGCACCTGCCGACGTCGGTGGTCCATGCCGATCTCTTTCCCGACAACGTCCTGATGCTGGGCGACGAGGTGAGCGGCGTCATCGATTTCTACTTCGCCTGCACCGACATCCGCGCGTGGGATGTCGCGGTCACCCATGCCGCCTGGTGTTTCGAGAATGACGGCACCGGCTATCACGCCGATCTCGGCCGTGCGCTGATCGCGGGATATGACAAGCAGTTCGGCCTGTCGACCGAAGAGCGGCTCGCTTTCCCGGCGCTGGCGCGCGGCGCCTGTCTGCGTTTCCTGCTGACCCGCGCCTGGGACTGGCTCAACACCCCCGCCGACGCGATGGTGACGCGCAAGGACCCGCTGGCTTTCCTGCGTCGCCTGGATTTCTATGCAGAAGCCGATCCGGAAACGCTGGTGACCGTTTGACCGAGCATCCCCTCGAACTTCCGCTGGTCGAGATCGCGACCGACGGCGCGTGCAAGGGCAATCCCGGGCCGGGCGGCTGGGGTGCGCTGATGCGCTTCGGCGGCACCGAGAAGGAGTTGTCCGGTAGCGAGAACCCGTCGACCAACAACCGCATGGAGCTGATGGCGGCGATCCGCGCGCTCGAGGCGCTCAAGAAGCCGTGCCGCGTGAAGTTGTCGACCGACAGCCGCTATGTGATGGACGGCCTCACCAAGTGGATACATGGCTGGCGCAAGAATGGCTGGAAGACCGCCGACCGCAAGCCGGTGAAGAATGCCGAGCTGTGGCAGCGGCTGCTCGATGCTGCGGCTCCGCACAAGATCGAGTGGTTGTGGGTGAAAGGTCATGCCGGTCATCCCGACAATGAGCGCGCCGACAAGCTGGCGAGCGACGCGGCGCTGCGGTTTTAGCGGCAGCGCATCCGCCCTCGACTCCGGCTCAGCCCCTCGTCCCGCGCATGAAATCGGGTTCGACGATATTGTCGATCGCCTGTGCGATCGGCGCCGGCACGGCCCCGACTTCCTGGTGAAGCAGCGTAGCGAGTGCGCGCGACTGGGCGAGCAGTTCGTCCAGCACCGCCGGCTCGCATTCATGGCGCAGGCACTGGCGGCTGATCGCGGTCAGCAGGCGCGAGAGGCTGAAGCTGCCGAAGCTGTCGAGCAGGGTGCGTAACGCCTCGGCCTCGGCCGCGGCGAGCTCCCAGGCCCTGGCGCGAACCGCGGCGGCGATGCGCTGCGGTCGATCGCCGATGTCGAACAGCAGCATCTTGATGAGTATTGCGATGTCCTCATGGCCACCCTGCTCGATCAGCAGGTTGAGGCGCCCGCGGTCGAACTGGTCGCCGCCGGTTTGGGCCTGCGCGCGCTTGCTCCGGCGCATCTTCCCGATCATGTCGAGCAACTGGCCCGAGACGATCGGCTTGGGTAGAAAGCTGTCGACGCCGGCCTCGAAATAGACGCGCCGCCGCTCCGGCAGCGAATCGGCGCTGATCGCCAGAATCGGCGTGTTGCAGGCGGGGGCGTCGAGCGCGCGGATGGCGCGGGTGGCGGCCAGGCCGTCGAGCTCCGGCATCTGCATGTCCATCAGGACCAGGTCGAACGGCTGGGCGGCGATGGCCCCGAGCGCCTTGCGGCCGTCCTCCACAGCGACGATATGATGGCCTTCGCGACTCAGCAGCCCGGCCATCAGGCGGCGGTTGATCGGGTTGTCCTCAGCCAGCAGGATATGCATCGGGCCGGCTGGCACATTTTCCGGGACCGCATCGCCGTCGGCTTTTTTGAACGGCAGTTCCACCGAGAAGGTCGTGCCCCGGCCGGTATCGCTCGACACCGCGATCGAGCCGCCCATCGCCTCGGCCAGCTGCTGGCTGATGGCGAGGCCGAGGCCGGTGCCGCCCTGTAGCCGCAACCGCGCCGCATCGACCTGTTCGCCGCGCGAGAAGATCCGGCCGAGCGCGTCATGGCCGATGCCGCGGCCGCTATCACGCACGATGATCATCCAATAGTCGCCCTGCTCCCCCGAGCGGGTGGGGGACAGGGCGACCGAGACGCTGCCATTTTCGGTGAACTTGATCGCGTTGCCCACCAGGTTCGACAGCAATTGCTGCAACCGCGCCGAATCGCCGCGCACCATCACCGGCTCGCCGTCGAGGCCGTGGGCATCGAGCGCCAGCCCCTTGGTCGCCGCGGTGCCATTGTACAGGTTGATCGTCGTGCGAATCGCCGCCTTCAGGTCGAAATTGATGCTCTCGATGACGACCCGACCGGATTCCACGCGGGAGTAGTCGATCATGTCGTCGACCACGCTCATCACCGTGCAGCCGGCCTCGCTCAGCCCTTGAAGCAGCGCGCGCCGCTGTTCGCCGGGCGGATCGCGCCGCAGCGAATCGATCAATGTGAGCAGCCCGTTCATCGGCGTCCGGATCTCGTGGCTCATCACCGCGAGCAGCTCGGCCTTGGCCCGCTCCGCCGCGCGCGCCTGGTCGCGCGCGGCGATCAACGCGCGCTCTGCTTCGACTTCCGCGGTGATCTCGCGGATGATGCCGAACAGCCTGTTCGGGCCATCGCGCTGCCCGGCGACTTCGACGTGGATGAGCTTGCCATCGGGACGAACGAGGCGGAACCGCGTCGGCGGCAACTCCCCGGTCCGGACCGCTTCTGCGACTGCCAGGTCGGCCCTCCCAAGCTCATCGGGGTGGTACAGGTTGCGCATGAATTCATAGGTCAGGGGGGCATCGTTCGGGAGGCCGAGGATCCGGTACAGCCGGGGGGACCAGACATGCCGGTTGGCCCCGTAGTCGGCCTGCCAGATGCCGAGCCCCGCAAGCGACTCCGCGAGGGCCAGCAGACGATCGGCCTCGGCTCTGTCATCCAACGGAATCGGCTCGCCCCCTTTTTGCCGAGCGGTTAACCTCCCGCCCAGGCTGATCTTTTAGGGCCAGATCGGGCCTGAGGGAAAGCGATAGATGTAAACTTTGGTTAACTGTGGACCTGGCCGGTCGGCGAACGCAGGTTCATGCATCGGGCCGCGTCGCCACATAGACGGCGCAGGCGACCAGCGCCGACGCTACGATGACCGCCAGCCACCATATCGGCCGCACCGTGAACAGCATCACCGCATAGCCGCCGGCCATGCTCGTGATCGCGACGATCTTCGCCTTGCGCGGGATGGCGCCCCGCTCGCGCCAGCGGCGAATCGAGGCGCCGAACCAGCGATGATCGAGCAGCCACGCTTCGAAGCGGGGGCTAGAATGGCTGAAACAGCCGGCCGCCAGGATTAGAAAGATCGTCGTGGGCATCACCGGCAGCAGCAACCCGATGAAGCCGAGCGCGACCATCGCCCATCCCAGCGCGAACCAGCCCCAACGCTTGACGGGGCCATGCATGCCTCGACCGCCCCGCCCTAGAACCGGTCGTTCGGCACGAACGGCTTCGGCCGGCGTTGCTGTTGCTGCGAAGCCATCGCTATGGCCCCTAAAGCGCGCCGTGGCAGTGCTTGTACTTGCGGCCCGATCCGCACGGGCAGGGCGAGTTGCGACCGAGATTGGCGGCGACTTCCGGCGGGATCAGGAAATCGTCGCCGGCGACGCCCAATGCGGCCTGCGGTGCGCGCGCGGTGATCAGGCCCAGCATGCCGGCGTCGCGATCGGCCGAATCATCGTCGCCGGTGAACGGATCGAGGTGGCTGGTGATGAAGTCAGGCATTGGCGGCAGTTCGGCAAAATCCTGCGGCGCCGACTCGAAGCGCACCGTTGCGAGGATGCGGGTCACTTCCTCGCGGATGGCGAACAGCATTCGCTCGAACAGCGCGAAAGCTTCCGACTTATACTCGTTGATCGGCGTCTTCTGCGCATAGGCGCGCAGGTGGATCACCTGACGCAGCGCGTCGAGCGTCGCGAGATGCTCCTTCCAGTGATGGTCGAGGGTCTGCAGCAGCACGCTCTTCTCGACGCCATGCCAGTTCTGCTCGTCGATCAGTTCGCGCTGGGCAGCGATCACCGCGTCGGCCTCGGCCAGCACCCGCTCGGCGAGCTTTTCGGGATCGATGCCGTCCTCGGCCACCCATTCGTCGAACGGCGGCTCGATGCCCAGCGTCTCGGCGGCACGCACCTTCAGCAACTCCACGTTCCACTGTTCGGGATAGGAGTGGGGCGGGCAGGCTTCACCGACGATCACGTTGGCTGTATCGGCGCGCATGTCGGATACGACCTCGTCGACCGTGTCGGCATCCATGATGTCGGCGCGCTGCTCGTAGATCACCTTGCGCTGGTCGTTCATCACGTCGTCATATTCGACGACCTGTTTGCGGATGTCGTAGTTGCGCGCCTCGACCTTCTTCTGCGCCGTCTCGATCGCCTTGGATATCCAGGGCGAAACGATCGCCTCGCCATCGGCGAGGTTCTTGTTCATCATCCGTGCGAACATCGTCTGCGGGCCGAAGATGCGCAGCAGGTCGTCGTCGAGCGACAAGTAGAAGCGGCTGAGGCCGGGATCGCCCTGGCGGCCCGAACGGCCGCGCAGCTGGTTATCGATGCGGCGGCTCTCATGGCGCTCGGTGCCGAGCACGAACAGGCCGCCGGCGGCGAGCACGGCTTCCTTCTCGGCGATGATCTCCCCCTTGATGCGCTCCGCCGCGGCATCGAATTCGGGCGTGCCGATCTCGAGGTCGGGATGCTCGTCCAGCATGCGGAACTCGGGGTTGCCGCCGAGCTGGATGTCGGTGCCGCGGCCGGCCATGTTGGTGGCGATGGTGATCGCCCGCAGCCGCCCCGCCTGCGCCACGATATGCGCTTCCTGCTCGTGATAGCGCGCGTTCAGCACCTTGTGCTCGACGCCCTCGCGGGTCAGGAACTCGGATAGCAGCTCGGATTTCTCGATCGACACAGTGCCGACCAGCACCGGCTGGCCGCGCTCCTTGGCCTCGCGGATCGTCTGGGTGATCGCGGCGAACTTGTCCTGCATGTTCTTGTAGAACTCGTCGTCCTGATCGATCCGCTTGACCGGCAGGTTGGTCGGGATGGTGACGACGTTCATCTTGTAGATCTGGTAGAATTCCGGCGCTTCGGTCGCCGCCGTGCCGGTCATGCCGCCGAGCTTGGGGTACATGCGAAAATAATTCTGGAAGGTGATCGAGGCGAGCGTCTGGTTCTCGGGCTCGATCTGGACACCCTCCTTGGCCTCGACCGCCTGATGCAGGCCGTCCGACCAGCGCCGCCCGTCCATCATCCGGCCGGTGAACTCGTCGATGATGACGACCTTGCCGTCCTTGACGATATAATCGATGTCGGCCTTGAACACGATGTTCGCCTTCATCGCCTGGTTCAGGTGATGGACGACCTGGGTGTTCTCGAAATCATAGAGGTTGGCGCCCTCGAGCAGCCCGGCATCCTCGAGCAGCCGCTCGATCCGCTCGGTGCCGTCCTCGGTCAGCACCACCGAGCGCGCCTTTTCGTCGAGTTCGTAGTCAACCGGCATGACCTGCTGCACGATCGCGTTGACCTGCTTGTACAGCTCGGACTTGTCGTCGGTCGGGCCGGAGATGATCAGCGGCGTACGCGCTTCGTCGATCAGCACCGAATCGACTTCGTCCACCACGGCGAACTTGAACGGGCGCTGCACCATCGAGCTACGCTCGTACTTCATGTTGTCGCGCAGATAGTCGAAGCCGAACTCGTTGTTGGTGCCGTAGGTGATGTCGCAGGCATAGGCATCGCGGCGCTGATGATCGCTCAGGTTCGGGACGATCACGCCGACGGTCAGGCCCAGGAAGCGATAGACCCGGCCCATCCACTCGGCGTCGCGACTGGCGAGATAGTCGTTGACGGTGACGACATGCACGCCCTCGCCGGGCAGGGCGTTGAGATAAACCGCGAGCGTTGCGACCAGTGTCTTGCCTTCGCCGGTCCGCATCTCGGCGATCTCGCCGCGATGCAGGACGATGCCGCCGATCATCTGGACGTCATAGTGCCGCTGGCCGAGCACGCGCCGGGCGGCTTCGCGGACCGTCGCGAAGGCCTCCGGAAGCAGCGAATCGAGCGCCTGGCCTTCGTCGAGGCGCTTGCGAAAGACCGTGGTCTGGCCCGCCAGTTCCTCGTCGCTCATTGCCTCCAGCGTCGGCTCGAAGCTCGCAATGCGCTGGATGATCGGGCGCAACGACTTCACATAGCGGTCGTTCGACGACCCGAAGATGGCTTTGGCGAGGCCGCCGAGCATGGGCATTCCTTGAAACATGGGCGCGCGGGCGGCGTTTCGGCCACCTCGCGATCGTGCGGGTGCAGATAGGTGTCGGGGCCGACTACGTCAATTCGCCGCCCTAACGATGATGTGCCATACACGTTCCAGGTCAGGAACGGCTTTCGTCCGATATTTCAAAGTTTGACCCTCCTCCCTATAGAAGCCGCACTTCCGGAGTATCCCATGACCGAAATTTCGCCGCTTGCCCCCGCCGCCTTTCCCGCGCTGCCCCCGATCGCCGGCGTGCGCGCGGCCGTGACGCGAGCGGGGTACAAGGCGTGGGAGCGGGCCGACCTGACCTATATCGCCCTGGCCGAGGACAGCGTCGTCGCCGGCGTCACGACCAAGAGCAAATGTCCGTCGCCCGAGGTCGAATGGTGCCGTGCCGCGTTGCCGCTGGGCCGGGCGCGGGCGCTCGTGGTGAATGCCGGCAACTCGAACGCCTTCACCGGCAGTCGTGGCCGGGCGGCGGTCGAGGCGATCACCGCGCGGGTCGCGGGCGCGATCGGCTGCAAACCTTCGGACGTCTATGTCGCCTCGACCGGGGTGATCGGTGTGCCGCTGCCGATCGACAAGGCCGAGGCTGGAATCGACGCGGTACTGACTGCGCCGGAGGCAAGGTGGAAACAGGCCGCCGAAGCGATCATGACCACCGACACCTTTGCCAAGGCCGCGACCGCATCGGCGATGATCGGCGGCACGCGGGTCGATCTGGTGGGGATCATCAAGGGTTCGGGGATGATCGCGCCGGATATGGCGACGATGCTCGGCTTCGTCTTCACCGATGCCGCGATCGCGGCGCCGCTGCTTCAGGCGATGCTCGACCAGGCGAATGGCCGGAGCTTCTCCTGCATCACCGTCGATGGCGACACTTCCACCAGCGATACTGTGCTCGCTTTCGCGACCGGTGCGGCGGGGAACGCCCCGCTGGAGTCGATCGAGGATGCCGGCGCCGATGCCTTCCAGGCGGCGCTCACCGATGTCTGCCTCCAGCTCGCGCATCTGGTGGTGCGCGACGGCGAGGGCGCGTCGAAGTTCATCGCCATCACCGTCGAAGGCGCCGAGAGCGACGCCAGCGCGCACCGCATCGCCCTATCGATCGCCAACTCGCCGCTGGTGAAGACAGCGATCGCCGGCGAGGACGCCAATTGGGGCCGCGTGGTGATGGCTGTCGGCAAGGCGGGCGAGCCGGCCGAGCGCGACAAGCTGTCGATCCGCTTCGGCGCCACCCAGGTGGCGAGTGGAGGGCTGGCAGTCGAAGGTTATGACGAGGCGCCGGTCGCGGCGCACCTCAAGGGCCGCGAAATCGATATCGGCGTGGACCTCGGCATCGGCCATGGCCGCGCAACGGTTTGGACATGCGACCTCACCCATGGCTATATCTCGATTAACGCGGACTATCGGAGCTGAGTGCATCAGCTCCATATCCACGTCATTCCAGCGAAGGCTGGAATCTCTCTTCTTCCGTGTCTCGGGACGAAGGCAGGGAGATCCCAGCTTTCGCTGGGATGACGATAGGGCACAGACGGAGTCGACATGTCGCTGATCATCTGGGGCCGCCTCAACTCGCACAACGTCAAGAAGGTGGCGTGGGCGGCCGACGAGATCGGCATGCGGCATGTCCGCCACGATATCGGCGGCAGCTTCGGCTATACCGACGCCTATCTGGCGATGAACCCGAACCGGCTGGTGCCGACGATCGAGGATGACGGCTTCGTGCTGTGGGAATCGAACGCGATCCTGCGCTATCTTGCGAGCAAATATGCCTCGGAGCTCTGGCCGTCCCACCTGGAGGAGCGCGCATCTGCGGACCGCTGGATGGACTGGCAGTTCGGCTATGCCGATGCGCAGCGCGCCGCTTTCCTGAACATGGTCCGCTACGCACCCGCCGACCGCGATCCGGCGGCGATTGCCGCGTCGGCCAGGAAGTGCGGGGAGATGATGACGATCCTCGACGCGGCACTGGCGCAAAAGCCCTGGCTGACCGGCGACGATTTCGGAATCGGCGACATCCCGATGGGGGTCTATGCCCACACCTGGTATGCGATCGACATCGAGCGGCCCGACTGTCCGCATGTCGCAGACTGGTATGCGCGGCTGAAGGCGCGGCCCGGCTATGCGGCCAACGTCATGATCCCGCTGAGCTGATGCACAGCCTCTACCAGCCCGTCCTCGATCTGATGCGGACGGTGGCGCGCGACATCATGATGCCGCGCTTCCGCAAGCTGTCGACCGATGACTATGCGGAGAAGACGCCCGGCGATTTCGTGACGATCGTCGATCGCGAATCGGAAGCGCTGCTGAGCGAGGCGCTTGCGCGGCTGCTGCCGGGCGCGCGGATCATCGGGGAGGAGGCTGTTGCCGCCGATCCCTCGATTGTCGACCAGGTCGGCGAGGGCATCGCGTGGATCATCGACCCGCTCGACGGCACCAACAATTTCACCGAGGGCAAGCCGCCCTTCGCGATCATGATTGGGCTGGCGATCGACGGCGCGCGCGAAGCGGGATGGATTCTCGATCCGATCGGGGGGCGGGTCTGCCATGCGGTGCGCGGCGGCGGCTGCTTCATCGACGGCGTCGCGGTCCGGGCGCGCCGCTCGGACGGTGCCCTGCCGAAAGCGGCCATCGCCACCTATTTCATGCCGGAAGACCGTCAGGCGGACGTTCGTCGCCGTGCCGAGGGCCGGATCGAGATCGTCGACATCCCGCGCTGCGCCGGCGAGCAATATCCCCGGCTGATCCTGGGCCAGAACGACATCGCGCTGTTCGAGCGCACCCAGGTCTGGGATCATGCGCCAGGCGCGCTGATGCTGGAGGAAGCCGGCGGCAGGATCGCGCGCAACGATGGCACGGACTACCGGCTCGACGTGCCGGGGCGAGGCGCGATCGCTGCGAGCACGCCTGAAATGTGGGCTCTGGCGAAGGCCGTGCTGTTCGATTGAGGCCTTGTTGGCCCTCTCCCGCAAGCGGGAGAGGGGTAGCGGAGCTTACAGTTCGCTTTCGAGCCAGCCCTTGAGCTGGCTCTTGGGCGCAGCGCCGACCTTCGTCGCGGCCGGCTGGCCGTTCTTGAACAGGATCATCGTCGGGATGCCGCGCACGCCGTACTTGCCGGGGGCATCGGGATTTTCGTCGATGTTGATCTTGGCGATGGTGACCTTCTCGCCCAGTTCGTCCGAGATTTCTTCGAGAGCGGGGCCGATCATCTTGCACGGGCCGCACCATTCCGCCCAGAAATCGACGAGCACGGGGCCTTCCGCGGAGATGACGTCGCTATGGAAGGACGAATCGGTGATGGCTTTTGTCGGCATGGAAAGCTCCTTGAGGTTGATCAGGATGTAGGGCGGCTGGGGGTTGGGCTCAACGGCCTGTCCCCTGCTTTTGCTCCTCGGGCCTAAAGCCCGGCTTGTGCACCTGCAGCAGGGCTTCGGGCAGCTGGATGAGGGTCGGGCCGGCCGTGTACAGCAGCGCCGCCTCCACCGGCCGGCCAGGAAAGATCACGCCCAGCGCCGCCGCATAGGCTGCCATCTGGCGGATATGGTGCAGCGGGGCTGTGGCCAGATCGGCGGGTGCGCGGCGGCCGGTCTTGAAGTCGATGACGAGGATGCGGTCCTCGGCCACCAGCAGCCGGTCGACCGTGCCGGCAATGACTTCGCCATCGACCACCGCGGCGATCGGCGCTTCGGCCAGCGCTTCGGGAGAGAAGATCGCCGCGAAACGCGGGTCGGCGATCACCCGGCAGGCGTCGCTAGCGAGCTGGCGGGCATAGCCAGGGTCGTCGACGCCCGCCGAGCCCAGCAGCCAGCGTTCCGCTACGGCGCCCCGATCTGGCGGTGCGATCCCCGGTAGCCGCTCGAACAGGGCATGGAGCAGCGTGCCGCGCCGTGCCGCCTCGCGCAGCGCCGCCGATGGTGGGGGATCGGCGATGTCGTCGGTGCCGATCGAGGATGGCGCCAGCGGCCGGGGCGGACGCGCCTCAATCGGAGCGGGCGTCCGCAGCCAGACCGGTTCGGCCAGCCGCGGCGCTTCGCTGCGCGAGCGGGCGGCGGCGGCCGTGCCCGGCTTCACCATGCCGTGATAATGGCGCGCGCTGGTCCACAGCCCGTCGTCGACGGGATCGCAGCCGAGGCCGGCCATCGCCTGGTCGACCGCCTGATACCAGCTGGCGGCGGGCGGCACTCCTTTCGCGCGGATGCCGAGCGCGCCGCCGATCACCAGATGCTCCTGGGCGCGCGTCAGGGCGACATAGAGCAGCCGCCAATGCTCCTGCCGTTCCCGAACCCTGAGCTGTTCGGCATCTTCGCGCAGCGCCTCGACCATCTCGTGCCGGCGCGGGCGCAGGATCGGCACCGGCAGCGATCCCTCGTCCAGCGCCCAGTCGAGCCGCCGCTCGGGGCTGAGATCCGGATCGGCAGTGGCGTCGGCCAGGATGACGAGCGGGGCTTCGAGTCCCTTGGAGCCATGCACCGTCATCACCCGCACGGCATCGAGCGGGGCGGAAGGGTCACGGATGATCTCGACGTCGCCACGGTCGAACCAGTCGAGGAAGCGCTGCAGGCTGGCGGTGGCGGTGCCCTCGAACTGGAGCGCGGCGCCGAGCAGTTCCTCGATCGGATCGCGCGCCTCGGCGCCCAAGCGGCGCAGCAGCTTGCGTCGGCCGTCGAGCGGCCCGGTGAGCAGATGCTCGAGGAAGCGATAGGGCGTGGTGAAGTCGGCGCGGCCAAGGATGTCGTCGAGAGCCGCGATGGTATCGCCATCGCCCGATGCGCGCACCGTATCGATCAGCGCGCGCCTGCGGCGGAAGGCGACGCGGTAGAGCTGCTCCTGATCCCAGCCGAACAGCGGCGACACCAGCAGGGCGGCGAGGCTCAGATCATCCTCGCGCTGAACGGCGAAGCGCATCGCCGCGAGCAGATCCTTGACGCCGAGGGGCGCGGTCAGCCGCAGCCGGTCGACGCCGGCGACCGGCACCTTCTCGGCATGGAGCCGCGCGACGATCAGCGAGGCGAGGTCCGCGCGGCGGCGCACCAGGATCAGGATATCCTCGGGCCGGATCGGCCGCTTCTTGCTCGCGAGCCACAGCCGGTCGTCGATCCACTGCTTCACCTGCTTGGCGAGACGGGTGGCATAGGCGCGGGTCGCGCTGTCGGCGAACCCCTCCTCGCCTTCGTCGTCGATCGCCTCGTCATGCGCTAACGGTCGCCACAGCGTGACGCGGCCGGGGATGTGGTGATGCGCGGCATGGCGCTCGGCCGGGGTGAACAGGCCCATCGTCTCATGGCCCAGATCGGTGACGAGCTGGTCGACCAATTCGAGCACCGCGGGCGCGGAGCGGAAGCTCCGGTCGAGCGACAGGTCGAGAAATTCGCGCTCGGCGTGGAGCGCCTTCAAGGCGAACTGGAGCCGGGCCCGCTCGAACTCGCGGGGGTCGGTGCCCTGGAAGCCGAAGATCGCCTGCTTGAAGTCACCGACGGTGAAGATGGTGCGCAGCGCCTGCCCGCGCGCGCCCGCCCCGGCAAAGAACTCCTCCGCGAGCCGGTCGACGATCGCCCACTGCGCGGCATTGGTGTCCTGCGCCTCGTCGACAAGGATGTGGTCGGTGGTCTGGTCGAGCTTGAAGCGCACCCAGTCGCCCATGCCGGGCGTGTCGAGCAGGCGCACGGCGGCGCGGATCAGGTCGTCGAAGTCGACGAGGCCAGCGGTGCGCTTCGCGTGGGCATAGGCGGCGGCATAGGCCTGGCCGGCGCGCAGGCCCGCGGCGATCGTCGCGGCGAGCGCGGCGCGGATGCGCAGCGACAGCAGGGCGCCGACCTGTTCGGCGAGCCTGCCGCAATGATCCACATACAGCGGCTCGGCGTCGATCAGCTTCTGCGAATATTTGCGTGGCTCCCCCGATTTGGTCAGCGCGACGCCGATAAGCTCGTCGAGCATAGCGGCGCGCGCCTTGGGCGCGGCGGCGAGGAATGCGGCGACGATATCGGCATGGTCGAGCCCGCTCTTGGTGCCCCAGGCGCCGTTCGCGGTGGCGATCGCCTGCAGGCAATCGAGATCGAGTTCGGCGCAGCCCTTCTCGATCGCCTCCTCGACATCGCCGAGCGGCGCGCCGAGTGCGTGGCGTAGCCGCGGCTCGATCGTCTCGCGCGTGCCGAGCCCGGCCAGCGCGTCGGGCGCGCGGGCGCAATCGAGCAGATAGGCTTCGACCCCGGCCTCGCCGAGGCGGAGGCTCAGCGCCTGGACGTCGCGGATCAGCGGCAGATCGCCGCCTCGGGTGGCAACCTCGAGCATGTCGGCGAGGGTGCGGCGCGCCAACGCCGCCTCCTCGCGCCCTTCGATCGGCCGGAAGCCGGGGGTGAGCCCGGCCTCGGCCGGGAAGCCGGCGAGCAGTGTCTGACAGAAGGCGTGGATTGTCTGGATGCGCAGGCCGCCGCCGGGCGCGTCGAGCACGCGCGCGAACAATCGGCGCGCGCGCCTGAGGGCCTCCACGTCGCTGTCCTCACCCAGCCGCGTCAGATCCTGCGCCAGCTTGCGGTCATCCTTCAGGCCGGCCCAATGGGCGAGGCGCCGGTGGATGCGCTCGGCCATTTCGGCGGCGCCGGCCTTGGTGAAGGTCAGGCACAGGATCGATTCGGGCGCAGCGCCGCCGAGCAGCAGCCGCAGCACTCGCGCGGTCAGCACATGGGTCTTGCCGGTGCCCGCCGACGCCGACAACCAGACGAGCTCGCGGGGATTGGAGGCGTCGCGCTGCTGCGGCTGGAGCGGATCGAGCGGTTTCAGGCGCGCGCTCATGCTGCCGCTCCTTCGCCTTGGCCTGCATCGGCGTCGCGGCCATACCATTCGTCGAGCCGCATCAGCTGGTCATAATCGGCATAGGGCGCATATTCGGGTGCGATCTTGGCGGTGAAGGGATCGCTGCCGGTCAGCCACCGCTCGACCGCCTGCCGCAATATCGCTTCGGCATGGGCGATGAAATTCTCAGGGGGAATGCCGTTCTTGCCACCGGCTGGGCTGCGGATCTGGCCGAAGGCATCCTTGTCCTTGGCGAGCGACCAATATTCGAAGGTCAGCGGATCGCCCTGCACATCGTCGAAGCCGCCGCGCGCGGCGATCAGCCCGAGCAGGCCGAGCTGCATCGCATAGCCGGCCTGGACTTGCGCGGCGCTGGGCGGCTTGCCGGTCTTGTAGTCGACGATCGCAAGCGTGCCGTCGGCGAGGCGGTCGATCCGATCCACCTTGCCCTTCAGGGTGATGCCGGCAAGCTTGGTTTCGCCATCGATCTCGGCCGCGACCGGCTTGCGGCCGGCGAGCGCAGCCTCGTCCATCTGCGCCGCAACCCAGCGCAGCGCTTCCATCAGCCGCGGTTCCCACAGCGCCCGCATCACCGGGTGGGCGGCCATGTCGGCGAGCATCGCCTCGGCACGCGGCAGCAGCTTGGCGGGATCGCAGCCGTCCTGCTTCATCCAGGCTTCGAACACCGCATGGACCGCGGTGCCGCGCCAGGCCGGGGTGGGATCGGCGTCGACCGCGTCGAGCGGGCGCAGCCTGAGCATCGCATCGGCATAGAAGGCGAAGGGATCGGCCTGCAGCCGATCAAGCTTGGTGACGGCGATGACGGTCGGGCGGTCCGCGACCGGCGGCGTCGGGGCGGGGCGTTTGTACCAGAGCCGGTCGGCCGGGCGGTCGAGCGCCGCCGCCCAGTTCGGCAGGCGATGCTCGCGGGTCATCCCGCCGGTCATCGCTTCGAGCCGCAGCCAGAAGCGCGAGGCTATGGTGGGCGCGCGGGCATCGCGCCGCGCGCGGGTGACGATCACCTCGGGCGCGCCGAGCGCCATTGCGAAGTCGTGCGCCGACAGACCGATCCGCCGCTCCAGGCCGCTCAGGCCCAGCTCGGCGCGGATGCGCGGGGCGAGCCAGGGGTCCGGGCTCGGCAGCGTCGGCCATATGCCTTCGTTGAGCCCGCCGAGGACCATCAGGTCGGCATGCTGGAGCCGCGCTTCGAGCAGGCCCCAGATCGACAGCCGCGGATGCCCCCCCTGCGGCGGGCGTACCGCGATGGCGTCCATCATGAGCCGTAACGTCGGCGCGAGGCTGGCGGGTTCGAAGCCGGCCGGGCCGAGCGGGGCCGCGGCCTCGAGATCGGCAATGAGATCGGCAGCGGCGCGGCCGTCGGGGCCGGACCAGCCGGCGTCGCCGGAGAGGGTGGTGACGGCTTCGCGGACGGCGGCGAGTAAAGCCGCGAAAGCCCGTTCGTCCCGAGCGAAGTCGAGGGACGCTTGCCTGGTGGCGTGTGTCTCGACTTCGCTCGACACGAACGGAAACGAGAACGCCGCTTCCAGCGGCTCCAGCAGCGCCTTGGCCTCGCTCCACCAACTTTGCGCCGGCGCCCGCACGCGTGCCGAATATCGGTCGCCATCAGCAAGAAATCGCGCGATCCCCGTCAGGCCACCGGGCGGGCGCGGACCACGCAGCGCCATGTCGAGCTTGCGCACTCCGTCCAGCCAAGCACCGCGAGTGTCGCCGCGTTTCACCAGGGGATGCTTGAGCAGGGCGAGCAGCGGCACCGGCGCAAAGCCCTCGGCCGCAGCCTCGGCAATCGCCAGCAGCAGCGTTCCGGCCGGGGTCAGCGATAGCGGCGTGCCGGCGCTGTCGTCGGCGACGATCCCCCAGCGCGCCAGATGCGCCGCGACCCGCCGCGCCAGCACACGATCGGGGGTGACGAGTGCCGCTGTCCGGCCAGGGACCTCGATCGCCTCGCGCAGCGCCAGCGCTATCGTCTGGGCTTCCTCTGACGGGTTGGCGAGCTCGATCGCGCGCACGCCGGTCAGCCGCCGCTCGGCGGGCGGCAGCCTATGCCATTTGTCGGTAAAGGCGGCGGGGGCCATCGCGTTAGCGATCGCTTTCGCCCGGATTGCGCGCGCGTCGCGCCCGCCGCCCCAGCGCCAGGTTTCGACCTCGTCGAGGCCGACATCCATCTGGTCGAGCAGCAGCTTCAGCGCATATTGCGGATGGCTTTCGATCGGCCGCGGCGGACGCGATCCATCATCGCCGCTCTTATGGGGGCCGAGCGCGTCCCATTCCTCGCGCGGCGAGATTGTGTCGACGCCGGGCAGCACCACCATGCCCTGCGGCAGCCGCGCGACGACGCCGAGCAGCCTGGCCACGGCGGGGGTCGTGCTGCTGATGCCGGCGGCGATCACCGGGCCGGGCGGCGGGGTCGCGCGCCAGTTGCGGGCGACGCGGTCGAGCAGGCGGTTGCGGCGCTCGGCAAGGTCGATCCGGCCACGCGCCTGCAGCTCCTGGGGCCAGCGCGTCAGGATCGCATCGAGCATGTCGAGCGAGCGCTGCCAATGCTCGGACAGGTCGGGCAGATCTGCGAGATCGCGCAGCTTCGATGGCGGCACCTGTTCGATCAGCAGTTGGTCGAGGGTGCGGCCGAGCTCGCCCGCCAGCCGGATCGCCTCGCCGCCGTCGATCGGATCGCCGGCCGCGGCGCGCGCTTCGCTGGTCAGCCGCGCGAGGATCATCTGCCGTTCGAGCGGATCGATCGCCGGCGGGACGGGGTCGGCGTCCTCCGTGCCGAGCGGATCGAGCAGGCCGCCGAGCCGTTCGTCGAACTCGGGATCGCCGATGGCGACCAGCCGTGGCAGCAGCAGCCCGCCCTCGGCCCGGCGCACGAAGGCATCGCTGATCGCACGGGCGGCGCGGTTGTTCGGCACCAGGATCGCAGCGCGGGCGAGGCCAAGCGGATCCGGGCCATAGCGCGCGATCAGCCCACCCGCGAGCGCGTCTGCGAAGGCGCGATGCGCGGGGATGGTGAAGACGGTGGGGGTAGTCATCGGCTCGGCCAGTCTACCCGATCGTCGGTGCAGCGAAAGGGGCAGCGTGGCGCCATGACATAAACCTCATGCCAGCGCAGGCTGGCATCTCGGGCGGCTCCAGCCGGTACGTCGTCTCGCGATCTACTGAGATGCCAGCCTGCGCTGGCATGACGAGGAAGTAGAAGGATCAGCCGAAACCCAGCATCGCCTCGGTCTTGCCGATCGCGGGCGGGGTGCCGACGTCGAACCACAGGCCCTGGTGCGACACGCCGTAAGCCCGGCCGGCGGCGATGGCGCGGTCCCACAGCAGGTTGAAGGAGAAGGGGCCCTCCGGCAGGTCGGCGAACAGCCGCTTCGAGACGAGCTGCACTCCGGTGAACACGAAGGGCGCCACCCTGGCGGCGCGCCGTCGGCTGATGCGACCGGCCGGGTCCATGTGGAAATCGCCGAGCCCGCTATGGCAGTTGGCCCGCGCCAGCGGCACCAGCAGCAGCAGCGCATCCATCTCCGCGTCGTCCCAGCGGTCGGCGAGCAGCCGGATCGCATCGACCGGGCCGTCGATCCACAGATTGTCGCTGTTGGCGATGAGGAAGCGTTCGTCGGCGATCAGCGGCAGCGCCTTGGCCACGCCGCCGCCGGTTTCCAGCAGCAGGCCGCGCTCGTCGGAAACCTGGATGTCCAGGTCGCCCGCCTTCCGCCTGAGGTGCGCTTCGAGCGCATCGGCGAGATAGTGGACATTGACCACGACCCGGGGAATCCCGGCGCTGCGCAGCCGATCGAGGACATGGTCGAGCAGCGGCTTGCCGGCGACCTCGACGAGCGGCTTGGGCCGCGTCGCCGTGAGTGGGCGCATTCGCTTGCCGAGCCCCGCGGCGAGCACCATCGCGGTGCCGATCGGCGGCTGGACCGGATTGGGACGCAAAGACATCGGCTTGGCGAAGCTCACGCCGCGAACCCTTCCCAGTGCGCCGCCCGCGCCGACGGCGGGACATGGACGTCGAACCAGGCCTTGACCGGCGCGAGCGCGGGATGCGCCAGGTCACGCTCCAGATAGGCCCAGACACGCGGCTGGAAAGCAAGGTAGCGCGGCTTGCCGTCGCGCTTCCACAACCGCGTGAAAATGCCGAGGATCTTGGCGTTGCGCTGGGCACCGAGCAGCGCATAGGCCGCGTCGTCGAAGGAGCGGCGGGCGGCATAGCGCGCGATCATCGCTGCCTCAAGCGCGGGCGAAACGTCGCGGCGCGCATCCTGGAGCAGCGACACGAGGTCGTAGGCGGCGTGGCCGGCGAGCGCGTCCTGGAAATCGAGCAGGCCGAGGCTGCCATCGCTGAGCAGCATGATATTCTCGGCATGATAATCGCGCAGCACGGTGATCGACCGGTCGGCGGCGATCGGCGCGAGCGCGGCGTCCCAGGCGACTCGATAAGCGTCCGCGTCGCCATCGAGCCCGACGGCGGGCATATACCATTCGGGGAACAGCCCCGCCTCGCGCTGGTACACCGTCATGTCATAGGGCGGCAGATCACCGGGGCCGGCGGCGTGTAGATCGGCTAGCAGATCGATCGCCTGCGCGTAGATCGGCGTCTCCGCGGCGGGATCGCCCTCGATCACCTCCTTCATCCGGGCGTCGCCGAAATCCTCGAGCAGGATCAGCCCCCGGCCGAGATCCTCGGCGAGGATGCGTGGCGCGCGAAATCCGATCCGGTCGAGGTGGCGTGCCACGGCGAGAAACGGGCGGCTGTCCTCATGTTCGGGCGGTGCGTCCATCAGCACCGCGCTCTGCCCGTCGCGTTCGACGCGGAAATAGCGGCGGAAGCTGGCGTCGCCGGCCAGCGGCAGGATCGCAGCGCCATGCCAGCCGGCATCGTCGAGGAAGGCGGGGGCATGCGGGGGCGGAATCATCGGGGCGGCCATCGGCCTTCCCATGCCGCCGGCACGTGCCAAGTCAAGCGGCGTGCATCCTCGCCGCCAGGACCTTCGGCGCGTTCGAAGTGCAGGCGCAAGGCTTCGGGCCACAGCCTCGCGCCCATCCGTTCGGGCCACTCGATCAGCAGCGCGCTGTCGGCAAGAGCCTCGTCGAGGCCGAGTTCCTCAATCTCCCCGGCGTCGTCGATGCGGTAGAGATCGACATGCCACAGCGGCAGGATGAGATCGGGTGGGGCATAGGGAATGACGATCGGGAAGCTGGGGCTGGGCACTTCGCCCGCGAAGCCGAGCGCCTGGAGCAGCCCGCGGGCGAAGGTCGTCTTGCCGGTGCCGAGATCGCCATTGAGCGCGACCACGTCGCCCACCCGCAGCACAGCGGCCAGCGCAGCGCCGGCGGCGACGGTTTCTGCAGGGCCGGTCAGGCGCATGAGCTAGTCCGTCATCCCGGCGGAGGCCGGGATCTCCATCGTGGTTCGCGACATCAACTCCGTCCTGGACGACCGAAACCCCGGCCTGCGCCGGAGTGACGGGCAGAGGGAAGCTCGAGACATCCTATAGGACCATCTCGCCGTGGCGGCGCGGCAGGTGGATGGTCACGGTCGTCCCGCGGCCCGGCTCGCTCTCGAGCGCGATCGAGCCGCCATGCGCCTCGACCAGCTGGCGGGTGAGCGGCAGGCCGATGCCGATCAGCTGCGTGCCCTCCTCGTTATTCGCGTCGATGCGAGGATAGCTGTCGAACACCTTGGCTCGCTGGGCGGCATCCATGCCGTGACCGGTGTCGGAAACCGTCCAGATGATCATGTCATCGTCGCCATGGACCCGGATCGTGACGCGGCCGTTGGGCGGCGTATAGCTGATCGCATTGTTGAGCAGGTGATCCGCGATCTGGCGCAGGCGGCGCGGATCGCCGCGCATCAGGCCGAGCTCGGGTTCGATATCGACCAGCAGCGACACCGGCTTCGCCTTGGCGGCGCTGCTCGCCGATGTGACCGCTTCGTTCAGCAGCACGCCGACATCGACATGCTCCTCCGAGAGCGGGAGATTGCCGGAAGCGCCCTGGGTGAGATCCAGCACGTCCTCGACCAGCGATCCGAGCCGGCCGACCGACGACAGGATCGCTTTGACATATTCGCCTGCCACCGGCGGCAAGTCGCCCGCATAACCGGCGTCCAGAAGCTCGGCGAAACCGGCGATCGAGGTCAGCGGCACGCGCAGCTCGTAGCTCATATTGGCGACGAAGGCGGTCTTGAGCTTGTCGGCTTCCTCGAGCGCATCGGCGCGGCCGCGCAGCGCCTCCTCGATCCCGCGTGAAGCCGTGATGTCGAGCAGCGTGAACAGCGCGTTGCCATCCGGCAGCGGCACCACCGCGAAATCGAAATAGCGGCCGTCGGCGAGCGCCATCCGCCCGGTGCGGGCCTGGCGGTCTACGGTGGCGATGCGGACGAGGTCACGCAGCAGCTGCGCGCGTGACGGCTCCGCGAGCTTGGCCGCTACCAGCTCGACCATCGCGTCGACGCGCAGATTTTGCGCGAGATCGGCTTCGGACAGGCCCCAGATGTCGCGGAAGCTCTGATTCCAGATGTGCAACCGCCCATCCGACGCGAACACGCCAATCGCCTCGAACAGATTGTCGAAGGTCGCGGTACGCACGCGCAGCAGCGTGTCGCGGGCGCTCGATAGCTGGACCTGCTCGGTGCGATCCTCGAAGAACAGCAGCAGCCCGCCATTGGGCAGCGGCTGCGCGACGACGCGCAGATGCTGGCCGCCGGGCAGCATCCACGTCTCCTCGATCGCGTCGACGGCATTGAACCAGCCGCGCCGCTCGGTCTTCCAGCCGGGAAAGTCGCGCGCTTCGGGTAGCCGCTGGGTCTCGCGCATCCGTTCGAGCACGCGATCGAACTCTGGGCGGTCGGCGAGCCATTCCGGGCTCAGCGAGAAAAACTGCAGGAAGGGTTGGTTGTAGAAGAGCAGGCTGCGATCGGGGGCGAACTGGGCGACGCCCGCCGACAGCCGGTCGAACAGCTCGCGCTGAGCCTCCTGGAAGCGGCCGAGCTCGCCGCGGGTCTGCTCGAGATCCTGGATGTCGAAGGCATAGCCGGCGACGCCATGCTCGCCCATCGGCACGTCCACGATCCGCATCGTCCGCCGCTGACCGGAGAGCGTGACCGGCACGACATGGGTCTTGACGCGGCCGCTGTCGCGTGCGGCGAGCGCAGTCGCGCGCGGCGCGCGGCCCTCTGCGGCATCGATCAGCTCTATGCCGCGGGTGACGACTTCCTCGGCACTGGCGCCCTCGACTGCCGCGACATAGGCCGAGTTGACCAGCGCCAGCTTGAGGTCGGGCCCGCGGTGCCACATCGGGAAAGGTGCCGCCTCGATCAGCGCCAGGCAGCTGTCGAGCGCATCGCTGATCGCCGTGGCTTCGGCCGAGAGGCGGGTGATGGCGCCTTCGCTCTCGCTGTTGTCGAACAGCCAGACGATCACGCCATCGCCGATCGGCGGCGTCGCCGGCCGACCGCGCGCGAGCAGCACCCGATCTGTGCCGGCGAGGTGCAGCGCTCGTTCGAATGGCCGCCCGGCCTGGATTGCCGCGGCGACGTCGGCGGCAAGCCCTTCCGCATCGACCACAGAGATGCCGCCGCCACCGATCTCCGGGCTACCCGCCAAGTCGTTGACGGTAGCGGGCTGCCGGGCGAGGCCGAGCCAATGGGCCAACCGGGCATCGCCGGCGACGCGGCCGTCGAGCGCAATCCTGAAAGGCACCGCCGGGGCGCTGGCGAGGAGGGCCGCCTGACGCTCGATTTCGCGGGCGCGCGCCTTGGCGACAGCGTCACGCCGCAGCCCCATGAGGATTGCTGCGACCGCGGCCGCGACCCACAGCGCGACGATGATCGCGAGCATCAGTGCGGCGACCGGGTCGAGCTGGATCATCTGCTGCATGGCGACGCTTCTAAGGTCGGCATTGGCGTGCTGCAATGGTAACGGATGCAGCCGAAACATTGCCACCGTCGTCCCCGCGTCCGCGGGAATGACGGTGGTGTGGATCATGGCTTAATAGCGGTAATGGTCCGGCTTGAACGGGCCTTCGGTGCTGACGCCGATATAGCCGGCCTGCTTGGGGGTGAGCTTCGTCAGCTTGACGCCGAGCTTCTCGAGGTGGAGCGCAGCCACCTTTTCGTCGAGATGCTTGGGCAGCACGTAAACCTGGTTGCTGTAGCTCTCCCCGCGGGTCCACAGCTCGATCTGGGCGAGCGTCTGGTTGGTGAAGCTCGCCGACATCACGAACGACGGGTGGCCCGTCGCGCAGCCCAGGTTCACCAGTCGCCCCTTGGCGAGGATGATGATCTGCTTGCCGTCGGGGAAGGTCACCAGGTCGGTGCCGGGCTTGACCTCGTTCCAGCTATAGTTGCTGAGCGCAGCTATCTGGATCTCGCTGTCGAAATGGCCGATGTTGCAGACGATCGACATCGGCTTCATCGCCGCCATGTGCTCGGCAGTGATCACGTCGGCATTGCCGGTGGCGGTGACGAAGATGTCGGCGCGGGTCACGGCCTCTTCCATCGTCACGACCTCGAAGCCCTCCATCGCCGCTTGCAGCGCGCAGATCGGATCGACTTCGGTGACCATCACGCGGGCGCCGCCGTTGCGCAGCGACTGGGCAGATCCCTTGCCGACATCGCCGAAGCCGGCGACGCAGGCGACCTTGCCGGCCAGCATCACGTCGGTGGCGCGGCGGATCGCGTCGACCAGCGACTCCTTGCAGCCATAGAGATTGTCGAACTTCGACTTGGTGACGCTGTCGTTGACGTTGATCGCGGGGAAGGGCAGCTCGCCTTTTTTGGCGATCTCATACAAGCGGTGGACGCCGGTGGTGGTCTCTTCGGACACGCCCTTCAGATTCTTGACGGTCTCGGTCAGATAGCCGGGGCGGCGGGCGATGAACGCCTTGAGCGCTCGGTGGAATTCGACTTCCTCGTCATTTTCCGGCTCGCCCAGCGTCGCGCCGGCTTCCAGCTTGGCGCCCCACAGCGCGAACATGGTGGCGTCACCGCCGTCGTCGAGGATGATGTTGGCGGTCTCGTCGCCCCAATCGAAGATCGAACCGACATAGTCCCAATAGTCGGCCAGGCTCTCGCCCTTGATCGCGAACACCGGCACACCCGTCGCGGCGATCGCGGCCGCGGCGTGGTCCTGGGTCGAGAAGATGTTGCAGGTCGCCCAGCGCACCTGCGCGCCGAGCGCCGTCAGCGTCTCGATCAGCACCGCGGTCTGGATCGTCATGTGCAGCGAACCGGTGATACGCGCGCCCTTCAGCGGCTGCGACGGGCCGAACTCGGCGCGCAGCGCCATCAGGCCGGGCATCTCGGTTTCGGCGATGTTGATCTCCGCGCGGCCGAATTCGGCGAGGCTCAGATCGGCGATGACATAGTCGTTGAATTCAGTCGCAACGGCGGTGGCCACCTTGCTTCTCCTTGGGGCTGGGGCAGCCGGAGTCACCGGCGGCGATGCCCGCGGCCTTAGCGGCAGGGGGGCTGGAATGCAAATATAAAGATATCTTTATATCCGATATCTCCCGAGGTGGATTACACCGCTTTGCGAGAAAACATCGTCATCCCGGCCCTTCGACTGCCTGCAAGGCAGGCGCTCAGGATGTGTGTCGCGCCGGCCTCATGAGATCCCAGCTTCCGCCGGGATGACGAAAACGGGGCGGGAGAGCCTTGGTCTAGCGCCCCAGCTCGGCCATCGTCTCGTGGCCGCAGATCCCGCCGGGCAGCACCGGGCTCAGCCCCTGGTGGGCAGCGATCATCTCGAGGCCTTCGCCGGAGTTGGCCATCAGCGCGCCTTCTGCCGCAACGCTGCGCGCGCCCTCGCATGTGTCGGCATTGGTGCGGCCCGCGCCATAGGCATTGGCGAGCGAGGTGACGAAGCGGTCATAGGCGGTCTGGCCATAGACCGGCCCGGCTGTACCGATGAAGAAGGCCTTGAGCCGGTCGTTGGCGGCGGCGATCGCCACCCGGTTGCCGCGCACGAAAGCGTTGTAATCCGTCGAGATGTCGACGCCCGCTGCCTGGCAGCGCAGCGTTTCGACCATCAGGAAGGTCTGGAGGTCGCGGACATGCGCGGCGCTGACATGCTCCGCTGACCAGCAGCCGGCCGTGGCCGGCGACACCGCGGCCAGCGCGGCGATTGCCGTGCACAAGATATTTCGCATAGGAGAACGCCTCGCCTTGGCACTGGCCGCCCCCATCGAGCCGCCACCGCCTCAGCAAAGTGCGCGATATTCATTCCTTGAAGGTTAATAGCCTTGGTGAAAGGCAAGAAGAACGCATTGTGAATCAATACGTTACCGGAACGAAGCGCTGGATGTGGACCTTTCTACGCCTGGCCGCTGGTGGAGGCGAGCAGGCGCGGGTCGATGCCTGCGCTGCGCATCGCCAGCTCCCATCGGCGAGGCGCGTCGTTCTCGAACAACAGCTCGTCGTCTCCCGGAGTCGCCAGCCAGCCATGGCGCCGCATCTCCTGGTCAAGCTGACCCTCCCCCCAGCCGGCATAGCCGAGCGCGACCAGCCAGCGCTTCGGCCCCCGTCCCTCGCTGATCGCGCGCAGGACGTCGAGCGTGGAGGTCAGACCCCAGCGCTCGTCGACGCGGAGGGTGTCGCCGCCCGCCCAGTCGGTGCTGTGGAGGACGAAGCCGCGTTGCGGCTCGACCGGTCCGCCGATATGGATCGCACAATCGGGCGCGGCGCCGGGTGGAATGTCGAGCTGGGCGAGCAGCTTGTGCAGGGTGATGCCTGGCAGCAGATGGCCAACGCCGACGCCCAGCGCGCCCTGCTCGTCATGGGCGCACATCGCTATCACCGCCCTGGCGAAACGCGGATCGCTGATGCCCGGCATGGCGAGCAGATATTGTCCGCTGAGAGAGGCTGGCGCATCCATCGCCAACTTTTATAGTCCCGTCGATGACGACGCAATCGGGGGAACACAGGGGCGCGCCAAACCGAGCCGTCATGACGGTGGTGATCCCGGCCTATGGGGTTGGCCCGATGCTCGGGGACGCGCTCGATTCGGTGATTGCGCAGGACCGCGCCGATTGGCAGGCGATCGTGGTCGACGATGGCGACGTGCGGGTGGCGGAGCATATCGCGCGCTATCTCGCCGATCCGAGGATCCGCTTCCTCCAGACCGAAAATGGCGGGCTGCCGACGGCGCGCAACCGCGCGATCGCCGCGGCGGACACGCCCTATGTCGCGCTGCTCGACGGCGACGATGTGCTTGAGCCCGATTTCGTCTCGTCGATGATCGCGGCGATCGAGGTCTCGCCGCGGATCGGCTTTGCGACAGGCGACGCCGTCTTCTTCGGCGCGGACCGGGCGGGCGAGCGTTTCTCGGCCTATTGTCCGCAGATCGCGCCCGCCACGCTGGAACGGGTCATCCGTCGCGAGTTCAACGTGTTCGGCCTGACCGCGATGCGCCGCGAGGCGATACTCGGCATCGGCGGCTTCGATGCCGGCCTCAAATCCTCCGAGGATCTCGACGCCTGGATCCGGCTGCTCGCGGCCGGCTGGGATCTAGCCCATGTGCCCCGCCCGCTCGCCCGCTACCGTCGGCGCGCGGGGCAGATGTCTGGCAATACCACGGTCATGCTGCGCACTGCCCATGCGGTAATGGACAAGGCGCGGAAACATCTCGCCGGGCGGCCGGAAGCGGCTGCGGCGGACGAGATGTGCGCGCGGATCGAGAAGGACATGGCGATCGAGGATGCCTTCCAGCGCGTCGCCGCAGGCAAGGTGCGCGCCGGCGTCGCCGACCTGATCCGCCTCGGCGTCGGTACCCGCAGCCCGCGCTGGCGCAAGGCGCTTTGGCTGATGCGGATGGCGCCCTTTCTGGCGCCCTGGTTGATGCGGCTGCGCGAGCGCGTATAGCTCGCATGGATGAGCGGTTGGTGGAATTAATCCAAAAACTGCAACATGATGCGATTACCCGCACCTGGGAAAGACACGAGGACCACATATGACGATCACCGTCGGAGACCGAATTCCCACCGCCAGCTTCAGGAAGATGACCGCCGAAGGGCCTGTCGAGATCACCGGTGATGCGCTGTTCGGCGGGCGTACGGTGGTGCTGTTCTCGGTGCCGGGCGCCTTCACGCCGACCTGCTCGGCGCGCCATCTGCCGGGCTTCATCGACAAGGCCGAGGCCATATTGGCCAAGGGTGTCGACGAGATCGTCTGCACCGCGGTCAACGATGTCTTCGTGATGGATGCGTGGGGCAAGGCTGCCGGTGCGGGAAGCAAGGTGGCGATGCTGGCCGACGGCAATGGCGAGTTCGTCAAGGCGCTGGGCCTGACCATGGATGGAACCGCCGCCGGCATGGGCCTGCGCGGGCAGAGATTCTCGATGATCGTCAGGGACGGCGTCGTCACGACCCTTAATGTGGAGGCCCCGCGCGACTATGACGTGAGCAGCGCCGAGCATATGCTGGGGCAGCTCTGATCCCTCTGCCGCACGGAAGGACACCTGTTGCCATCTGCCCAGAGCCTGGCCATCGTCGAACAGCTCGATGCGATTTACCACCAATCGGTTTCCTGCCTTCGCGCGGCGCTGAATCTGTACATCCGGAGCGGCGCGCGGCCCGATCCGGCGCTGCGCGGTAATGGCGCCTTCGCCTATCCTGAGATAAGGCTGCGCTATGACGGCCTGCGGGACCCAGGCCCGCTCGGCCGCGCTTACGGGCGGCTCCAAGCGGCCGGCGATTATGCGATCGCCGTCACCCAGCCCTCGTTGTTCGCTCACTATCTCGCTCAGCAGATCGACCTGCTGATCGACGATTATGGCGTCAGCGTCGAGGCCGGCATCAGCACCACCGAGATACCCTATAACTATGTGCTCGATGCCGGCGACGATCTCGACCTGACCGGTGCCTCGCCGGTCGAGCTGGCGCGGATCTTTCCTTCGACCGAGCTCGCGCAGATCGGCGACGAACTCGCCGACGGCCTGTGGGTCCATGACGGCGACAGCCCGCGCCCGCTCGCGCTGTTCGATGCTCCGCGGGTCGATTTCAGCCTCGCCAGGCTCCGCCATTACACCGGCACGCCGCCAAGCCACGTTCAGGACTATATCCTGTTCACCAACTATCACCGCTATGTCGACGAGTTCGTCCACTGGGCGATCGACCAGCTCGATGGCGACAGCCGCTATACTCTGCTGAGCGGCGCGGGCGGCGTCGAGATTCGCTCCGGCGACCCGGATCCCCGCGCGGCCATCGCCGACAGCGCGTGGCGGCGGCACCAGATGCCGGCCTATCATCTGGTCGCGCCCGATCGGTCGGGGATCACCCTGGTCAACATCGGCGTCGGCCCTTCCAACGCGAAGACGATCACCGATCATCTTGCGGTGATGCGGCCGGCGGCCTGGCTGATGATCGGCCATTGCGGCGGGCTGCGCCCCAGCCAGCGCATCGGAGACTATGTGCTGGCCCATGCCTATTTGCGTGACGACCATGTCCTCGACAGCGTGTTGCCGCCCGAAATCCCGATTCCCGCCATCGCGGAGGTGCAGCAGGCGCTGACCCATGCCGCCGAGATCGTCTCCGGAGAGAGCCGCGAGCAGCTCAAGCTCAGGATGCGAACCGGTACGGTGGTGACCTCGGACGATCGTAACTGGGAACTGCGCTACACCGCCTCGGCGCTGCGCTTCAGCCAGAGCCGGGCGGTGGCGATCGATATGGAATCGGCGACTCTTGCGGCGCAGGGCTATCGCTTCCGCGTTCCCTACGGGACACTGCTATGCGTTTCCGACAAGCCGATCCATGGCGAGATCAAGCTGCCGGGCCAGGCCAACCGCTTCTACGAACGCGCCATTGCCGAGCATCTCCAGATCGGCATAGCGGCCGTCGACCAGCTGCGCGGCGAGGGCGCGCGCCTGCACAGCCGCAAATTGCGCGCGTTCAACGAGCCGCCTTTCCGGTGAAGTCCCGCTAGACCGCCTCGTCTAAATCCTCGGCGCTCGTCACGCGATCGCGGCCGTCGAGCTTGGACCGATACAGCGCCCGGTCGGCCCGTGCGAGGAGGGCGGCGAGCGAGATGTCTCCGGGACGCAGGCCGGTGACGCCGAAGCTCGCGGTCATGGTGATCCTGGCGGGGCCGTCGACCGGCATCGCGGCAATGTCGCGGCGGATCCGCTCGACGACGTCCAGGGCGTTCTGGGCGCGGGTGTTGACGAGCAGCAGCGCGAACTCCTCGCCGCCGATCCGGCCGATCACGTCGCCGCGGCGGATGAGGCGCTCGAGCCTGGTCGCAAAATGACGCAGCGCGCGATCACCGGTATTATGGCCGTGGCGGTCGTTGATCGCCTTGAAGCTGTCGATGTCGGCGACCACCACCGCGAGAGGCTGGCGCTGGCGCTGGGCGTTGCGGATCGCCCGTTCGGCCGCATCCTCGAACCCGCGACGATTGTAGATGCCGGTCAGTATGTCCGAGGTGGCCAGCTGCCGCATATTCTCCGCCAGGTCCGCCGCCACCAGGAACACCGCGAAGATGCCGACGCCGATGAAGGCCAGAGGATAGAGCAGCATCAGCAGGGTGCGGACGAACATCAGGCCTCCGCCATGTGCGGTGGCGCCTTCGCCAAGCGCGACCCCACCGGCTGCGAAGTCTATCGCGGCGAACAGGACCAGCATCATCGCGACTGAACGCTCGGGCGGCGGAGCCGCCTTCAACGAGCGCGCGACATTGGCGGCGCTGATCACCAGCATCGCCCCGCCGAAGAACAGCCACGTCGCCTCGCACACGCCGCGGTGCTGAACGGTGAACGTCATCCCGGAGATCAGCATCGCTGCTGCGCATGCGGCGAGCAGCAGCAGCGGCAGATTCGCGCGCTCGCGCGCCCGTGCGATGAAGCCGACCGCGATCAGCGCATTCGAGAGGCAGCTCAGGCCGGCAACGAGCGCGAACAGCAGCGCGTCATGGTCGGCATAGAGGCGCATCAGCAGGTTCGAGAACAATTCGCCGGTGGCGACGGAAAATGCGATAGCCCAGATCAAGGCATGGCGCGGCCTGCCGAAGCTGTGCCACGCGATCAGCATCACCGCCGCGAGCATCGCGGCAATGAAGGTCAACGCAATGATGTGGACCATCGCTGCCGTCATCGGATCCCAAACACAACAAAGCCGGACGGCAAAGGCAAAACATACCTTCGACGGTCGACGCTATTCGATGTCGATGGATTGCCGCACTGCGGCAGGCAGTTACAAAAGGCAATAGTCATGGCGAGTGCTATGTACCGTTTTCGGTCGTTTGCGCCATTTTGGAGTCATCGAACGATGATTTTAGTGTTTCGCTACTGCAGCAGGCAGCCGTTTCTTGGCCGGTTCGAGTCCTTTGCCTCCGGGGCTGGGCCGCGGCCGAATCATTGCAGCCGCGGCCTCTTGCTTACCAGCCGCAGCGCTGTCCCTTGTTCTGCGCATTGAGCCATCCGATCAGAGGTTTGAAATAGGCAATCATTGCCGAGCCGTCGATCTGACGGCTGCCGGTGAACGCCTCGAGCGCGTCGGGCCAGGGCTTCGATGCGCCCATGGCCAGCATCGCGTTGAGTTTTTTGCCTACCTGCTTGTCGCCGTAGAAGGAACAGCGGTGCAGCGGCCCCTTCCAGCCGGCCTGGTCGCATGCCGCCTTGTAGAATTGGAACTGCAGGAGGCGGGCGAGGAAGTAACGCGCATAGGGAGTGTTGCCCGGGATATGATATTTGGCGCCTGGATCGAACGCGTCGGCATCGCGCGCCACGGGCGGCGTGATCCCCTGATATTGCAGGCGCAGATCGGTCCACGCCTTTTCATAATTCGCCGGCTGGATGGCGCCGCTGAACACGCCCCAACGCCATTTGTCCATCAGCAGCCCGAACGGAAGAAACGCCACCTTGTCCATCGCCTGGCGCAGCAGCAGGCCGATGTCCTTGTCGGTGCCGGGTACCTTGGCAGGATCGAGCAGCCCGATCTTGACCAGATAATCTGGCGTTATCGACAGCGCGACAAAGTCCCCGATCGCTTCGTGAAAGCCGTCATTGGCGCCATTGAGATAGAGATAGGGCTGTTTGTTGTAGGCGCGCTGATAATAATTGTGACCGAGTTCGTGGTGGATGGTGACGAAATCGTCGGATACCACCTTGGTGCACATCTTGATCCGCAGATCGTCCTTGTTGTCGATATCCCAGGCCGAGGCGTGGCAGACGACTTCGCGGTCGCGCGGCTTGGTGATCTGCGAGCGCTTCCAGAAGGTGTCGGGCAGCGGCGCAAAACCCAGCGACGAATAGAAGCCCTCGCCCGCCTGAACCATCTTCACCGGATCATATTTCTTCGCGATCAGCAGATCGCCGATGTCATATCCTATGTCGCCGGCGCCCTTGGGGGCGACGACATCATAGATGTTGCCCCATTCCTGCGCCCACATATTGCCGAGCAGGTCTGCGCGAATCGGTCCGGTCTTCGCCTGGACGGCATCTCCATATTTCGCGTTGAGCCGGGCGCGGGTGTAGCAGTGGAGCGCGTCGTACAGCGGTTTCACCTGGACCCACAGCCTGTCCATCATCTTCGCGAAGTCGTCCGCCGGCATGTCGTAGCCCGCGCGCCACATCGCGCCCAGATCCTTGTAACCGAGCTCGACCGCACCCTTGTTGGCGATCTCGACCAGTTGGACATAGTCGCCCTTCATCGGCCGGCCGACATTGTCGTGCCAGCTGACCCACATCTCCTTGAGTTCCGCAGGGTTGCGGTTCGTGCCCATCTCGGCCTCGATATCCGAACCGTTGATTTGCTGGCCGCGCAGCGTGCCCCGGCCCTTGCCATAGGCGGACTGGAGCCGCGTCGCGATGTCGTTGAGCTCGCGGGCCGCGCCGGGCGCGTCGGGCGCGGGCAGGGTGATGCCCTGCTTCAGCATGTCGAGCTTGCGGCGCGTATCGTAGCTCAGCCGCTGGACTCCATCGAACCGCGCCGCACCCTTGGCGAGGCGCACCTGCATCTCGGTCAGGTCTGCGCCCACCTTCGCGTTCACCGCATCGGTATCGTCGGTGATATAGGTGGCGTTGATCCAGGAGACCTGCGCCGAGAAGATGCTGTAGTCGCCAAGCTCCTTTTCGGCAGCCGCAACGAAAGCGTCGGCCTCGGCCGCGGTGGCCGGAGCAGCAAGCGGCGGGGCCTGTTGCGAACTCTGGGCGGAGGCAGGGGCGGTCGCCAGCAAGATGGCGAGGGCAAGCGCGGACGACACCGCCTTGATTGCAGATTTCATCGAAAGGTTCCTTGGCGAAGCTGTTGCGCTGACAGCATTGTCACCAGGGAGCTCGTGTGGGTCAAGCGTGTGCTATACGGATAATACGCTAGCGAAACCAGTCCACCATGGCGTCGCCGAACTGCGGCAGCGTTACCACGCTCATATGATTGCCCGGCACCTCGACCAACGCGGCATTAGGCAGCGCATCGGCCAGCGCCCGTGCCGAGCCATTGTCGTGGTCCTCGGCGCCGGTCAGGACGAGGATCGGCAGCTCGAACTCGGTCAGTGCCGCGCGCGGGATCGCAGGAAAATGGTCGAGCAGCAGGAGCAGCGCCCGGGAATCGCCGCCTGTGGTCTTGAGGAAGGCTTCGGCCATCCATTCGGATGAGAATTTCTGGTGAGTGCCGACGCCTTCGAGCACGCTGCGGAAGAACTCCACCCGGCTGCCGAGATCGAGCAGCCCCTCGAGCCCCATGCCCGCAAGCATCGCCTTGCCGGGCCGGGCGCCGCGCAGCAGCATCCGCGCGGTGGTGCGCGCGCCGAGCGAGTAGCCGCCGAGATCATAGCCGCCGGGCGCGAGCCCCAGCTGTTCGATCAGCGCCAGATTATCGTTGGCAAGGATGTCATGGCGGTAGCCGCCGCCGTCGTGTGGCTTCGCGCTTTCGCCATGCGCGCGCAGATCCGGCATGATCACCCGCCGCCCCTGCGCGGCCAGTTTGGCGGCATGGCCATAGCGTATCCAGTTGGTGGCGGCGTTCGAGAACAGCCCGTGGATCAGGATGAGCGGCCGCGCATCGGCCGCCCCCATCTCGTGCCATGCCATCGCCGCGCCGTCGGCGCCCGCGAAGCTGTGGGTGGTGGTCTTGGTGGGGGAGTTTGCCAACGGCTTCATCCAGCGGTCCACGATCGCCGCATTGTCCCCGGTGCGGTAGCGCGGCAGATCGCGCGTGTCGATCCACGCATCGAGCAGCGCCTCCGCGCCGCTATGATGTGAAGCCGCGGATAAGCCGTGCCCCATGCGCTCAGTGGCAATGAGACCGCGACGCTGCCGATCAGCGCCGTTTGAATAGACGGAAGTTTTGCGGATGCCTATGTCACTTTCCCGTCACCCCAGCCTTTGCTGGAATGACGGGAGAAGGTTGAGGTGCGGCGGCAAGCCGGAAGATTCACCCCTTCTTCAGGTGACGCCGACCGAGCAGTTCGGCGATCTGCACCGCGTTGAGCGCGGCGCCCTTGCGCAGGTTGTCGGAGACGCACCACAGCACCAGGCCATTCTCCACCGTCGGGTCCTCGCGGACGCGGCTGACGAAGGTGGCGAAGTCGCCGACGCACTCGACCGGGGTGACGTATCCGCCGTCCTCCCGCTTGTCGACGAGCATCACGCCGGGCGCCTCGCGCAGGATCTTCTGCGCGTCCTGTGCCGACAACTCGTTTTCGAACTCGATGTTGATCGCTTCCGAATGGCCGACGAACACGGGCACGCGGACGCAGGTGGCGACGACCTTGACCTTGGGGTCCATGATCTTCTTGGTCTCGACGACCATCTTCCACTCTTCCTTGGTGAAACCGTCGTCGAGGAAGCTGTCGATGTGCGGGATCACGTTGAACGCGATCTGCTTGGTGAACTTCTTCGGCGTCGCGGGATCACCGACGAAGATGTTGCGGCTCTGCTCGAACAGCTCGTCCATGCCTTCCTTGCCGGCGCCCGACACCGACTGGTAGGTCGACACGACAACGCGCTTGATCTTCGCGGCGTCGTGCAGCGGCTTGAGCGCCACCACCATCTGCGCGGTCGAGCAGTTCGGATTGGCGATGATGTTGCGCGCCTTGTAGCCGTCGATCGCCTCCGGGTTCACCTCGGGCACGATCAGCGGTACGTCCGGGTCCATCCGGTAGAGCGAGCTGTTGTCGATCACGGTGCAGCCTGCTGCGGCCGCCTTGGGCGCATAGATCTTGGTGGCGGTCGAGCCGATTGCGAACAGCGCGATATCCCAGCCGGTAAAATCGAAATGCTCGATATTCTGGACCTTGAGCATCTGGCCGGTCTCGCCGAATTCGATCTGATCGCCCTGCGACCGCGCCGAGGCGACCGCGGCGATCTCGTCGATCGGAAACTCGCGCTCGGCCAGGATGTTCAACATTTCGCGGCCCACATTGCCGGTGGCACCCGCGACGACGACACGATAGCCCATGGTCTTGCTTTCCTTGTATATGTGTCATCCCAGCGAAAGCTGGGATCTCAGGAGCCTCATGAGACCCCAGCTTTCGCTGGGGTGACGTTCATTTCTCTGTTCGATGGACAAACAAACGGCCGGTCTCCCTGGGGAGCCGGCCGTCTGCGAGGTTTGGGTTGGTTGCCTGGTCGATCAGGCTTCCTGGGCCTCGGCGGCCGGTTTATTGTCGCGGCGCTCCGCAATTCGCGCCGATTTACCGGTGCGGCCACGCAGATAATAGAGCTTCGCACGCCGTACGACGCCCTTGCGGACGACTTCGATCGAATCGACGTTCGGCGAATAGAGCGGGAACACGCGCTCGACGCCCTCGCCAAAGGAAATCTTGCGCACGGTGAACGAGCTGCCCATGCCCCTGTTCGAGCGCGCGATGCACACGCCCTCGTAATTCTGGACGCGGGTGCGCTCGCCTTCGACGACCTTCACGCCGACGCGGAGCGTATCACCGGGACGGAAATCGGGAATCGACTTCGATTCCTTGAACTTGGCAATCTGCTCGGCTTCGAGCGTCTGGATGAGGTTCATGGCTCATCGCTCCTTCTTCTGTTGCCGCGCGCCAGAGGGAGACTTGACCCGAGCACCCTCATGGCGCTCCCAAAGGTCCGGCCTCCTTAGCCTTGTATCGGTCTCGGCCATGGATTTTCGCCATGCCTCGATCCTCGCATGATCCCCAGATCGCAGCACCTCGGGGATCGTGCGCCCTTCCCACTCAGCAGGTCGGGTATAATGCGGATATTCGAGCAGCCCCGTTTCGAAGCTCTCGTCATCCCCGCTATCGGGGGCGCCCATTACGCCGGGAAGCAGCCGAATGCAAGCATCGAGCAGCACCATCGCGCCCATCTCGCCGCCCGACAATATATAGTCGCCGATAGAGACCGGCTCGATGGCGCGCGCCTCGAACAGCCGCTCGTCGATTCCCTCGAACCGGCCGCAGAGAATCGTGACGCCGGGGCCGGCCGCGATCTCGCGGACGCGCGCCTGAGTCAGCGGCGCGCCGCGCGGCGTCATCGCCAGCACCGGCGCCTGTGGCTGGCGCACGAGCGCATCATCGACGGCGCGCGCGAGGATGTCCGCCCGCATCACCATCCCCGCGCCGCCGCCCGCCGGCGTGTCGTCGACCGAGCGGTGCCTGTCGGTGGTGAAGTCGCGGATCTGCACAGGATCGCACGCCCATTTCCCCTCGGCGAGGGCGCGGCCAGCGAGCGAGATGCTGAGCGGTCCGGGGAACATCTCGGGGTAGAGGGTTAGGATGGTGGCGGCGAAAGTCATGCGGGCAAGGTCCAGTTCTCGACCTGCAGGCCGTGAATGTCGGCGAAATCCCTTACGTTCGCTGTCACGAGCGTAAGGCCGAGCGCCAGAGCATGCGCTGCGATGAGGCGATCGTAACGCGCTCTTTTGAAAGGCAGGCCGGCGTAGATATCGGCAGCAGCGCGGTCGAAAGCCAAAGGTGGCACAACTCCGAACAGTTTTGCCGCTGCTCGACGCTTCACTTCGTCTGGGGAAGGGATGCCACGGATCACCTCGGCGTAGCTGATCATCGAGGTGACAACACTACCTTGGTCGCATTGTCCAAGACGCGCCGCGCACGGCCCGGTCGCGTCTGCGAGGACGTAGATGCAGATATCGGAGTCGAGCAGAAAGTGAGGGTCAGCCACGTGGCAGCAGCTTTCCCTCCCAATCGAGTTCTCGCTCTTCGAACGCGCGTTCTTCAGGTGAGAAAGGTTTGAAATCGGGGATCGATCCTGCGATCCCGGTCAAATCGATCTTGCGGGGCTTCTCGTCCACCGGCCGCAGCGTGAACTCACCGTGTTCCTCGCGTACGATCATCTCGGTGCCTTCCTTCAAGCCAAGTGCCTTCGGCAAGCGCAGCGCCACCGAATTGCCCGATTTGAAAATCTTGGCGCGATATTCCTCGCTCATCACTGCCCCCGTATATACAGGATGTATATACAATACACGGCCTGGCTACAAGACGCGTCGCGCCACGATATCCGTGCAGACCGCCAGCAACGCGCCAGCCACGAGCAGCATCGCCAGCATCACGCCCCAGCCGCCGATCATCAAGGCGTCGCGCGTCATCAGCAGCGCGCCGAACAGGATCGCGGGCGGTAGCACCACCTGCGCCGTGGCGGCGGCGAAGCGGACTTGGAGCGGCAGGCCCCGCTTGCGGGTACGGACGACGCCATAGGCGATGATCGTCAAATAGACTGCGGCGATGGTCAGGAAGATCGTGGTGGCATTCATTCGACGAACTCCGGGTCGATCAGCAGGCGATCGGGCTCGATCGTCACGGCTTTGGCCACCGGCACCATGAAGCGCTTGCCATCGGGCTTCTCGATTTCGAGCACGTCACCCGCGCCGAAATCGTCGATCAGTACGGCCGTCCCGACCGGCTCGCCATCGGCAAGGCAGGGCAGGCCGATCAGATCGATATGATAATATTCGCCCTCGCCGAGCGGCGGCAGCGCCGAGCGCGGCACGCAGAGTTCGGTACCCCGCAGCGCCTCGGCGGCGTTGCGATCGGTGATCTCCGCGAAGCGCGCAACGGCGCCCGCCCCGGCCGGACGGAGTGAGGTGAGCGTGAAGGTTCGTCCGCCACCCGAGAGCTTCGGATAGGCCTTGAGATCCTCGCTGAGGAGCTTGAGACGCACCTCGCCTGAGATGCCGTGCGCGCCGATGATGGCGGCGACGGTGATCGCGCGGTCGCTCACGCCAGCTTCCTTTCTACCGTCGTTTCGGCGGAGGCCGGAATCTCAATAGAGCTCGCGACGTCCGTTCCGTCCCTGACGATCGAGGCCCCGGCCTCCGCCGGGGTGACGGATGGAGGCCGGCGTCACCCATTCCAACCCCTCCCTGGGAAGGGAGGGGCTAAAACAATCAAGCCTCTGCAGGCGCTTCGTCGGCAGGAGCCTCCTCGGCGGCAGCTTCCTCGACGACCGGTGCCGGAGCAGCAGCGGCCTCGGCAGCGGCGTCGAGCTTCGCCTGGCGCTCTTCGGCGCGCTCCTTGGCCTTGTCGCCGGGAACGCCCTTGTTCGGGTTGCTGCGGGCGGCGCGTTCCTTGACGCCGGCGGCATCGAAGAAGCGGGCGACGCGATCGGTGGGCTGCGCGCCGACCGACAGCCAATGCTTGGCACGCTCGGTGTCGAGCACGACGCGGTTGGCGTCATCCTTGGCGAGCAGCGGGTTGTACGACCCGATCTTCTCGATGAAGGCGCCATCGCGCGGGCTGCGCGAATTGGCGACGACGATGCGATAATAAGGGCGCTTCTTGGCGCCGCCACGGGCGAGACGGATCGATACGGACATTAGGAACTTCCTTTCTGGTATTCGGTCTAAGTGCTTATTTCTTCTTCATGAAATTCTGGAAACCGGGGGGCAGGCCCTGGGGATTGCCGGGCAGCCCGGGAAGACCGCCGCCGCCCGCCATCGGGGGCATGCCGCCGCCACCGCCGAGCAGGCCGCCCAGGCCGCCGCCCCCGCCGCCGCCGAGCAGCGCGCCGAGGCCCTTGAGGCCGCCCATCTTCTTCATCTTCTTCATCATCGTCGACATCTCCTGGTGCATCTTCAGGAGCTTGTTGACGTCCTGCACGGTGGTGCCGGAGCCCTTGGCGACGCGGATCTTGCGCTTGGCGTTGAGCAGTTCCGGTCTCGTGCGTTCCTTGGGCGTCATCGATCCGATGATCGCGTCCATCCGCACCAGCACCTTGTCGTCGGCCGCGCCGGAGGCCATCGCCTGCTTGACCTGCTTGATGCCGGGCAGCATCGCGGCGAGGCCCGAAAGCCCCCCCATACGCGACATCTGGCGCAGCTGGTTGCGCAGGTCGTTCATGTCGAACAGGCCCTTGGCCATCCGGGCGGCCATCGCCTCGGCCTCTTCGACCTTGATGGTCTCGGCGGCGCGCTCGACCAGGCTGACCACATCGCCCATGCCGAGGATGCGGCCGGCGACGCGGCTCGGCTGGAACAGCTCGATGCCGTCGAGCTTCTCGCCGGTGCCGACGAATTTGATCGGCTTGCCGGTGACGGCGCGCATCGACAGCGCGGCGCCGCCGCGCGCGTCGCCGTCCATCCGGGTCAGGACCACGCCGGTCAACGGTACCTGCTCGGAGAAGCTGCGGGCGACGTTGACCGCGTCCTGGCCGGTCAGCGCGTCAACGACGAGCAGGATTTCCTCAGGGTCGGCAACGCCGGCGACCGCCTTCATTTCCTCCATCAGCGCCTGGTCGACATGGAGCCGGCCGGCGGTGTCGAGGATCAGGACGTCATAGCCCTGGAGCTTGGCCGACTGGAGCGCGCGCCGCGCGATATCGACAGGCTGCTGGCCCTGGACGATCGGCAAGGTGGTGACCGCGGTCTGGGTGCCGAGGATCGCGAGCTGCTCCTGCGCGGCCGGGCGATTGACGTCGAGCGACGCCATCATGACCTTCTTGCGGCCCTTTTCGGTAAGCCGCTTCGCGATCTTCGCAGTCGTCGTCGTCTTGCCCGAGCCCTGCAGGCCGACCATCATGATGATCGCCGGGGGGCTGACGTCGACGTTGAGGTCCGACGCTTCCGAACCCAGCATCTCGACCAGCGCATCATGGACGATCTTGACGACCTGCTGGCCCGGCGTGACCGAGCGCAGTACATTCTGGCCGACCGCCTGTTCGGTGACCTTGTCGACGAACTCGCGGACCACGGGAAGCGCGACATCGGCCTCGAGCAGCGCGATGCGGACCTCGCGCATCGCCTCGCGCACATCCGATTCGGAAAGCGCGCCGCGACCGCGCAAGCGGTCGAAGACCCCTCCCAGCCGTTCGCTCAGACTTTCGAACATCGGTTCACTCCTCTGCGCCGAAGCGCCGAAATTGCTGCCTTACAGGTGCAAAACGCAAACAACGCCGGCGGGCGAAACCTCGCCGGCCAGCGTGCATCCGTGGACGCGTCCAATGCTTTGCTGTCTGTAAGACGGGCGGGCTTTAGCGGGACGGGGCTAAGAAAGCAAGGTTTGCCGCCACCCATCCACTAACGTCATGCCAGCGTAGGCTGGCATCTCGGTCGGGGTTCGCAACGTTCGACACCGTCCCCGACGGCTGAGACCCAGCCTGCGCTGGGGTGACGAAGGAAGAGCGGGTTCGTCGATCAAAAAGAAAGGCCCGGAGCTTGCGCCCCGGGCCTCCCGTTCCGCTCGGATGGGTCGACTCCGTTCGCTTACGCCGCGAACTGGTTCATCGTGTTGTGGGCGCCGCCGGCCTTGAGGGCGGCTTCACCGGCGAAATATTCCTTGTGATCGTCGCCGATGTCGGAGCCCGACATGTTCTGGTGCTTCACGCAAGCGATGCCCTGGCGGATTTCCTGACGCTGTACGCCCTGGACGTAGCCGAGCATGCCGGCCTCGCCGAAATATTCCTTGGCGAGGTTGTCGGTCGACAGCGCTGCGGTGTGGTAGGTCGGCAGGGTGATCAGGTGGTGGAAGATGCCGGCGCGCTTCGCCGCGTCGCGCTGGAAGGTGCGGATCCGCTCATCGGCTTCGATGCCGAGATCCGTGCCGTCATAGTCGACGCTCATCAGCTTGGCGCGATCATAGGCCGACACGTCCTTGCCGGCTTCGACCCAGGCGTCGAACACCTGCTGGCGGAAGTTGAGCGTCCAGTTGAACGAAGGCGAGTTGTTGTAGACCAGCTTGGCGTTCGGGATGACCTCGCGGATCTTGTCCACCATCGAGGCGATCTGCTCGATGTGCGGCTTCTCGGTCTCGATCCACAGCAGATCGGCGCCATGCTGGAGCGAGGTGATGCAATCGAGCACGCAACGGTCGGCACCCGTGCCTTCGCGGAACTGATAGAGATTCGACGGCAGGCGCTTCGGCTTCATCAGCTTGCCGCCGCGGTTGATCACCACGTCGCCGTTGATGCTGTTGAGGTCGGTGACCTCCTCGCAGTCGAGGAAGGCGTTATACTGGTCGCCGAGATCGCCCGGCTCCTTGCTGTAGGCGATCTGCTTGGTGAGCCCGGCGCCCAGCGAGTCGGTGCGGGTGACGATGATGCCATCCTCGACGCCGAGTTCGAGGAAGGCGTAGCGGCAGGCGCGGACCTTGGCGAGGAAGTCCTCGTGCGGCACGGTGACCTTGCCGTCCTGATGGCCGCACTGCTTCTCGTCGGACACCTGATTCTCGATCTGCAGCGCGCAGGCGCCGGCCTCGATCATCTTCTTGGCGAGCAGATAGGTCGCCTCGGCGTTGCCGAAGCCGGCATCGATATCGGCGATGATCGGCACGACATGCGTCTCGTAATTCTCGACGGCGTGGAGCAGGCGCTGCTCCTCGACCTGGTTGCCGGTCTCGCGGGCCTTGTCGATCTCGCGGAACATCATGCCGAGCTCGCGGGCATCGGCCTGGCGCAAGAAGGTGTAGAGCTCCTCGATCAGCGCCGGAACGCTGGTCTTCTCATGCATCGACTGGTCGGGCAGCGGCCCGAAATCGGAACGCAGAGCGGCGACCATCCAGCCCGAGAGATACAGATAGCGGCGCTTGGTGGTGCCGAAATGCTTCTTGATCGAGATCATCTTCTGCTGGCCGATGAAGCCATGCCAGCAACCCAGCGACTGGGTATAATTTGCGGGATCGGCGTCATAGGCAGCCATGTCGCGGCGCATGATCGCGGCGGTGTAGCGCGCGATGTCGAGCCCGGTCTGGAAGCGGTTCTGCAGCCGCATGCGAGCGACCGACTCGGCGTCGATGCCGTCCCAGGTGCCGTTATAGCTGCGGATCAGCTGCTGTGTCTGACTGATCTGGTCTTGGTAGGTCATCGCGGTTCCCTCATGCGTTTGTTGTAAGCGTCAGACACCTGAAACCCGGCAATGTCAGCAGCTGGGTGCCCAAAAATGAGGTGGTCGCGTCAGGGCGTTCTCCGCTGTGAATGAAAACTTGTAAACATCTTACACCGCACTTGGCGGAGACTTCTGCGTTGCCGCGCGTTCGAACGGACCTTCAACGCAGGAGAATTTCCATGGCCGATCTTTCGCGCATCCAGGAGCATATGGAGGTCATTGGCGCCGATGGCGTGCACGTCGGCACCGTCGACCATGTCGACGGTGCCCGGATCAAGCTCACCAAGGCGGACAGCGGCCAGGGCGGCCATCGCGGTCATAATCATTATGTCCCGGGTGGCCTGGTCGCCGAGGTCGAGGGAGGCAGGGTTCGGCTGACCGCCAATGCCGATGTCGCCGTCATGTTCGAGGAGGAAGCCTGAACGTGCGCGGCGATCGCCCTTCGGGAGCCCGGCGGCTATCACGTTAAACTATTGTCAATCTCGCCCGACTAGGCTGCGTCTTCGCTAGAAACCGGAGACGACATGGAAGGCAGGACGAGCAAGGAGGGCACGCAAGCGAGCCCGCCGGGGGATCGTCGCGACCTGCTGGCCGCCGGGGTGAGCGTCGCTGCGACCTTGCTCGTGATCGCCTCCGGCTGGTCGGTCGTCGCATCGGTCTATCGTTCGCTGCGTGGCGGCCTGTCGGTTTCCGACAACATCCTGGTATCGGTGTTGCTGCTCAATGTCGCGCTGACCGTGCTAGGCTGGCGGCGTTACCGCGTGCTCAAGCACGAAGTCGCGTTGCGCCGTGCCGCGGAGGCGCACGCTAGCGAGCTTGCCACCAGCGATCCGCTCACTGGCCTGCTCAACCGGCGCGCGCTGAGTGAAAGCGGCGCACGGATGATGGAGGCCACGCTGAAGCGCGAGCGGTCCGTGGCGATGCTGATGGTCGACCTCGATCATTTCAAGGCGATCAACGACCTGCACGGCCATATGGCCGGCGACCAGCTGCTGCGCGCGGCTGCCGAGGCGATGACGGCGCCGCTTCCGCCGCACGCCATCGCCGCGCGGTTGGGCGGCGATGAGTTCGCCTGCGCCTTTCCATTCGATCCGAGCCTGCCTGCGACCGTCGATAGCATTGCCGACGCGATCCTCGCCCGCATGGCCGAACCGTTCATGGTCGGCGGCGTCGAGGCGCGGATCGGAGCGTCCGTGGGCATAGCCCGCACCGAGGCCGGCTGCCGCACCATCGATACGCTGATGCGGCGATCGGATATCGCGCTCTACGCGGCCAAGCGCAGCGGACGGAACCGCCGCGCCTGGTTCGATGCCAGCATGGAACGCGAGCTCGAGCTGCGAAACCAGATCGAGCTCGGGCTGCGCGCCGGCATTCCAACCGGCCAGATCGTGCCGTGGTTCGAGCAACAGGTCGATCTCGCCACCGGCGCGCTGATAGGATTCGAGCTGCTCGCCCGCTGGGAGCATCCCGAACATGGGCTGATCGAGCCATCGGTTTTCATCCCCATCGCCGAGGAGTCAGGGCTGATCGGCGAACTCTCGATGTCGTTGATCCGCAGCGCGCTCGAGGAGGCGCGACATTGGCACCCGACCCTCTTGCTCGGGGTCAATATCAGCCCGGCGCAGATGCGCGATCCCTGGCTTGCACAGAAGATCGTCAAGCTGCTCATCGAGATGAACTTTCCCGCCGAGCGGCTCGAAATCGAGATCACCGAGGCGGCGCTGCTGGAAAATCTGGGCTTCGCCAGTTCGATCATCGGCAGCCTCAAGAACCAGGGCATCCGGGTCGCGCTCGACGATTTCGGAACCGGCTATTCCAGCCTCACCCACCTGCGTGCCTTGCCGCTCGATCGGATCAAGATCGATCGCAGCTTCGTGACGCGGATGGCCCGAGACGCCGAGGCGGCGGCGCTGGTGCGGATGATCGTCTCGCTGGCAGACAGTCTGGGCATCGCCGCAATGGCCGAGGGCATCGAAACCGGCGAGATCCACATGATGCTGATCGGCCTGGGCTGCACCACCGGCCAGGGCTGGCACTTCGGCCGCGCCATCCCGGCCCGCGCCACTCGCGCCCTGCTCGCCGAGCGCGGACTTCTGATCGCGGCAAGCCCCAGCGCGGTTGCCGGTGAAGTGGTGTCAATGCGTCAGGGTCGCAAGCGGCTGGCATCTTGAGTCTCGCCTTATGGACTTGCCCTCCGCTAATCCCTAAATCGCGCGGCGATGATGGTCCGCTTTCACAAGATGCATGGTCTCGGCAATGATTTCGTCGTGATCGATGCGCGCGAGCGTCCGGTGGAGATCACCGAGGCGCGCGCGCGCGCGCTCGCCGACCGGCGGACCGGGGTTGGTTGCGACCAGCTGATCCTGCTCGAGCCGTCGACGATAGCCGATGCGCGGATGCGGATTTTTAACGCCGATGGCGGCGAGGTCGAGGCGTGCGGCAATGCCACACGCTGTGTGGTCAGCTTGCTTGGCGGCAGCGCGACCCTCGAGACGCTCGGCGGCCTGCTCGGTGGCCGCAGCGAGGGCGAGACGGTGTCGGTCGAGCTGGAGGCGCCGCGGTTCGACTGGGACGCTATCCCATTGGCCTATGCTATGGATACGCGGGCGATGCCGGTCGCCTGGGAGGATCTGACCGCGCCGATGGCGGCCAATGTCGGCAATCCGCACGTGATCTTCTTGGTTCCCGAATGCGATGCGGTCGAGCTCGGCCGGCTCGGCCCGCTGATCGAAACCGACCCGTTGTTCCCGGCGAGGGTCAACGTCAATGTGGCGACGGTCGACGACCGGACGAACATCCGCCTGCGGGTGTGGGAGCGCGGCGTCGGTCTCACCGACGCGTGCGGCACCGGCGCCTGCGCGACGGCGGTGTCGGCGATCCGCGCGGGTCTCGTCGATGCGCCGGTGAAGGTGACGCTGCCCGGCGGGCCGCTGGTGATCGACTGGACGCCCGGCGGCAGGATCACCATGTCAGGCCCGGCCACCCATGTGTTCACCGCGGAAGTCGAGTTGAGCGCCTTCGGATGAGCGGCCCCGAGCTGATCACGCTGGGCTGCCGGCTCAACATAGCCGAGAGCGAGACGATGCGGGCGCTGGCGGCCGACGCCGACGACCTGATCATCGTCAACAGCTGTGCGGTGACGGCGGAGGCGGTCAAGCAGGCGCGCAAGGCGATCCGCCAGGCGGCACGGCGCCGGCCCGAGGCGCGGATCGTCGTCACCGGCTGCGCCGCCCAGATCGAGCCGGCCAGCTTCGCGGCGATGCCCGAAGTGGCGCGGGTGATCGGCAATGCCGACAAGGGCCGCGCCGACCTGTTCGGCTTCGAACGCGCGGATGCCGCCGATATCCATGTTTCCGACATCATGGCGCTGCGCGAGACCACGCCGCACATGGCATCCGCCTTCACCGGCCATGCCCGGGCCTTCGTCGAGGTCCAGAATGGCTGCGACCATCGCTGCACCTTCTGCGTGATTCCCTACGGCCGCGGCAACAGCCGCTCGGTGCCGGCCGGCATCGTCGTCGATCGGATCAGGGTGCTGGTCGAGCAGGGCCACGAAGAAGTGGTGCTGACCGGCGTCGACCTCACCAGCTACGGCCCCGACCTGCCCGGTGCGCCGACGCTGGGGATGCTGGTCGAGCGGATCCTGGCGCATGTGCCGGATCTCCGTCGGCTGCGCCTCTCGTCGCTCGACTCGATCGAGATCGACGACCGGCTGTTCGCGCTGGTGACCGGCGAGGCGCGGATCATGCCGCACCTGCATCTCTCGCTGCAGGCCGGCGACGACATGATCCTCAAGCGGATGAAGCGCCGGCACAGTCGCGCGCAGGCGGTCGCGATGGTCGAGCGGCTGAAGGCGGCGCGACCCGACATCGCCATCGGTGCCGACCTGATTGCCGGCTTCCCCACCGAAGACGATGCGATGGCGGCGAATACCGCGGCGCTGATCGACGATTGCGACATCGTGTTCGGCCATATCTTCCCCTATTCGCCGCGCAGCGGGACGCCGGCCGCACGGATGCCCCAGCTCGATCGCGCGACGATCCGGCGCAGGGCGGCCCGCTTGCGCGAACGGGCGCAGGCGCGCCAGGCGGCTTGGCTCACCACCCTGGTCGGCAGTGAGCAGGCGGTGCTGGCCGAGCGCGGCGGCGCCGGTCACGCGGCCAATTTCGCGCGGGTGCGTTTCGAAGGCGAGGTGCCCGAACCGGGGCGCATCGTCTCCACCATCATCACCGGCATCGATGCCGATGGCCTCAAGGGAAGATCCGCAGGCATGGCCGCATGAGCGACAAGCGCTGGCACGAGAAACTGTTGGGCGGCTTCCTCAAGACCTCCGACCGCCTGGGCGAGAACCTGACCGGCCTGTTCGGCAAGGCCGCGCTGGACGCAGCCACGCTCGACGAAATCGAGGAGGCGCTGATCGCCTCGGACCTGGGCCCGGTCACCTCCCGCCGCATCCGCGACCGGCTCGCCGGCGAGATGTTCGAGAAGGGGCTGGACGAGCGCGCCCTGCGCGAGATCGTCGCGCAGGAGATCGAGAAGGTGCTGGCGCCGGTCGCGAGGCCACTGGAGATCGAAGCATTCCCGCGGCCGCAGGTGATCCTGGTCATCGGCGTCAACGGATCCGGCAAGACCACCACGATCGCCAAGCTTGCCCACTGGCTCAAGGAACAGGACTATGCGGTGATGCTGGTCGCGGGGGACACCTTCCGCGCCGCCGCGATCGGCCAGCTCAAGGTCTGGGCCGAGCGGGTCGACGTGCCGATCATCACCGGCAGCGAGGGCGGCGATGCCGCCGGCCTCGTGTTCGAGGGCGTCAAGCAGGGTACCGAGAAGGGCATCGACGTGCTGATCGTCGACACCGCCGGTCGCCTGCAGAACAAGACTGGCCTGATGGACGAGCTTGCCAAGATCAGGCGGGTGCTAGGGCGATTGAACCCAGCGGCGCCGCACGACGTTCTGCTCGTACTCGATGCGACCACCGGCCAGAACGGGCTGAGCCAGATCGAGATATTCAAGGAGACGGCGGGCGTGACCGGCCTGATCATGACCAAGCTCGACGGCACTGCGCGCGGCGGCGTGCTGGTCGCTGCCGCGGAGCGCTATGGCATGCCGGTCCACGCGATCGGGCTGGGCGAAGGGGTTGACGATCTCAAGCCGTTCGACCCGGCGGAAGTGGCGCGCGCGATCGCGGGCCTGGAGAGGATCGGCAAGTGATGGGCGACATGGCTTTGAATAAATCCGAACCCGGCGCGGGCATGCGGCTGGCGATCGACCTGGGGCCGCTGCTCGTCTATCTGCTGGCCTTTTGGCTCAGCAAGGACGTCATGGCGTCGACCGGTGTCTTCATGGGCGCCACGCTGATCGCAGTAGTCGCCTCCTGGGCAATCTACCGCAAGGTATCGGCGTTGCTGCTGTTCTCGGGCGTGATGGTATTGGGGTTCGGCGGGCTTACCCTGTGGCTGCACGATCCGAAATTCATCCAGATGAAGCCCACCGCTTATTATCTGCTGGTTGCCGCCATCCTGGCGTTCGGGCTGTTCACCGGACGGCCGACCATCAAGACGGTGCTCGGCCACGCCTATCCCGGCCTTACCGACCTCGGCTGGAGCAAGCTCACCCGGAACTGGGCGCTGTTCTTCGTCGCGATGGCGATCGCCAATGAAGTGGTCTGGCGCTCGACCAGCATGTCCTTCTGGCTCGGCTATAAATTATGGGGCGCGATGCCCGCCACGCTGTTGTTCGCGCTCGCCAATGTGCCAATGCTGATGAAGCATGGCCTCAACGCCGAAAAGGCCGAGGACGTCGCGCTGCCGCCGCAGGGCTAAGCATCTTCCTCTGATCGAGGATTTTAGCGCGCAATTTTACCTGTCTGTCATCGCTCTGTCACGCCCGGCTTACCTCGCATTTACTATCGTGACCTAGATCGGCCCGCGAGGAGCCGATGATGATCCATGCCACTGCGATGAGACCAAGCCCTTTGCAGGATGGGGTCCTTTGCGATGCCCTGGAGACCGAGGCGATTGCGGCGAGCGCCGGCCTGCGAGAGGTGATCGCGCTGTTCCGGGCGAGGCCCGAACTGGAAGCTTTGCCGGTGGTCGATGCGGAAGGCCGGCCCATCGGGGCCGTGCTCGAACGCGATATCCGCAAGCTGCTGCTCAACCCGTTCGGCCATGCTCTCCTGCAGAATGACACGCTATATTGTCGGATGGACGAGTTCGTCAGCATGGTGCCCATGGCGGAGATCGACGCGGGCCTTGCGCATTTCTTCCTGCTGATCTCGGAAGGCAACGGTCATGATGCTCTGATCGTCACCGACGGCGGACGCTTCAAGGGCGCGGTCGGCGGGCGCAAGCTGCTGCGCATGGCAGCTGATCGAGAGGCGATGACCGCGGCGCAGCAGCAGGCGCGGCTGCACATGATCGCCGGTGCATCGGCGGCAATGCGGGCCGAAGCGTCGCTGCTGTCGCATGAGATCGCCGGCGCCTCGGACAAGCTGCAATGCGCCGCACGCGACATGAGCGGGCGGGCCGGCGATGCGGGCGACAAGGGCCTTTCGGTGATGGCCGCGGCGGCGCAGGCGGCCGACAATGTCGGGGAGATCGCCGCGCAGGGCCATCATCTCGCACGCGAACTCGATGCGCTTGGCGGCGAGGTCGCGGAGGCGCGCACCTCGACGGCGCGGGTCGGCCAGTTGATAGAGGATGGCGGCCAGCGCGCCCGGCAGCTCAGTGACGCCGCCAGCGAGATCGGAGAGGTGGTCGGCGCGATCGACCGCATCGCGCGAAGGATCAACCTGCTCGCGCTCAACGCGACGATCGAAGCGGCGCGCGCCGGCGATGCCGGCCGCGGCTTCGCGATCGTTGCCGCCGAGGTCAAGGCGCTTGCCCGACAAACTTCCACCGCGGCGCAGCAGGTCGCCGATCGGATCATGAGCGTGCGCAACGGCGTCGGCAGCGTTGCCGCTGGCCAGGTGGGAATCGAGTCGGCGGTGGCGGCGCTTGTCGGTCTTGCCTCGACTATCGACGAAGCGGTGATGCGCAACGCCGCTGCCACGCAGCTGATCAGCGCTGGCGTTCGCGACGCGGCTGCGGCCAACGACCATATCCGCCTGCAGGCCGCTGATATAAGCGCGACGGCCAACAACGTGGCGACCGGCTCGGAGGCGGTGATCGGCATCGCCCGCTCGCTGACTACGGGCGCGGATCGCCTCCAGCAGCGGCTCGACCGGTTTCTGGAGGAGATCGGGCGGGCTTGAAGCCTTCGCTGCGAAGCGCGACGGCGAGATTACGCCGCCATCTGATCACCGCGCCGCACGGCGTCGCCCTCGACATTCTGCGAGACGAAATCCCAATTGATCAGCTGCCCCAGCACGGCTTCGGCAAATTTCGGCCGCTCGTTGCGATAGTCGATATAATAAGCGTGCTCCCACACATCGAGCGTCAGCAATGGCTTGATGCCGTCCTGGCCGAGCGGGGTGTCGCCGTCGTGGAGTGAGGTTATCTTCAGCGCATCGCCGGCCAGCACCAGCCACGCCCAGCCGCTGCCGAAATGGCCGGCCGCCTCGTCCGCCAGCTTCTCGATCATGGTCTCGTGCGACCCGAAGCTGGCATCGATCAGTTTGGCCAGGGTAGCCGATGGCCTGGTTGCGCCGGCGGGCGCGAGGCATTGCCAGAAGAAGTCGTGGTTCCAGATCTGGCCCGCATTATTGGCCAGCGACTTGTCCCCGCTGCCCTTGGCGAGCGCGATCACCTCGACCAGCGACTTTCCGCGGAGGCCCTTCTCGTCGATCCAGCCATTGACCTTGTCGACATAGGCCTTGTGGTGCTTGCCATGATGATAGTCGAAGCTCTCGGCGGACAGCAGCGGTTCGAGCGCCGTCTTGTCGAACGGCAGCGGGGGAAGCGTGAACGCCATATTGAAACTCCTCGGTCGTGATGGGGATGGAGCCACAACGGGCGCCGGGCCGCGCAGGTCCCGGCCTTCGAGAAATTTCGTCGGATTTCCGGGCCGCAGCACCGATCTTTATCATAACATGTGACAAACGAACTCGGGATTCCTACAGTACGCGCCGAAGCGATCCGCAGGCCAAGGGAGCGGACGCAACCGCAGGGGAACGCCATGGACAAGTTTTTCGCTAATCTACATCTGGTGCTCGTCGCCGGACTCGTCGCCGCAGTCGCTCTGATCGCCTATATCCACCCCGACCAGACGCTGCTCGTTAACTATGTGCTGCGCTGGCTGCACGTCTTCTTCGGCATCACCTGGATCGGCCTGCTCTACTATTTCAACTTCGTGCAGATCCCGACGATGCCGTCGGTACCGGCCGAACTGAAGCCCGGTGTCTCCAAATATATCGCGCCCAAGGCACTGTTCTTCTTCCGCTGGGGCGCGGCGTTCACGGTGCTGACCGGCCTCTCGGTTGCATATGTCACCGGCTATCTGGTCGAAGCGCTGACGCTACAGCCCGACTATCGGCTGATCGGCATCGGCATGTGGCTGGCGCTGATCATGGCGTTCAACGTCTGGTTCCTGATCTGGCCGGCGCAGAAGAAGGCACTCGGCCTGGTCGAGGCCGATGCCGACACCAAGGCGAAGGCAGCGAAGACCGCGATGATCTTCTCGCGCACCAACACGCTGCTGTCGATCCCGATGCTCTATGCGATGACCAACGCCAATCTCGGCTGATCGTCCGCGCAGCATTGCAGGAAGAAGGGCCGGGGGTGCGAACCTCCGGCCCTTTCTCTTGACGTCATCGCGGCGGCGGCCGGGATCTCGATCGTGGAGACGGAGTTCAGGTCGCGAACGGGTTGCAGTCTGGAACCTCTACCGAGATCTCGACCGCCGCCGCATCCAGATCCGCTTCGCCCAGCGCGCCGCCTGACTCAGCGGCCCGGGAAGGCTGTCGAGCGGACCCGGCGGGGAGATGTCGGTGCGCGACGGGCGCTGGTGGCCGAGCTGCGGCCGGGCCAGCCAGGTGGTCAGGTCGGGGCGACTGGCCCGGAACCAGCTATAGGCGCCGTCGACATGCATCGGACCGCCCTCGGCGCTGCCGGGCGAGCGTTTCAGCATCGCCTCGAGATAGGACACAAGTCCTTCTATCGCGCTACGGCCGAAACCGATGAGGTGAGTGGTCCTTAGCGGCATGGCGCAATCGGCGAGCAGCAAGGGCGTCGCCAGCGGATCGGCGCCGCCCAGCCCCTCGGGCAAGTGGTAGCCGCCATAGAATATATCGCACCCCAGCTGATCGAGCATGTCGAGTGCGGGAGGCAGCAGCGCCTCGAGGCCGGCAGCGAAGTCGCAGTCGTCCTCTGCGATCAGGATCGCGTGGCAGCCGAGATCCCGCGCTTCGCGCAGCATGGCGAGATGGCTCTGGAAGCAGCCCCGCGCACCGGCATTGGGGAAGCCGCCGGCATCGCGCGGCCGGATCGCCTCGAACAACCTGACTCGCGGATCCTGCAGCGAGGTACCGATCCGCTCGAGTTCGCCGGCCATCTCGCGGCGCCGATCGGCGCGATCGGGCAGGTTGAGGATATAGAGCCGGTCGAAGCTGGCGAAGAGCCGGTCGGCGGCGGTCATCCGGACCGGTCGAGCAGGTCGTGGCGGCGCAACGCGTGGCGCAGCTGATCATAGCTGAGCTTGAGCGCGAGCGCGGTCGCGCGCTGGTTGAAGCGGCAGCGCTTGAGGGCCGCCTCGAGCAGCGCCTTCTCGTGCATCAGCACCGCCGCGCGGAAGTCGTCACAGTCGTGCAGCGCTGCGGGAGCCGGGCCGGCTGGGGGGGCAGCAGCAGGCACTGCGACGCCGGTTTCTGGCGCCCGCTCGCCGCGATCTGTCCTGGCCGGCCGCCACGGGCTGTCGAACGGATCGAACTGGATCGCATCGACGGGATGTTCGGAATCGTCCCAGCGATATACCGCGCGCTCGACGACGTTGCGAAGCTCGCGGACATTGCCCGGCCAGTCAAAGTCGGCCAGCGCCTGGGCGGCGGCGGGGCCGAAGCCCGGCCAGTGCGGCCAGCCGAGTTCCGACGCCATCCGTCGGCCGAAATGATCGGCGAGCACCGGCACGTCGCCCTCGCGGGCGCGTAGCGGCGGCAGGGTCACCACCTCGAACGACAGCCGGTCGAGCAGGTCGGCGCGGAAGCGGCCCTTGTCGACGAGTTCGGGCAGATGCTCGTTGGTCGCCGCCACGATGCGCACGTCGACCCGGATCGGCCGCGAGGATCCGATGCGCGTCACCTCGCCATATTCAGTCGCGCGCAGCAGCCGTTCTTGCGCGCCCATCGACAGCGTCGCCAGCTCGTCGAGGAACAGCGTGCCGCCATCGGCCTCTTCGAAGCGGCCCTGCCGCGCCTTGGTCGCGCCGGTGAAGGCGCCCGACTCATGGCCGAACAGTTCGGCCTCGATCAGGGTTTCGGGAAGCGCGGCGCAGTTCATCGTCACCAGCGGCCCCGCCCAGCGCGGCGACAGCCGGTGCAGGCGTTCGGCGACCAGCTCCTTGCCGGTACCCCGCTCGCCGACCACCAGCACCGGCCGGTTGAGCCCGGCGGCGCGGCTCGCCCGCTCGACCGAATCGAGAAAGGCATAGGACTGGCCGATGAATTGCGCTTCGCGTTCCACGGCCGAGAGTTGGCAAAACTTCCCAAGACTTGGCAATGACAAAATCGCGCAGCAGGGTGCGCGCATGCCGGAAATCCAGCTATTTCGCCGTTTTTGGAATTGGCACGGTCCCTGCAACACGACTGCCTGCAACACGACTGGCAACGCCGCCCCGCCATACCGAGCGTAACCAAGGAGCTTGAAATGGGAATCTTCTCCCGCACCCGAGACATCATCGCCGCCAATGTCACCGACATGCTCGACAAGGCCGAGGACCCCGCGAAGATGATCCGCATGATCATCCTCGAGATGGAAGAGACGCTCGTGGAGGTCCGCGCCTCGGCGGCTCGTAACATCGCCGACCAGAAGGAATTGCGCCGGCAGATCGGCAAGCTCGATACCGTCCAGGCCAACTGGCTGGAAAAGGCCGAGCTCGCACTGTCGAAGGACCGCGAGGATCTCGCCAAGGCGGCGTTGACCGAAAAGCAGAAGGCCGCAGACCTGGCCGACCAGCTGAACGATGAAGTCGCCCTGCTCGACGAATCGCTCAAGGCGTCGGAAGGCGACATCGCCAAGCTGCAGGGCAAGTTGCGCGAGGCGCGGGCGCGCCAGAACAGCATCGTCACCCGCCTGGAATCGGCGAACAACCGCGCCAAGATGCGCGAGATCTATGCCGGCCCGAAGATCGACGACGCATTCTCGCGCTTCGAACTGCTCGAGCGCCGGGTCGACTATGCCGAGGGCCGCGCCGATGCGGCCGGGATGGGCGCTGCGCCCAAGACCCTCGACGAGGAAATCGCCGAGCTGCGGTCGAGCGACAAGGTCGACGCCGAACTCGCCGCGCTGAAGGCGAAGGCTGCAGGCAAGGGGGTATGATCCGATGGACAGCGATATCATCATCGCGCCGCTCGTCGTCGGAATCCTGTTCATCGGCTTGCCCTGGCTGATCCTTCATTATGTGACCCAGTGGAAGAAGAATGGCGGCCTGACGGTCGAGGACGAGCGCCTGCTCGACAACATGCACGACATGGCGCGTCGACTCGACGAGCGGCTGGGCACGCTGGAGCGGATCCTGGACAGCCAGGATCCGAACTGGCGGCCCAGACAGGCCACCGAGCGCAGCCATGATGACGACTGGCGCCGCGACAACTGATCGCTGGCCGCCGCAGACAGACAGGAAGGGAAGTTCGCAATGTCCGCTCGCCGTACCAAATTCTACCTCGACAAGCGCAACAGCAAATGGCTGGGCGTCTGCTCTGGGCTCGCCGACTATACCGGCTTGGACGTAACGCTGATCAGGGTCGGGACGGTTATCCTCACCTTCATGACCTTCCCATGGGTGCTCGTCGGCTATCTGGTGGTCAACTGGCTGGCCAACGACAAGCCCCGCGAATTCTACGACAGCAGCCGCGAGGACACCAAGTTCTGGCAGACGGTGCGGGCCCGGCCCGGCGCCTCGGTCCGCGATGTCCGCGCCCGCTTCCGCGACATCGACCGCCGCATCGCCGATATCGAGACGCATGTGACCAGCCATAATTCGGCGCTGGCCCGCGAGATCGACGCCCTGCGCTGAGCGGGGCACGACTCGCCCTCTCATGTCATTGATCGAAGCAACGATGCCGTTCGTCGAAAGGCCGGCCTACATCGGTGTAAATAATGATCGCCTCCAGCTTTGGGAATCGCACGCCATGTCCGCCGAAACTCTCTTCCCCTTCGCGGTGCTCATTTTGGTCCTGCTGGCGATTCTGGCCAGCGTTGCCAAGAAGTGGCTGGCAATGAAGGAAAAGCAGATCGGCGCGATGTCTGCCGACACCGCCGAGAAGGCCGCGCAATATGCGGCCAAGACCGAGCGGCTCGAACAGCGGGTTGCGGTGCTCGAACGTATCCTGACCGATCGCTCGACTGTGTTGGCCGACGAGATCGACCGGCTGCGCGACCAACCGATCAACTGACCTCCTGTTTCGGAGAGCCGAGATGAACCCGTTCGAAATGGTTGTGCTGATCGTCGCGATAACCGCGATCGCCAGTATCTACCGCGCCAGATATGGCATGATCCGCCGCGACAAGGGCGAAGATTTCGTCCGCCCCGACAGCGGCGACAATGATCGCCTCCGTGAGGAACTGCGCATGCTCAAGGAGCGGGTCGCGGTGCTTGAGCGGATCGCCACCGAAAACGACCGCGGCCTGACGCTCGATCGCGAGATCGAAGCGCTCCGCCACCGCGACTGAAAAGGAAGAGGAGCAGGACCATGCAGGACCCGATCTTCTGGTTGACGATCAGCGGCGCAGGCTTGGTCGGCCTCGTCATCCTCGCCTGGACCGCACTGAGCGGCTGGCGCGGCTGGCTCGACCTGCAGCGATTGAAGCTCGAAGGCCGTCAACATGCCCCGACGCCGGGCGCGCCATCGCCGGCAGGCCGAATCGAACTGGCCGATCTGAAGGAACGCGTCCGCAAGCTTGAGGCGATCGCAGCGGGCGTGGATTTGTAAATGTCGTGGCAAACGCCCGAGATTCCGGCGGAGGCCCGAATCTCGGCTGAGGTTCGCGACCTCAACTTCGTCCTCGGCGATCCAGACCCCGGCCTCCGCCGGGGTGACGGGGAAGAGAAAATGCATTAGGCGCTCGCGCCATGACTGAGCCTGCGCGTTTCTCGGATATCGTCGACGAATATGAGTTCCTCGACAAGGACGATCGCTACCGCCTGCTGATCGATCTCGGCAAGGCGCTGGAGCCGATGCCCGATGCGCTCAAGACAGATGCGACGCTGGTGCGCGGTTGTTCGGCGGCGGTGTGGGTTTATCCGACCGTCCGCGAAGACGGCACGCTGCATTTCCTGGCCGATAGCAATGCCGCGATCACCAAGGGGATCATCGCGCTGGTGCTGCTGACCGTGCAGGACAAGCCCGCCGCCGAAATCCGCAGCGCCGATGTCGCCGCCGCGCTCGAGCCATTCGACTTGCGCAACCAGCTCAGTTCAAACCGAACCCAGGGGATCCCCAACATGATCGCGCTGATCAAGTCGACGGCGGAGCGCTACGCATGAACCGCAGGGTAGCAGTCGCGCTGATGGCGGCGGCCGTGGCGATGCAGGCCTGCGCGGCTGAGCCGGCACCCGCGCCCGCACAGGCCTTCGAAACCGGCAAGCTCACTATCGCCGGCCAAGCCTTCGCGCCGGCGGAGGTCCTCGATGCGCGCGCGCTGCCGGACATCAACAAGAAGGTCGGCATCCTGCTGACGCTGACGCCGCCCGCGGCCCAGCGGCTGGGCGAGATCACGGCGGCGCTGGTCGGCAAGCCGATGCTGGTCGCGCTGGACGGCAAGGCACTCGGCGGCGAGCTGATCCGCAAACCGCTGACCGACGGCACCATCGAGATCCCCGGCCGCTGGAACCTCACCGACGCCGAGGTGATCGCGCGGCGAATCTCCGGCAAGGACCCGCTGCCTGACGATCTGGGCGGGGAGTAAAACGCACCCTTTTTGCTCGACCGGCGTTGTTCACGTTCCATGCAGCACGCCCCACTAGAGCAGCTCGATACCGTCGATTCCGGCCCCGGCATCAGCCGCATCCGGCGCGGCAGCGGGTGGCGGTTCATTGGTCCCGACGGCTCGACAGTCCGCGATGTCGAGACGCGCATGCGGATATTGTCGCTGGGCATCCCGCCGGCGTGGCGCAAGGTGTGGATCAACCCTGATCCGCTGGCGCCGGTTCAGGCGACCGGGTTCGATGCGGCGGGGCGCAAGCAATATCGCTATCACGGCACATGGCGAGAGCAGCGCGACGAGGAGAAATTCGCCGGGCTGCCGGCCTTTGCCGCGCACCTGCCGCGGCTGCGCAGGGTGGTGCGCAAGGCGCTCGAGAGCGACGACCCGTGGGAACGCGCCCGCGCCGCGGCGGTACGGCTGCTCGACGGCTTCGCGATCCGGGTAGGTTCGGCCGATTCGGCGGCGCGCGGCAGCTACGGTGCGACGACGCTGCTCAATCGCCATGCCCGGATCACGGGCGACGAGATCCAGCTGAGCTTCTACGGCAAGCACGGCATCCGCGCCGAACTATCGGGCCGCGACGCGGCGCTCGCCGCGGCGCTTGCCGAACTGAAGAGCGGGGGCGCGGGGCAGCTGTTCTCGATGCGCTCCGGCCTGCGCGTGCGGGCTGCCGATATCAACGAATGGATCTGCGAACTGACCGAGGGCACCGGCACCGCCAAGACCTTCCGGACCTGGCGCGCCTGCGCGGTCGCGGCCGGGATGCTGTCGCGGGGCCGACGGACGTCGGTGAAGACGATGCTCGACGAGGTGGCGCGCCAGCTCGGCAATACCCCAGCGGTGTGCCGCAAATCCTATGTCGCGCCGGCGTTCATCGAGATGGCCAAAGCCGGGCGCTGGATCGAAACGGTGCCGCGCGAGCCGCGGGCGCTGCGCCCCAACGAGCGCGCAAGCCTCGCCGTGCTGACTGGCCAGCTGTGAGCGGCAGGCTCAGTGCACCTGGGCGACATTGTCGATAGCGAGTTCCAGCTCGCCGAGTGTGCACGGCTTGTGCAGCACGGTGTCCTTCACGCCGACGGGCACGATATGCGCCAGCCCACTGAAGTAGATCACCGGCAGATCAGGCTGTGTGCGGCGCGCCATCGCGGCGAGTTCTTGTCCGTCTGGTCCGCCCGGCATGTGAATGTCCGTGACCAGCAGGTCGATGCCGCCGTCGCCGATCGCCTGGGCGGCCCGGTGTCCGCCGGCCGCCTCGATCACGTCATGGCCCAGATCACGTAGCAGATCGGCCGTCACGGCGAGCACCAGGCCGTCGTCGTCCACACACAAGATCCGCAATGATAGTCTCCTTTCCGGGACCGCATAGATGACCCTTTATCCCCGGACCGCCTCAGGGATCTTACTGACAGTCATGTCACAGATTTAGGTGGGCAGAAAGACTGAGACTGCAAACTCGTCAACGCGGTCGGCGTTCCTCGGCGCGGCGCAGGATTTCGAACGCGGCCTGCACCGCCTGGAAACGCACCGCCGCCGCGGCGTCGTTCGGCTTCACGTCCGGGTGGTTGGCCTTGGCGAGCCGGCGCCACGATGCCTTGATATCATCGAAGCTGGCATCGACCTCCAGCTCCAGCGTTTCGAACGCGCGCAGTTCGTCGCGGCTCCAGCGGCCGTCGCCCGGACCGGCCCAGCTATAATGGGCTTGTTCGGCATAGCCGGCCGAGGTGCGCCGCTCGTCCGATTCCCGTTGGGCGGCTTCCTCGGCGGACAGGCCGGCGAAATAGTCCCAGTTGCGGTTATATTCGGCGGCATGTTCCTCGCAGAAATACCAGCGCTCGGGGCTGTTCGGCGATTTCGGGGCGGGGCGGTCGCCGGGCTTGTCGCAGTGATGCCGGTCGCACAGCCGCACCTTGGTCGCGCCGCGCTCACCGCCATAGCCACGCCAGCGGGGAAAGCCCCAGTCATTCGAACGAGAGGAAGAACGCGCCATAGCCGGCCGTTGTAACCAATTTGGACTGAACCGGCCATGGCCGATTCGCAGGTCCTGCGGAAACGCGACCGGAAAATTATTTCGGTATCCGTAACGCGACATTTACCGCACCTGGGCTAGGTCGATTCGGGTGAGCGGCGGCTGTCATGCCGATCACGGGTCCGGTTGTGTTCGGGGTATGTTGCGTATGGCTTATGGAACTCTGCAGGAGGCTGCGCGTCCGCGCGCGGCCGAGATGATTGGCGCGCTGCTCGGTGACGAAGGCGGCAGGAGCCACCCCTATATAGCGTGTAATATCTTCGCCCGGGGCCGCGAGGCCGCGCGCGATCTGGCCGATGCGGTGCACTTCATCGCCGATCTTCACGGCCGCCATCCCGGCATGATCGACCTCGCCCGCGAGAAGCCGACGAGCGAGGGCGTCCGCGCCTGGCTCGATGCCGCGGCCGAAGGATTCGCCGCCGAGCGGGCCTATCTGATGCGCACCGTGGTCGCGGCCGGGCCGATCCCCAGCACGCCGGGCCATGCCGAATGCGAGGCAGCGGTCGCGGGGCAGCGCCACGCGCTGGAAATGCTCGGCCGCTCCGATCGCAATGGCTGCGCCCTGGGTGCGGCGCTGGCGCTGGTGCTCGACTGGCGCGCCGCACGCGGCGTGATCGACGCGGCCGCCCAGCGCTTCGGCGTCACCCTGACCCCGCCGGCGCTTCCCTCGGCGCGCCAGACCCTGGCGATTATCGAAGATGCCGGTTCCCCGGCTGTCGAGCGCGCGATCCTGTTCGGCGCGCAGCAGCTGCTGGTCCAGCAGCGCGGGCTGTGGGACCTGCTCGAGGCGAGGGCGGAGGCGCGCGTCGGGCTGTGATTCCCTGACCTGCTCCCTTCTAGAAAGGGAGGGCGGCTGCCCATGCAGATGTTCGAAGAGAAGCGGGAACTCTCCTCCGGGATGTCGTCTTCCCGGACTTGATCCGGGACCCCGCTTTCTCTTTCGTCGGCCGTTTGCGCGCAGGCCAAAGGCAGCGGGATCGCGGATCAAGTCCGCGATGACGAGATTTAAGCCCAGAGCCGAATGCGATCGCCCTCCTTCTAAGGAGAGGGAGGATTTCATGGTCTTGCCCGCCGCGCCGCAGCATATTATCGCCCGACGCAGGACCAAACGGGAGACAGCGGCGTGCGCTTCGACGGGACCAGCAACTATATCGCGACCGCCGACCTCAAGGTGGCGGTCAACGCGGCGGTCACGCTGCGGCGGCCGCTGCTGGTGAAGGGCGAGCCCGGCACCGGCAAGACCGTGCTCGCGCACGAGATCGCCGCCGCGGCCGGCGCGCCGCTGATCCAGTGGCACATCAAGTCGACCACCAAGGCGCACCAGGGCCTCTACGAATATGACGCGGTCGCCCGGCTGCGTGACGGCCAGCTCGGCGACGAGCGGGTCCACGACATCAGGAACTACATCAAGCGCGGCAAGCTGTGGGACGCCTTCACCGCGCCCGAGCTGCCGGTGCTGCTGATCGACGAGATCGACAAGGCCGACATCGAGTTCCCGAACGACCTCCTCCAGGAGCTCGATCGCATGTCGTTCGACGTGTACGAGACCGGCGAGACGATCGCGGCCAAGGAGCGGCCGATCGTCGTCATCACCAGCAACAACGAGAAGGAGCTGCCCGACGCCTTCCTGCGCCGCTGCTTCTTCCACTATATCAAATTCCCCGAGCGCGAGACGATGCAGGCGATCGTCGACGTCCACTTCCCCGGCATCCAGAAGATGCTGGTGAGCAAGGCAATGGACATCTTCTACGAGATCCGCGAGGTCCCCGGGCTGAAGAAGAAGCCGTCGACCAGCGAGTTGCTCGACTGGCTCAAGCTGCTGCTGGCCGAGGACATGCCGCTCGAGGTGCTGCAGTCGCGCGACCCGAGAAAGGCGATTCCCCCGCTGCACGGCGCGCTGCTCAAGAACGAGCAGGACATCATGCTGTTCGAACGGCTGGCGTTTCTGGCGCGCCGTCAGGGGAACTGAGGGCGCGCGCCCTTCTGAAACCTTGCAGGGCAGACGTCCCGCAGGTGCCATCGCACCCACGCTATTCCACTCCACTCCGTCATTCCCGCGAAAAGCGGGAATCCACGGAAAGGGTGCGCTCCAAGGACCATGTTCCGCCGTCCATGGATTCCCGCCTTCGCGGGAATGACGGTGGGGTAGGAGGGGTCATCCCACCTGCTCCACGCTCAGCGTTCCCGCCGGGAGCGGCCCGATCGCCTCGCGCGCCGGCGTCGATCCGTCGAGCCACCCCGCCCAGGCGGCGCGCGGCAGCAGCGCGACCTGGCGGCTGTGATAGGGGGCGATATCGGGGCCGGGCTCGCAGGTCAGCATCGTGAAGGCCTCGCCGACGCCGGGGTCGCGCTTCCATAGCCCTGCGATGCAGAGCAAGGGCTCGCCTTTCCAGCGGAACAACCATTTGTCCTTGCGCTTCCGGGTCGGATCGGCGGGCGCGGTGAACTCGTAGAAGCCGTCGGCCGGGATCAGGCAGCGGCCCTGCGAAGCGCTGTTGCGGAACTCGCGGCCCTCGCCGCGATAATTATAGACGGGCTTGCCCGAAGGCCCCGGCCAGCTCCAGCGGCGCGTGATCAGCTCGGCCTGGGGAGGCGCGCCCGCCGCGGCGCGGACGATGATGCTCGGATCGGTGATCCGCACGCTGTCGAGCGGCTGGAGATTGGGTCGGGACTCGGGAAAGCCGAGCGTGATCGCCGCCTGTTGCATGGCGACGACCAGCAGGTCGAGGTCGAACTTGCGGGAATATTCGTTGCACATCGGGCGAGGGTGGCGAAGCCATCGCGGCGATGCAAGCGGGCCAGCCCATGGCGATTCCGCGCCTAGATGCGACTCATTCGCAGCTTTTTCCGGGTGCATGGGGTTGTCTGCTCGTTTTTTTGTTTTTTCGTCGCGGCGCGGATTTCGGGGCGGGTGCGAGGCGCCGGCACGGCTCGGCTGTGCGGCGGGGCCGGCCGCTAAGGGTGGCCGAATGGCAGGCGGGAGAGGGCTGCACGGGCGCTCGCTTCGTCAAGGATCGATCAGGCTAGCAATCCGGCCTCGGACATGCAAGAACATATAGGCAACACCGCCGCAAGCGCGACGCGCCCGGCGGTTCTTGGTGGGGAGGGCATCATGGGGCTTTTTGATCGGCTGACCGGCGGCAGGAAGAAGCGCGCCCTTGCGGGCGGGCTGTTGCTCCGCGTGCAGGAACCCTATCTGCGGTTTCACAACGAGCTGATCTGCGATGTCGCCGCGCCCGAATATGGCGTCGCCTTCGAGGATGCGTGGATGCGGTTCATCCGCTGCCGGCTGGATACGCCATTGGCGCTCAACGATCTGCCCGCCGGGGATCTCGACATGCTCGGGCGCGTGGCCGCGCGCCAATCCGCCGCGGTTCGGGAGAGTTTCGACGAGATCAGGGCGGCGATGGAGCTGGTGCTGTGCAACTGGCCCTATCGCGGCCTGGTGCGGGATTGCGCCAAACATTGTCTCGGGAGGCTGCGCCGCTGGGACGAGCTCGGCGATCCGGTGTCGGATGACGAGCCGCTGTACCGCACCTTGCTGTTCTTCGACATCGACATGGCCTGCAGCGACATATGCGGAGAGCTGGGAAAGATCGCCGCATAGTGAAGCGGAGAAGCTGCGCCGACATTGCCGTCGAGCAGTCGCTAAGTCCCTGCCTTTTCGTCGTCCCAGCGGAGGCTGGGATCCCGATTCTTCTGTTCGTCGCTCGGCCGTTCACGTGGCTCGTGAAGGCAGCGGGATCCCGCATCACGTGCGGGATGACGAGGTGAGAGGAGAAAAGGGCTCCTCATCTCTCCCGCTCGCCCGCTGCAAGCTTGCCTCGCAGAGAGAATGCTGCACCGCACACTAAAAAACAGTGCCGAGCTGCGCATCACGGAACAATGGGGTTCACGATCAGGTTCTTCGGCGGGCTGGAGTTCAACGTGAAGAATCCTTTTCTGTCGGTGCTGAAGGCGCAGCGATTTTCCCGACGGGGGGGCCCGCTGTCTGCCGCGCTCGCCCTTCAACAGATGTTGCTGCCGGCGTCCAAGCCTAAGCGGAAGCGCGCGGCGGCCAAGCCCAGGCCGGTCGGCGGGGCTCGATCGCCCGGCGCAGGTGCGCCGGGTCGGCCCGCTCGGCCCGCGCCCGGCACATTCATTGCAGGCCGATATCAAAGCGATCACGGAACGATCGCCTATAAACTCTACACGCCCAGCGGGTCCGCGCATCGCCGGATGCCGCTCGTCGTGATGCTGCATGGCTGCACGCAGTCGGCAGCGGATTTCGCAGCCGGAACCGGAATGAATGCGCTCGCCGATGAATTGGGATTTCTCGTTCTCTACCCCGAACAGTCCGCTTCGAAGAACCTGAATCGCTGCTGGAACTGGCATCAGCCCAGGAATCAAAAGCGGGGCGGCGGCGAGCCCGCCGCGATCGCCGCGCTCACGCTTCATGCGATCGCCGCCTGCCGCGCCAATCCAAGGCGCGTCTACATCGCCGGCATTTCGGCTGGCGGCACGACCGCCGCCATCACCGGGGCGGCCTATCCGGAAATCTATGCGGCCGTCGGCGTTCATTCGGGGGTGGCAAGCGGGAATGTCAGCACGCTCTCCGGCGCGCTTTCGGCGATGCGCAACGGCGGCATAGGGTCGCCGACCGCCAAGACCGCTCGGCCTCGACCCACGATCATTTTCCACGGCGATCGGGACAAGGTCGTCCACCCCGATAATGCGCGCGGCTTCCGGGGCGTCGTCGCGCCGTCGAAGGCGGGTCCGCTCGTCGGGCAGGTGCGGCAAGGAACATCGGCGGGCGGGCGGGAATTTACGCGCACGCTGTACCGGACCTCGGCCGGCGAGGTGTTGTTCGAAGACTGGACCTTGCATGGGGGCGGCCATGCCTGGTCCGGCGGCAAGCCGGCAGGATCGTACACCGACCCGGCGGGCCCGGATGCATCGCGCGAGATGATCCGCTTTTTCCTTGCACGCCGGCGAGCAATCGGCCGCGGCGGGTGATGCGTTCGGCGGTACGCTGAAATCATCAGCTTCGTGCTGGTGGAGTGGTTGCATGGGGCGGGAAGGGGGGCGGGATCCCGCATCAGGTGCGGGATGACGGATGGGGAGGAGGAAGCCGTCCTCTTGCTGTTTCGCGTGATAGAGATGGTTTGATGGGGGAGCGGTGGGCGTCGTTTGACACAGCCATTTCGCGTCTTCATCAATGCTCCAAATATTGCACCGAGAAACATAGGAGAAGGATATGACAGGCATTTCACCGGCCGTCGCACTCATGTTGCTCGGTTCAATCGGAGCTCAAGTTCTGGGCATATTCCTGTTGCCCATGACGCGCGGGTTGACGCAACCGCTCCCTACCCTGGCAGCGGCAGCGGCCTTTTTGCTCGGGATAGGGCTAATGGCTCGAATTGCACATGCGGGAGTCGGCCTGAGCTCCTTGATGCCGATCCTTGCTGCAACGATCCCGCTAGCCGCTATCGCCGTGGGCATCCTGGCCTATGGTGAGGCTGCATCCTTGGCCAAAGTCGCAACATTGGTGACGGCCTGTTTACTGGTCGGCGTGGCGAGCACCCTCTGACCGGCGGCCGCCGCGTTGCTTCCAGCTCAGGCGCGGCTCCCCAAATTCAGCTTCCCACTTTCTTTCTTTTCGAGCTCCATCCGCAGCGCGTTGCCGCCCGAAGCCGTCGCTATGGCCATATCGCCAATCTCCGAGACGGAGAGGTGCGGCATGGCCGGTTGCGGCGTCACGCGCGGGCGGGGGATATGGATCGGCGATGGATGCGGTTCTGGTATCTGTCCCGACCCTCAGTTGCCGTCCGCGTCGACCATGAACCACATCGGCTTGCCGCGCGATTGGGGTTCCCACCCGGCGAGCAGGGCGGCGCGGACGCCGCGCGCGACGATGGCGTCATTGATCTGGAGCCGACCCCGCTGCAGGCCCTTCAGCAGGCGTTTGGGCGGTGGGAATTCGAGCAGGGCGCCGCGCTGCATGTCCTTCTGCAGCAGCGCGACGGTCATGCCCTGCCAACCTTCGGACTCGCTCCACTGCGGCTCGCGCCGGAGTTCCCATTCATAGTGGAGTCCGTCGACGGCGACGACACCGGCAAGCCTGTTCGTGTTGAGCATGGCGGGGGCTTAGCATGGTTATGGGCGCCAGGCATCCAATCTCGGACAGCCGCGCGCGAGGTGATACCTTCTGCGGCGTGCGGTGCGCGTTACCAGCTACCGCCGCTCGCCGCGATCGCTTCGAGCAGGGCGCGCTTGCTCGCGGTGCGGCGCGTGCCGGGGTTGCGGGGCGCTTCCACGCCCGGCATCGCCGCCCGCCGCGTGGCAAGGCGGCGCGCGAAATCGGCCAGGGTTTCGACTGGCGGCTCAGCCCTCGTGGAGGATGTCGATCCCATATTCGCCTGCCGTTTCCTCGCGGATGCGTCGATCCAGATAGCTGCGATCGATGCGTTCGGAGAGCTTATACAGCGTCCGTGCCTGTTCGAGCAAATCGCGGGCGGTGCCCGAGGCATATTGGCCCATCCGGTCGGCGATCAGATCCTCGATCGAGATGACCGCGAAGTGCTTTCCGTCGCCGGCGTCGAGCAGCCGGACACGGCTGCGATCGGCATTGCCATCGAGGAGCCGGTCGCTGACGATTTCAAAACCGAGTTTGAGCGCAGGATGAACCCAGCCGCGCGTTGCCATGCCTGGCCCGGACGGGCGAACGAAGCCATTGGATTGCAGGATTTCTTCGAATGCCTCCTGCCGCGCAGTCACCAGATCGAAATCTCCGGTGACGATCGCACTGCCCGAATAGAGTTCGACGGCCGCCCCGCCGACGAGGATCGGTGCCGACAGGCCAGCCTTCCGCATTGCATCGCTGACTTCGGCGAACAGACGGAGCGCGGCTTCGAAGGCGGGGCGATACATGAGCGCCCTTATGCCCTGAGCGGATCGGGTGGGCTAGCCGGCTGCTGGTTGGCAGGGGCGGCGACGTGGAGATAAGTAGACTGTCACCGTAATTGCTGGTGGAACTGGTGCATGGGGCGGGAGAGGGGCGGAAGATGAGTAAACTGGCGCCCTGCTAATTATGTTCTTGAAATGTTCCGAACTTCTATATACCGAAATAAAAACTGCGAGTCGTATGCACGCAGCCTTCGACAGCGGCTATCCCATCACGCGCCCTGCTCGTCAGTGCGAAATACGTATTGACGGCTGACTCGAACTTCGATTCATGGCCGTAAGGGGATCGACTATGACAGTCTGCGTGGCCGTGAAGGTGTACGATTGTATCGTCTTCGCCGCCGATTCAGCCTCCTCCCTCGTAGGTCAAGAACCGGGCGGATCTGCCGCTGTCATCAATGTCTGGCAGCACGGTAACAAAGTCTTCAATCTTCATAAAAAGTTGCCAATCGTCGCAATGACATGCGGCATGGGACACATGGGCCCCGCATCGATAAGCACACTGGCTAAAGATCTGCGGCGCTGCCTGATGAAGGACGAGGCGCTTAAGCTTGACCTAGAAAACTACACAATAGCTGAGGTCGTCGAGAAGGCGCATGGCTTCTGGCGTGATCGCTACACGGCCATCGATCCGGCACCGCAGCCGCCGCACAGCTTCGAATTTTGGATCGGAGGAATCGGGTCGGATGGTCTGCGAAACGAGATCTGGAAGATATGGATCGCCGATAACGTCGTGCACGATCCGATCCTCCTGGCGCCGCAAGATCAGGATGATGGCGTCTTTTGGTCCGGCCAGCCGATGGCGATCAACCGCCTGCTACTCGGCTTCGACAACAATTTGACCGACATGCTGCATGAACTCGGCATGAATGAGGACCAAAAGGCTGAATTTATTTCGCAGCTTCAGGCACGATCGGCGACACCGCTGGTTCATGCGGCGATGCCTATTCAGGATGCTATAAATCTCGCCGACTTTTTGGTCGATCTGACCAAGCGCTATTTCGCTTTCCTACCGGGGGCAGACATCGTTGGCGGTAGCACGGATGTTGCCACGGTAACTAAGCATGAAGGATTTCGCTGGATAAAACGAAAGCACTATTACGGCAGCGAGTTTAACCCTAAGGAGACCGGCCATGTCTAACCGTCGGGGCCAGCCAATGCACACTACGCCAGGTGGCAAGTCCCCCAATGATTCCATGCCCAGCTATCGATATCAGTCGAGCCAAACCGGCTTCGGCTGCGTCAGCAGCAAGTCGGTTCGCCAGGAAGGCGACACTCAGGCGTTGCGCGACATCGGCCGCGCTCTAAATATCGGCTGAGCAGCCCCAGGGGTCACTTTTTCGGCTCACCGTTCACGTCAGCGGCGGTGGATCGCAGTCCACCCCAAGAGCGCCGATCTTATTCTGCGCAGCGTCTCCGAAGCGCCAAGACACCGTGATCTCCAAAGCCGCTCGAATGCGCGCCGCGGATCAGTCGTCGCTGTCGGCGACAGTTTTCCAGTGGCCATCATCGTCCATCGCGTCGGACAACCGACTCATCACCAAGATCATCTCGCACAGCTGCACGCCGTCGACTGGTCGCGCGTGCATCGTCGGCCGCCGGAGCGCTACCAAGCGTTCCATATCAATTCGGAACTGTATCCTGTTGCGGAACACGTCCTCGAACACCTCGCGCCAATTGGCGCGGTTCGTGACGATCGTCAGCAAATCGCCGAGATCGAGATAGGATAGCTTGGGCAACTCGACTTCGCCCGCCTTGAGCGCGGCGGCTCGAACCCCCTTCATCTTCTCGGCCATCTTCGGATCGATCCGCGCCTTGAACCAGTCGGGCCCGACCACCGTTTCGAACCGGTCAGCGAGATAGACGCGCATCTCCTCCTCGAACACCGCCAGCGCGCGATAGGCATCATTGCGGCTCTCGGAAGACCGGATCGCCATGGTCACACCGCCAAAGGAGATCGTCGCGACCGTGCCTTCATCATCGACCGCGCCGCCCAGCAGGCCGCTGGAGACGACGACCTCGACCAACGCCGGCGGCTTGATCTCGATCAGGCCGGGATCGACATCGGCCTTCCGATAGAGTCGCTGGCGCTCGGAGATATCCTCATCGAAGCTGATCGGAAGACCGGGGTAGGCCCGCCAATCCCCCAACAGCCCATGCCACGCGCTGTCGAAGGCGAGGCTCGCCGATCCGACCGTTCCGCGCAAACCGGCGAGCACCGACATTTTGATCTCGGTACCATGCAGTTCTGCGAGTTGGCTGGCGGTCATGCCGATCCGGCTCTGCTCGATGATCTCGCGAAAGGCCGCGCCTGCCCCGATCGTCTCGCGCGCTGTCCGAAGCATTGCCTCGACTTCGGCGGAGAAATCGATCGGCTGCTGATAGGACTTGATGATCTCCGCTAGACCGGCGTCTGCAATAGTCGACTGCCAGCGCAGCGCCTGGTCGATCGACAATCCAACCCGATTATACTCCTCGATCACCGGCCCCAGCAGGGCCTGTTGCTCAGCGTAGGCGCGCATCATCGCCGCCGTTCCGCCAAACGGCTCGGCCGCCTCGCGAAGGTTACACTGCGCGTCGATCGTAGCCTTGACGAACTCTTGATCGACGAAGGACATCGGCGGCTGGGTCAGCCGGACGAGCCGCTGGATATCCTCATAGCGGGCTATGTCGGCGCTGAACGATGCCAGATTGTTCAGATCGAAACCGGATGCCTGGACCATCCCGCGACTATAGCGGCATGGCTCGACCTTGCCCAGCGATCCGATACGATTTGCTTTCGCTTACCGGCTTATCGCACCCCAGCTTCCGCGACGATTCCGGACGGCATGCCGCTATTCAGCGGCCTCGGCGCTACGGGCACCGGGCTTCAGCAGTGGCTTCAGATACTGTCCCGTATAACTCCGCTCCGCCTTTGCCACCTGCTCCGGCGTCCCCTCGGCGACAATCTCGCCCCCGCGCACGCCGCCTTCCGGCCCCAGGTCGATCACCCAGTCGGCGGTCTTGATCACCTCGAGGTTGTGCTCGATCACCACCACCGTGTTGCCCTGCTCGACCAGCGCGTGGAGCACTTCGAGCAGCTTGCGGACGTCCTCGAAATGCAGGCCGGTGGTCGGTTCGTCGAGGATGTAGAGGGTGTTGCCGGTCGCGCGGCGGGATAGTTCCTTGGCGAGCTTCACGCGCTGGGCCTCGCCGCCCGATAGCGTCGTCGCCTGCTGGCCGACCTTGACGTAACCGAGGCCGACTTCGGCCAGCATCGCCATCTTGTCGCGGATCGGGGGGACGGCCTTGAAGAACTCGACCGCGTCCTCGACGGTCATGTCGAGGACGTCGGCGATGCTCTTGTCCTTGAACTTTACCTCCAGCGTCTCGCGGTTGTAGCGCTTGCCGTGGCAGACGTCGCAGGTGACGTAGACGTCGGGCAGGAAGTGCATCTCGATCTTGAGCAGGCCGTCGCCGGTGCAGGCCTCGCAGCGGCCGCCCTTGACGTTGAAGCTGAAGCGGCCCGGCTTGTAGCCGCGCGCCTGGCTTTCGGGGAGGCCGGCGAACCAGTCGCGGATGTTGGTGAAGGCGCCGGTATAGGTCGCCGGGTTCGAGCGCGGGGTGCGGCCGATCGGCGACTGATCGATGTCGATCACCTTGTCGCAATATTCGAAGCCGGTGACCTTGTCGTGCGCGCCCGCGATCACCCGCGCGCCGTTGAGCGAGCGCGCGGCGGCGGCGTAGAGCGTGTCGACGGTGAAGCTCGACTTGCCCGATCCCGAGACGCCGGTAATGCAGGTGAACGTCCCCAGCGGGATCGACGCGGTGACGTTCTTGAGGTTGTTGGCGCGCGCGCCGTGGACGGTGACCTTCTTGCCATTGCCCTTGCGGCGCTTCTTCGGGACGTCGACCATGCGGCGGCCCGAGAGATAGTCGCCGGTCAGGCTGCCCTCATGGGCGAGGATGTCGTCGAGCGTGCCCTGCGCGACCACCTCGCCGCCATGGACGCCGGCGCCGGGGCCCATATCGAGGATATAGTCGGCGGTGCGGATCGCGTCCTCGTCATGCTCGACGACGATCACGGTGTTGCCGAGATCGCGCAGCCGGCGGAGGGTGACGAGCAGCCGGTCGTTGTCGCGCTGGTGCAGGCCGATCGAGGGTTCGTCGAGGACGTAGAGCACGCCCGACAGCCCCGAACCGATCTGGCTGGCGAGGCGGATGCGCTGGCTCTCGCCGCCCGACAGCGTGCCGCTGGTGCGATCGAGGTTGAGATAGTCGAGCCCGACATTGTCGAGGAAGCCGAGCCGCTCGACGATCTCCTTGAGGATGCGCTCGGCGATCGCGTTCTGCTGCGTGTTGAGGTGCTTCGGCATGTCGCGGAAGAATTTGAGCGCGGGGCCGACCGCGCGGCGGGTGGACATGCTGATGTCCTCGCCGGCGATCTTGACTGCCAGCGCCTCGGGCTTGAGCCGGGCGCCGCCGCACACCTCGCAATGCGCCGAGGACTGGTATTTGCTGAGCTCCTCGCGCATCCACGCGCTCTCGGTCGAGAGCATGCGGCGTTCGAGATTGTGGATCACGCCCTCGAACGGCTTCTGCACGTCATAGCTCTTGCGGCCGTCGATGAAGGTGAGGGTGATGACCCGCCCCCTGGTGCCGTGCAGGATGACCTCGCGGACCTCCTCGGGCAGGTCGTGCCACGGCGTATCGAGCTTGAAGTCATAGGCGCGCGCGACCGAGCTGAGCACCTGCATATAATAGGGGCTGGGCGGGTTGGACTTGGCCCAGGGCACGACCGCGCCCTGCTTGATCGACAGCGCCTCGTTCGGGACGACCAGCTGCGGATCGAAATAGAGCTTCTCGCCGAGGCCGTCGCAGGCGGGGCAGGCGCCCTGCGGCGCGTTGAACGAGAACAGCCGCGGCTCGATCTCGGCGATGGTGAAGCCCGAGACCGGGCAGGCGAATTTCTCGGAGAAGGTGATGCGGTTCGGCGGGATGCCGGCGTTTTTCATCTTCCCCCCCTCCCTTTCAAGGGAGGGGCTGGGGGTGGGTGAGTCTTTCTCTCCAGCCAGCGTCTCGGCATATTGGAACTTGGCCGACATCTCGCGCAGGGATGCCGAGCCTTCGCGCGCGTCACCCACCCCCGGCCCCTCCCTTGAAAGGGAGGGGGAGGTAGCCTCCGCCACCGTGGTATCGACCAGGTCCGCATAGGCCAGCCCGTCGGCGAGCCGCAGCGCCGTCTCCAGGCTCTGCGCCAGCCGGGTCTCGATGCCTTCGCGGATCACCAGGCGGTCGACCACCACCTCGATGTCGTGCTTGTATTTCTTGTCGAGCGCCGGGGCCTCGTCGATCTCATAGGTCTCGCCGTCGATGCGCACCCGGCTGAAGCCGGTGCGCTGCCATTCGGCGAGCTCCTTGCGATATTCGCCCTTGCGGCCGCGCACCACGGGGGCGAGCAGCAGGAAGCGGGTGCCCTCGCGCAGCTGCATCAGCCGGTCGACCATCTGGCTGACCGTCTGCGCGGCGATCGGCAGGCCGGTGGCCGGCGAATAGGGGACGCCGACGCGCGCCCACAGCAGGCGCATATAGTCGTAGATCTCGGTGACGGTCGCGACCGTCGAGCGCGGATTGCGGCTGGTGGTCTTCTGCTCGATCGAGATGGCGGGGCTGAGGCCCTCGATATGATCGACATCGGGCTTCTGCATCAGTTCCAGAAACTGGCGGGCATAGGCCGAGAGGCTCTCGACATAGCGGCGCTGACCCTCGGCATAGATGGTGTCGAAGGCGAGGCTCGACTTGCCCGAGCCCGACAGGCCGGTGATGACGATCAGCTTCTCGCGCGGGAGATCGACGTCGACGCCCTTGAGGTTATGTTCGCGCGCACCGCGCACGCTTATGTGAGTCAGCATCGCGCAAGCGCTCGCTTCGATATGTGGGTCAGCATCAGCATTTTGTTCCAGATTTGTTCGCGGTGCGCAAGGCGCGAGTCGCTGCCCTGCCCCCAATCTGGTGGGTGGACCAACATATCTCAACCCCGCGAGCGCCGGCATCCGGAAAAGCTGGATTTACGCGGCACGCCCTGCAATCCTGCGGCGGTGCGGCATTACGCCCCGGGCGGGGCAGGGCGATCGGGAGCGATATGGATCCGGAGAAGAAGAAGGAGATCGTCAAGACCGCGATCATCGTCGTGATCTTCATGATCCTCGGGCTGGCGGCGGTCGATTATATGATCGGCGATCCGATGCAGTCGGGATCGAAGCCCGAGCTGGGCTATTAGGGAGATGCGAGAAATCCGGCGCAGTTGGAAGCAGCGTCGCCCCAGCCTCCGCCGGACGACGTCGGCAGTGTCAGTCCTCCACCCCGTCGAGCGCCGCCGCCAGCTCGTCGAGCCAGAGCCTGGCGTTGCCATCCGAGGGTGCGCGCCAGTCGCCGCGCGGGGATAGCGCGCCGCCGCCCGACACCTTGGGGCCATTGGGCATCGCCGACCGCTTGAACTGGCTGATCGTGAAGAAGCGGAACAGGAAATTCTCGAGCCAGCGGCGGATCGTCGCGAGATCGTAGCGGTTGCGCAGTTCCACCGGAAAGCCCGCCGGCCACAGCCCGGACTCCGAATCCTTCCACGCATGCCACGCCAGGAAGGCGATCTTAGACGGTTTCAGCCCGAGCCGGATGACATGGTGGAGGAAGAAGTCATTGAGCTCATAAGGCCCGACCTTCGATTCGGTGCTCTGGATCGCGCCGCTGGCATCCGCCGGGATCAGTTCGGGCGAAATCTCGGTGCCGAGGATCGAGGTCAGGATCGCATCCGTCGCGGCGTCGAACTGATCGGTCTGCACGCACCAGCGGATCAGATATTGCATCAGCGTCTTGGGCACGCCGGAATTGACGCCATAATGGCTCATCTGGTCGCCGACGCCATAGGTGCACCATCCGAGCGCAAGCTCGCTCAGGTCGCCGGTGCCGATCACGAAGCCGCCATGCTGGTTCGCCAGGCGGAACAGATAATCGGTCCGCAAGCCGGCCTGAACATTCTCGAAGGCGATGTCGTAGACCGGCTCGCCCCTGGCGAAGGGGTGGTCCATGTCCGCCAGCATCTGCCGGGCGGCCGGGCGGATGTCGATCTCGGCCGCGGTGATGCCGAGCGCCCGCATCAGCGCCCAGGCATTGGACTTGGTCGCGTCGCCGGTCGCGAAGCCGGGCATGGTATAACCGAGGATCGCCGTACGCGGCAGGCCGAGGCGGTCGCATGCCTTGGCCGCGACGATCAGCGCGTGGGTCGAGTCGAGCCCGCCCGAGACGCCGATCACCATCGTGCTGCCCGAAGTGGAGGTGAAGCGCTTGGCCAGCCCCTCGACCTGGATGTTGAACGCCTCGTAGCAGTCGGCGTCGAGCTGCAGCGGATCGGCGGGCACGAACGGGAAGCGGGCCACCTGCCGCTTGAGCCCGATATCCGCGAAGCTCGGCTGGTGGGTGAAGGCGACGCGGCGAAAGCGCGTCTCGGGATGGCCGCTGGCGGTGGCGCAGTCGTTGAACGTCCCCATCCGCAGCCGCTCGAGGCGCAGGCGGGACACGTCCACATCGGCCATGATCAACTCCGGATCGTCGCCGAAGCGGCTTGATTCGGCCAGCATCACCCCCATTTCGTGGATCATCGCCTGGCCGTCCCAGGCCAGGTCGGTGGTGCTCTCGCCGGGCCCGCTGGCCGAGTAGCAATAGGCGGCGATGGCGCGCATCGATTGCGACGCGGCGAGCACTGCCCGGTCGCGGGCCTTGCCGATGATGATGTTCGAGGCCGACAGGTTGCACAGGATCAGCGCCCCGGCCATCGCCCCCTGGGTGGATGGCGGCAGCGGCGCCCAATAATCCTCGCAGATCTCGACATGGAAGACGAAGTCGGCGAGGTCGTCGGCGGCGAAGATCAGGTCGGGGCCGAAGGGCACGGTCCGGCCGCACAGGGCGATGTCGAGGCCGTGCAGCCCATAGCCCGGCGCGAACCAGCGCTTCTCGTAATATTCGCGGTAATTGGGCAGGAAGCTCTTGGGCACCACCCCCAGGATCCGCCCGCGCGAGACCACCACCGCGCAGTTATACAGCCGGCCGTTGCGCCGGATCGGCGCGCCGACCAGCAGCACCGGCGCCAGATCGGCGCTGGCCGCGATGATCCCGGCAAGTTCGGCCTCGACCCGGTCGAGCAGCGCATCCTGGAGATGGAGATCGTCGATCGCATAGGAAGACAGAGCGAGTTCCGGCAGGACCAGCAGGTCGACCCCTTCGCCATCCGCCTGCCGCGCCAGCGCAATGATCCCGGCCGCATTGGCGGCGACGTCGCCCGCGCTCGCCAACGGAGTGCCGGCCCCGAGACGCACCAGGCCATGGCTGTGGATCGAACGGAAGGAAACGGCACCGGACATCGAGGCTCTCGCAAACTAAGTAGCCTTGCCCATAGAGGAACGAGGCGGCGAGCGCCAACGGTAGGCATCAGGTCGGTCTGAACGTCATGCCGGCGGAGGCCGGCATCTCAGGCGGCACGGACGGACTGAAGGTCGCGAAGCTCGAACGAGATTCCGGCCTCCGCCGGACTGACGTACTTCATGGAAAGGCGCGGATTACTCGGCCGCGTTGATGCGGTTGCGGCCGTCCTGCTTGGCCTTGTACAGCGCGGCGTCGGCGCGCTTGAGGATCGAGCCCGGGGAATCCTTGGCGTCGAGCGTGGCAACCCCGCCGGAGAAGCTCAGCCTCCCCAACGACTGACCGGTGTGCGTGACCTTGAGCTCGCGCGCGGCGATCGCGGCGCGGACCTTGTCGAGGATCGCCATCGACTGGGCGGCGGCGCCGCGCTCGAACACCATCACGAATTCCTCGCCGCCATAACGCGCGACGAAGATGTCGCCATTGGCCGAGCGGCCGAGCGACGATCCGACGAACTTGATCACCTCGTCGCCGATCTGGTGGCCATGGGTGTCGTTGAAGATCTTGAAGTGGTCGATGTCGCAGATCGCCAGCGCCAGCGGCGAATCGGCGCGCCGGGCGTTTTCGAAGGCGCTGCGCAGATGATGGTCGAGCGCGCGCCGGTTCGGCAGGCCGGTGAGCGGATCGCTGTTCGCCTTGTGATGCGCAACGGCCAGGTCCTTGCGCATCGCGCTCATCTGCATCTCGGTACGGCGCAGATCCTCTTCGGCGGCCTGCGCCTTGTCGATCATAGAGCGGGTCAACTCGACCAGCGTTTCCACCGACACGACCGGGGACTTGCTCTTCACCAGCCCAGCCGCCTCGTTCTCGAGCGCAACCCCATAGTCGCGGGCGTCGTCGCCCGAGCGGGCGAGGATGGCCGACATCTGCTCCAGATAGCCCTGCGCATCGACGGCGATGCGCGAGAGTTCGTCGGTCGACAGCCCCGAGTCGAGCTTGGCCGAGATCGCCGCAGTGACGGCTTCGCTGAGGTTGCCGTCCTTGGCGATGGCGCGGTCGATCATCGCGTTGAGCTCGCCGTCGCGGCCCGACAGATAGCGATGGCACAGGTCGAAATTGGCCGGAGACGGCTCGAGCCCATGATCGAACAGCAACTTGCCGATCATGTCGTACAGCCTGCGCCATTCATCGCGTTCTGCTGATTTCGCGGCTATTCGTTCTTCGCGCACCGTCACACCCCTAATCTCAGTGCGTGGAGATATCGTGAGATTCGATACATCCGGTTAATGCACACGTGTTTCTACGCAGTCAGGGGCGCCAGCGGCCGGTCTCCATCCACGCCAGCAGCGGCTTGAGCGGCAGGATCCATATGACGCCCGCGACGATGTAGATTGCCGCCTGCACGAGCATATGCTGCTGCCCGATCCATGGCGAAGCGCTTGCCACGATCACCGCCCAGACGAATATGATGAGCAAGATCAAAAAGATGCCGAACGGCTTGCGCCAGCTGGGTTGGGTCATCGCTGCTCGCCTTTGCCGATCGTGCCTGCTTCGGTGACGACGGCGTCCAGCCGTACGTCCCAAGGATCGCACGCTATGACCGGAACGCGCTGGATCGACCAGCCGAAACCGATCTTCGCCGCGACAGGCCGTTCGGCGAAGGCGCGATCGTAAAAGCCCGCGCCCTGGCCGAGTCGCGCCAGGGTCGAGTCGAAACCGAGCAGCGGGGTGACGATGACGTCCGGGATGAGTTCGGGCGTATCGCCGAGCGGCTGCTGCAGCCCGCGCCAGCCGGTTTCGAGCGGGTTGCCTGGCGCCCATGAGAGAAAGCGCATGGCTTGGTGGCGGCCTGCCACATGTGGCAGCGCGACGGCGATGCCCCGTGCCGCGGCGGCAGTGATCGCGGGGCCGCAGCCGAGTTCGCCGCCCAAGCCATGATAGAAGGCGACGCACCTGGCCTTTTCTATGAGCGGCATGAGATTCGCCGCGGCGCGTGCCTCGAGCCGTGCGCGCTGCTCGCCTGTGAGGTCGAGCACGAATCCGTCGCGCGCAGCGCGCAATTCGGCCCGCTGCGCCGGCTTGGACAGCTCAATCATCGGGCCGGCTCGCTCCATGGGGTGGCGGGACCGCCATGGTCGTTTCTGGAATATCCTCTGACGCCGAAAGCATCAGGTGGGAGCCATATGCATCGGACCAGGGTCCGGACAGAGACAGCCCCCATAGGAATTGAATCGCCTCAGGGATGTTCGCGCAGCTCGTGCCGGGCAGTACCCGCCACACCCTATGTAGGACGCGGGACGGCGGAGCTCAAGGTCATGGATGTTAATCCCCTCCTTTCAACGGAAAGGCGCTCAGATTTGGCTTCAGGCTTGCAAAATTCTCGTCATCGCGGACTTGATCCGCGATCCCGCTGCCTTTGCCCGGCCGACGAAAGAAAAAAGCGAGATCCCGGATCAAGTCCGGGAAGACGATGTTCCGGAATAGAGCGCCCTCTTCTCTCCGGGCTTTTCCATATGCGGTAGCGCGTCTCCGGAAAGGAGGGACGGCTATTGCTACTCCCCCGGCCGCTCGAGCTGCGACGCCAGCCGTTCGACCCGCTCGGCGATCCGTTCGATCGCCACCGCATAAGCGGGATCGGGTTCGACATCGGCCGGCGGCTCATTGCGCGCAACCGCCGCTGCGCCCCGCAGATCGTTGAGCTCGTCAGCGATCAGGAGCGCGGAAAGCAGCAGCGTCCGGGTCTCCGTCATCTCGCCGAGCGCGCCGGTGATCTCCTCGGCCTTGAGGTCGACCATCCGGACCAGTGCGCGAAGATGATCCTCCTCGCCATCACGGCAGCTCAGCTTGTAGCGGCGTCCGGAGACCGTGACCTCGACATCGGCCATCAGTTCGCTCCCAGCATCCGGTCGATCCGCTCGATCGCCGATTCGGTTGCCTCGCGCAGCGTACGGTGGCGCTCGGCAAGGCGGAACAGCGCCTCGCTCTCGTCATGCCCGAAGGGCTGCGCCGAAGAGAGCGATGGCGCAGCGGCCTCGATTCCCGCCTCGACGCGGGCAAGCGCGCGTTCGAGGCGGCCAAGGGCAAGGATGAGACGGCGGTCAGTCATGGATTTGGAGGAATAGCAGCCTCGTTACGGCCCGCAAGCGCGGCGTTGTGATCGGTCAGCTCACCCGGAGGCTTTGCTGAAACCGACCCTGGAGTTGACGATAGCGTCTCAGCACGACAAAGGGTCCGCGCGAGCAGCAAATCCGCCTGTTCGTCGATCCCGCCGGTCTGCAGAAGGTTATTTCATGACGATTGCATCGAAGCAGCTCGCCAATGCCATTCGCGCGCTGTCGATGGATGCCGTGCAGGCTGCGAACTCGGGGCATCCGGGCATGCCGATGGGTATGGCCGACGTCGCCACCGAACTGTTCACCAAGCACCTGAAGTTCGATCCGTCGCAGCCCAAATGGGCCGACCGCGATCGCTTCGTGCTGTCGGCCGGTCATGGCTCGATGCTGATCTACTCGTTGCTGCACCTGACCGGCTATGCGCGGCCGACGATGGAGGATATCGCCAATTTCCGCCAGTTGAACAGCCCGTGCGCAGGGCATCCCGAGAATTTCGAACTGTCGGGAGTCGAGGCGACCACGGGCCCGCTCGGCTCGGGCCTCGCCACCGCAGTCGGCATGGCGATCGCCGAGCGGCACCTGAATGCCGTGTTCGGCGACGAGCTTGTCGATCACCGCACCTGGGTGGTGGCCGGCGATGGCTGCCTGATGGAAGGCATCAATCATGAGGCGATCGGACTCGCGGGGCATCTGAAGCTTGGCCGCATGATCGTGCTGTGGGACGACAACCGAATCACCATCGACGGTGCCGTTTCGCTCAGCTCGTCGGAAGACGTTCTCGCCCGCTATGCCGCGACCGGCTGGCACACCGTCAGCTGCGACGGCCATGATCCGGATAGCATCAACGCCGCGCTCGAGGCAGCCAAGTTCGATCCGCGCCCGTCGATCGTCCGCTGCACGACGATCATCGGCTATGGCGCGCCGAACAAGCAGGGCACCTCGGCTACCCATGGCGCAGCGCTCGGCACCGACGAAGTCGCCGCCACACGCGCCGAGCTCGGCTGGAGCGCTGAGCCGTTCGTCATTCCCGAGGACATCAGGGCCGCCTGGCTCGAAGCCGGCCAACGCGGCGCCGCGGCGCGCAGCGGCTGGGAAGCACGGCTCGTCGCCTCGAACAACCGCGCCGAGTTCGAGCGCCGCATCGCCGGCAAGCTGCCCGAGAATTTCTCGCTCCAGCCCTATCTCCAGGACCTGATCGCCAACCCCCAGAAGGTGGCGACCCGGAAGGCGTCGGAGATGGTGCTGGCGCCGATCAACCAGCAGCTGCCCGAGACGATCGGCGGCTCGGCCGACCTGACCGGATCGAACAACACCAAGACCAAGGGCCAGGAACCGCTGACCGCGAGCGACTATGCCGGCCGCTACGTCTATTATGGCATCCGCGAGTTCGGCATGGCCTGCGCCATGAACGGCATGGCGCTGCACGGCGGCGTCATTCCCTATGGCGGCACCTTCCTGGTCTTCTCCGATTATTGCCGCGGCGCGATCCGGCTGTCGGCGCTCCAGCAGCAGCGTGTCGTCTATGTCATGACCCATGATTCGATCGGCCTGGGCGAGGACGGCCCGACCCACCAGCCGATCGAGCATCTGATGAGTCTGCGTGTGATGCCGAACCTGGACGTCTATCGGCCGTGCGACGTGATCGAAACCGCCGAGTGCTGGGCGCTGAGCCTCGAAAAGGCCGATGGCCCATCGCTGCTCGCCTTGTCGCGCGAAGGATTGCCCCAGCTGCGCACCGACATCAGCGAGAATTTTTCGGCCAGGGGCGCTTATCGCCTGAAGGCCGCGGAGGCCCCGCGCAAGGCAGTGCTGATCGCCAGCGGCTCCGAAGTGGAGATAGCGCTGGCGACCGCGAAGAAGCTTGAGGAAGCCGGCCATGGCGCCGATGTCGTCTCGATGCCGAGCTGGGAGCGCTTCGACGCCCAGCCCGAAAGCTACCGCGACGAGATCCTGCCCGACGGCGTTCTGCTGGTGTCGATCGAAGCCGGAACAACCATCGGGTGGGAGCGCTATGTCGGCCGCAAGGGCCTGCGCTTCGGCCTCGACAGCTTCGGCGCGTCGGCGCCGGTGAAGGCGCTCTACGATCATTTCGGCCTGACGGCCGACAAGCTCGCTCCGCAGATCCTCGGGGCGCTCGCAAACTAAGAAGGAGTATTTTGGCATGGCGGTAAAGGTTGCGATCAACGGGTTCGGGCGCATCGGGCGCAATGTCGCGCGCGCCATTCTCGAACGGACGGATCATGATCTCGAGCTGGTCTCGATCAACGATCTCGCCGATGCAAAAGCGAACGCCCTGCTGTTCAAGCGTGACTCGGTTCATGGCGCCTTCAGCGGTTCCGTCGAAGTCGACGGCAATGACCTGATCATCAACGGCAAGCGCATCCACGTGACCGCCGAGCGCGACCCGGCCAAGCTGCCGCACGCTGAGCAGGGCGTCGACATCGCGCTCGAGTGCACCGGCTTCTTCACCAATCGCAAGGGCGGCCAGGCGCATATCGATGCAGGCGCCAAGCGCGTCCTGATCTCGGCGCCCGGCAAGGAGGTCGACCTGACCGTCGTGTTCGGCGTCAACCATGACAAGCTGACCGCCGATCACATCATCGTCTCGAACGCCTCCTGCACCACCAACTGCCTCGCGCCTTTCGCCAAGGTGTTGAACGATGCGATCGGCATCGAGCGCGGCCTGATGACCACGATCCACGCCTATACCAACGACCAGAAGATCCTCGATCAGATCCATGAGGATCCGCGCCGCGCCCGCGCCGCCGCGATGTCGATGATCCCGACCACCACCGGCGCCGCGCGCGCGGTCGGCGAGGTGCTGCCCGAGCTCAAGGGCAAGCTCGACGGCTCGGCGATCCGGGTCCCGACCCCGAACGTGTCGGTCGTCGACCTGACCTTCACGCCGAAGCGCGACACCACCCGGGAAGAGGTCAACGCGCTGCTCAAGGCGGCGGCGGCTGACGGCCCGCTCAAGGGCGTGCTCGGCTATACCGACGAGCCGCTGGTTTCGATCGACTTCAATCACGACGCGCATTCGTCGACGATCGACAGCCTCGAGACAGCGGTGATCGACGGCAAGCTCGTCCGCGTGCTGAGCTGGTACGACAATGAGTGGGGCTTCTCGAACCGCATGGTCGACACCGCCGGCGCGATCGCCAAACTGCTGTAAGTGGACCTGAGCGCTTTTGCCGTCATGCCAGCGAAGGCTGGCATCTCAGGAGATGAAGGGGCGCCTTCACCTCACGAGACTCCAGCTTTCGCTGGAGTGACGGCGACCGGATGGAATCGGCGCTGATGACAGGCCGGCTGATCGGCATCGCCCGCAAGGATCGTCCGCGCGGCGAGATGGAGACGCTCGATCATGTGGCGGTCGGCGTCGACACCGGAATCGCCGGCGATTTTCGCGGCGCGATGCGGGCCGGCAAGATCAACCGGCGGCAGGTCACGATCATGGCCGCCGAGGACTGGACGGCGGCACTGACCGAGCTGGGCCAGCCGGTATCCTGGGAACAGCGGCGCGCCAACCTGCTGGTGGAGGGCATCGAGCTGCCGCGCGAGCCGGGCACGCTGCTGCGGATCGGCGCGGTGCTGGTCGAGATCACCGGCGAGTGTGATCCGTGCCGACGGATGGATGATGTCGCCGACGGGCTGCTGCTCGCACTGATGCCGGAGTGGCGCGGCGGGCGCACCGCGCGGGTGATCGAGGGCGGCGACATCGCGCTGGGCGACAGGGTTTCGCGCTTTGCCGCAATCGAACATATCAATGATGGGACGGTACAATGGCTTTCAGGACGCTCGACGACATAGGCGATGTGCGCGGCAAGCGCGTGCTGGTCCGCGAGGACCTGAACGTACCGATGGAGGACGGCCGCGTCACCGACGACACCCGCCTTCGCTCGGCCGCCCCCACCGTCGCCGAACTGGCGGACAAGGGCGCGATCGTGCTGGTGCTCGCCCATTTCGGCCGGCCCAAGGGCGAGCGTAATCCGGATATGAGCCTGGCGCTCGTTACCAACGCCTTCCGCGCCGTCCTCGGCCGCGACGTGCGCTTCATCGGCGACTGCTGCGGCGAACAGGCCGAGGCGGCGGTCGCCCAGCTTGAACCCGGCACCATTGCACTGCTCGAGAACACCCGTTTTCACAAGGGCGAGGAAAAGAACGATCCCGAGCTCGCCACGGCGATGGCGAAGCTCGGCGACCTCTATGTCAACGACGCCTTCTCGGCTGCGCACCGCGCCCATGTCTCTACCGAGGCGGTGGCCCATCTGCTGCCGGCCTATGCCGGCCGCTCGATGCAGGCCGAGCTCGAGGCGCTCGAAAAGGCGCTCGGCAATCCCGAGCACCCGGTCGCGGCGGTGGTCGGCGGCGCCAAGGTGTCGACCAAGCTGGACGTTCTCAAGCATCTCGTCGCGCGGGTCGATCACCTGATCATCGGCGGCGGCATGGCCAACACCTTCCTGGCAGCGCGCGGCGTCGATGTCGGCAAGTCGCTGTGCGAGCATGACCTGAAGGACACTGTGCTCGAGATCCTCGAGGCCGCCGACAAGGCCGACTGCACCGTCCACCTGCCCTATGACGTGGTGGTGGCGAAGGAGTTCAAGGCGAACCCGCCGACCCGCACGGTCAATGTCCACGAGGTCGCCCCGGACGAGATGATCCTCGATGTCGGCCCGGCCGCGGTCGAAGCGCTCGGTGATGCGCTGAAGACGTGCAAAACCCTGGTGTGGAACGGCCCGATGGGCGCGTTCGAGATCCCCCCGTTCGACACTGCGACGGTCGCGCTCGCCAGGACGGCGGCGGCGCTGACCAAGGGTGGATCGCTGGTGTCGGTAGCGGGCGGCGGCGATACCGTCGCGGCGCTCAACCATGCTGGCGTGGCACAGGATTTCAGCTTCGTGTCGACGGCGGGCGGCGCCTTCCTCGAATGGATGGAAGGCCGCGAATTGCCGGGAGTGAAAGCGCTCGAACGCTGAACACTGGGCAGGAGAGATGAACGGCGCCGGGGGGCGCATCACCAGGGAAACAGGAGTTTTACGCATATGATCGATCAGGACATGATGAAGAAGATCGCCGCCGGCCAGGGTTTCATCGCGGCGCTCGACCAGAGCGGCGGTTCGACGCCCAAGGCACTCAAGGGCTATGGCATCGAGGAGGGCGCCTGGTCGGGTGAAGAGGAAATGTACGGCCTGATCCACCAGATGCGCGCCCGCATCATCACCTCGCCCGCCTTTACCGGCGACAAGGTGATCGGCGCGATCCTGTTCGAGCGGACGATGGACGGACAGGCCGGCGGCAAGCCGGTGCCGCAGGCGCTGATCGAGCGCGGCGTCGTCCCCTTCATCAAGATCGACAAGGGACTCGAGGACGAGAAGAACGGCGTCCAGCTGATGAAGCCGATGCCCGAGCTCGACGCGCTGCTCAGCCGCTCCAGGAAGCTCGGCGTGTTCGGCACCAAGGAGCGCTCGGTCATCAACCTCGCCAACCGCGAGGGCATCGCCGCGATCGTCAAGCAGCAGTTCGAGATCGGCCGGCAGGTGCTCGCCGCCGGGCTGATGCCGATGCTCGAGCCCGAACAGAACATCAAGAGCCCGGAGCGCGCCGAGGCCGACCAGATCCTGCTGGAAGAGCTGCTCAAGGCGCTCGACGCGCTGCCGGGCGACGACAAGGTGATGCTGAAGCTGTCGCTGCCGGCCAAGCCCGGCCTGTTCGATCCGCTGGTCGACCATCCCCGCGTGCTGCGCGTCGTCGCGCTGTCGGGCGGCTATGCGCGTCCCGAAGCCTGTCGGGAGCTTGCCAAGAACCGCGGCATCATCGCCAGCTTCAGCCGCGCGCTGCTCGAGGACCTGCGCCACCAGATGACCGACGCGGAGTTCGATGCGTCGCTCGGCGGCGCGATCGACGAGATTTATACTGCGTCGACGAAGAAGGCCGGCTGAGGCTCTCAGCGACCGAAGCAAGCCCCAACATCCGTCATTCTCGCGAAAGCGGGAATCCACGGAAGCGGCCGCTCAATGATTGAATGCTCCGCCGTCCATGGATTCCCGCTTTCGCGGGAATGACGGCGGAGCATTAAAGATCCGATCCGCTGCGGTGATGTCAAACGGTGATTCCGTTCACCAGCGCCATCAACGCCAGCGCATCCGCGATGGCATGTGCATCGATGTCGTTGTTGAAATAGGCCCACACGGCACAGCCTTTGGCCTCCTGCGCACGCATCCAGCCGGCCCAGTCCTCCAGGGCGGCCGCATCATAGCGCCCGACATATTTGCCGCCCGTCCCGTGGAAGCGCACATAAGCGAGCTTGCCCGATACCCAGCGCTGCGTCTCCAGCCCCGGAAAGTCGTGCACGCAAAAGCCCGCGCCCGCCGCATCGAGCAGCGCCAATATCTCTTCGGTCATCCAGCTCCGATCGCGAAACTCGAAGACGTGCGAGAGATCGCGCGGCAGCAGCGCGAGGAATTCCGCCAGCCGATCGGCATTAGCGTGCCAGCGCGGCGGCAGCTGGTAGAGAATCGGACCCAGCGCATGCCCGAGATGACGGGCATGATCGACAAAGCGCGCGGCCGATTCGCCGGCATCCTTGAGCTTGCGCATGTGGGTGATGAAGCGGGGCGCCTTGACCGCATAGCAGAAGCCGGGCGGCGCCGCGTCGGCCCAGGCGGCGAAGGTTTCGGGCTTGGGCAGCCGGTAGAAGCTGTTGTTGATCTCGACCGTGTCGAACTGCGCGGCATAATGCGCATACCAGCGCTTGGCCGGCAGACCCTCGGGATAGAAGCGGCCGCGCCAGTGGCGATAGTTCCAGCCAGAACAGCCGATCCGGATCATGTGGCGGTCAACGCAGATATTAGTCTAGAGGGCTCGCATGAACGATGATTTCGATGACGACAGCGAGTCCCTCTCGCTCGATCCCCATTTCGCCGACCGCTTCGAGCGCGACGAGCGCCGCGGTGCGTGCAGGCTCTACCTGATCTCGCCGCCCGCGATCGACGCGGTCTTCGCCGAGACGCTGGCCGCCACGCTCGATGCAGGCCCGGTGGCCGCATTCCAGCTGCGCCTCAAGGGCATCGACGATCACCGCATCGCCGAACTCGCCGGCCCGCTCCAGGCGGTCTGCGCGGCGCGCGAGGTGGCGTTCATCGTCAACGACTCGATCGGCCTCGCGAAGCGGCTCGGCGCCGATGGCGTCCATCTCGGCCAGGACGACGGCGATCCGCGCGAAGCGCGGCAGGTGCTGGGCCCCGATGCGCAGATCGGCGTCACCTGCCATGACAGCCGCCATCTCGCGATGGAGGCCGGTGAGGCGGGGGCCGACTATGTCGCCTTCGGCGCCTTCTATCCCACGACCACCAAGGAAACCGAGCACCGGCCGGAACTCTCGATCCTGGGCTGGTGGGCGACGCTGTTCGAGCTGCCCTGCGTCGCCATTGGCGGCATTACCCCCGACAACGCTCCACCGCTGATCGCGGCGGGGGCCGACTTCCTGGCGGTGTCGGGTGCGGTATGGAACGATCCGGACGGACCGGCGGCGGCGGTGAAAAGGTTCGCCGCGCTGGAGGGGATGGGGTGATATCTTGCCCCTCCCTCCGAGGGAGGGGCTTATCTTTTGCTTATCCCAGCTTTCCGAACTCCGCCTCGAAGCCGACTTTGTCGTCATTTTCCAGATAGCGCGCCTGGTCGATCCAGCGGTCGCGGAAGATGCGGCCCTTGAAGGCGCCGAGCCGGGCATCGACCTCGGCCGCCTGGGCGGGGTCGAGGTCTGCGAGCTGGGCATAGTTGCGGATGCCGATGCCGTTCAGCACCGCTTGGGCTTTCGGCCCCAGCCCCTTGATCCGGGTGAGGTCGTCGGCCGGCAGATCGGGATGGGCATCGATGCCGATCATCTGCCCCGAGATGTCGAGCACCGCGGCGGCGGCACTGTCGGTGAGCCCATGACCTTCGGTCCTCGGCGCCGGGGTCGCAGGCGCCGCACGTTGTAGCGGCGGGCTTTCCGACAGCGACACGCGCTGGGTTGGCTTGCGAACCAGCAGGAACAGCCCGACGACGGCGAGGATCGCGACGATGGCGGCGATGATGAGGGTGGTGTTCGACATTCCCCGTCCTTCTTACTCTGATCTTCTTATCCAATGCAGGAATGCTTCAAGCGTTCCGCTGCCGTGCCAATTCCCGCCAGCCGATGTCGCGTCGGCAGAATCCGCTCGGGAAATCGAGCGCATCGACCGCAGCATAGGCCATATCGCGTGCCTCGCCGATATCCTTGCCCAGCGCAGTGATGTTGAGCACCCGCCCCCCATTGGCGACGAGCCCCGCCGGCCCCTCGGCCGTGCCGGCATGGAAGACCTTGGCCCCCTTGGCCTCGGCCTCGACGATGTTGCGGATCGCGCCACCCTTGGCCGGCGTGCCTGGATAGCCCTTCGCCGCCATCACCACGGTCAGCGCGCTGTTGCGCGAGAGGCTGGGCCGGGGCAGTTCCGCCAGCCGGCCCTCGGCCACGGCGAGCATCAGCGTGATCAGGTCGTCTTCGAGACGCAGCATCAGCACCTGGCACTCCGGATCACCGAAGCGCGCGTTATATTCGATCAGCTTCGGGCCGCTCTCGGTCAGCATCAGCCCTGCATAGAGCACGCCTGAATAGGGCGTCCCCATCGCCGCCATTGCGCGCACGGTAGGCTCGACGATCTCCCGCATGGCCTGCGCCTCGAGTTCCGGCGTCAGCACCGGCGCCGGGCTATAGGCGCCCATGCCCCCGGTGTTGGGTCCGACATCGCCGTCGCCGACGCGTTTGTGATCCTGCGCCGAGCCGAACGGCACCACCGCGGTGCCATCGGTCAGCGCGAAGAAGCTCGCCTCCTCGCCGGTGAGAAACTCCTCGACCACCACCTCCGCGCCGGCAATCCCGAAGCTGCCGCCGAACATGTCGTCGATCGCTTCCTCGGCCTGGTGGCGGCTCTCGGCGATCACCACGCCCTTGCCCGCAGCAAGCCCATCGGCCTTGATCACCACCGGCAGGCCAAAGCTGTCGAGCGCCGACTTGGCCGAGCCGGCGTTGTTGAAGCGGCCATAGGCTGCCGTCGGGATATGCTCGCGCCGGCACAGATCCTTGGTGAAGCCCTTCGAACCCTCCAGTTGGGCTGCCGCCTTGCTGGGCCCGAACGTCAATATGCCATTCTCGCGGAGCAGGTCGGCGAGCCCGGCGACCAGCGGCGCCTCCGGCCCGATCACCACCAGCCCGACATTCTCGTCACGCGCAAACGCCAGCACCGAATCGATATGGGTCGGATCAAGATCGACGCACTCGGCACACTGGGCTATGCCGGGATTGCCGGGCGCGGCGTAGAGCTTGGTAAGGCGTTCGGATTGCGCGAGCTTCCATGCCAGCGCATGTTCGCGGCCACCCGATCCCAGCAGCAGGACGATCATGAACGAACTTCTCCCCGGTGAGGCCCCAAGCGACGGGCCCCGCCTGTTAGCCGAGGAGCAGCCGGGCGACAACGCACCCGCGCTCAGCGTCTCCGAATTATCCGGAGCACTCAAGCGGCAGGTCGAGGATGCCTTCGGCCATGTCCGCGTGCGCGGCGAGATTTCAGGATTCAAGCGGCACAGCTCGGGCCATTGCTACCTGTCGCTCAAGGACGAGCGCGCCTGCATCGACGGGGTGATCTGGAAGGGTCAGGCCGCGGCGATGCGCTTCCGCCCCGAGGACGGTATCGAGGTGATCGCGACCGGCAAGCTGACCACCTATCCCGGCCGCTCCAAATATCAGATCGTGATCGACCGGATGGAGCTCGCCGGCCAGGGCGCGCTGATGGCGCTGCTCGACCAGCGCCGCCGCATGCTCGCCGCCGAGGGCCTGTTCAGCGACGAGCGCAAGCGGTCGCTGCCGTTCATGCCGCGGGTGATCGGGGTAGTGACCTCCCCCACCGGCGCGGTGATCCGCGACATCCTCCACCGGCTCGAGGACCGTTGCCCCACCCATGTCATCCTCTGGCCGGTCGCGGTTCAGGGCGAAACCGCGGCGCATCAGATCGCCTGCGCGGTGCGCGGCTTCGGGGCGCTGGGCGAACTCGGCCCGGTTCCCCGCCCCGACCTTCTGATCGTCGGACGCGGCGGCGGCTCGATCGAGGATCTCTGGGCGTTCAACGAGGAAGAGGTGGTTCGCGCAATCGCCGAATCGCCGATCCCGGTGATCTCCGCGGTCGGGCATGAGACCGACACCACCCTCGCCGACTTCGCCGCCGACCGGCGCGCGCCGACCCCCACCGCCGCCGCCGAGATGGCGGTGCCGGTGCGCGCCGACCTGGCCCACCATGTTCGCGAACTGGGCGCGCGCGCCGAGCGGCTGGCGCTGCGTTACCGCGAGCGGGCCGCCGAGCGCTTCGCGGCGGTGGCCGATCGCTTTCCCGCGCTCGACAGCCTGTTCGCGGGCCAGCAACAGCGGCTCGACGACATCGCCGACCGGCTGCCGCGCGCGCTGGACCGGCGCCTTGCCGTGGCGCGCGGTGATCTGGCTCATGCCGCCGGGGCATTGCGGCCGGCGCTGCTCGACCGCAAGATCGAGCGCGCGCAGGAAAGGCTGGAGTCGGTCCGGCTCAGCGATCGGCCGATCAAAGCGAAGCTCTCCGAGGCCCATGCCACGCTCGACCGGCTGTGGCGGATCGCCGAGCAGCTCCATCCCGACAAGCCGCTCAAGCGCGGCTATGTCCGCGTCGAGAAACGCGGTGGCGGCGTGCTGACCGAGGCTGAAGCGGCGAAGACCGCGGGCCTGCTCACCCTCCATTTTGCCGACGGCGCAATCGATGCGCGGGTTGAGAATGGCGGCAAGCCGTCTTATGCGAAGCCGAAGGACCGGGAAGCGGCGGCGTTGCGCCAGCAGGACCTCTTCTAGGATGGCGTGGCCGATCCCATATATGTTGCGAAGGAGCCGAAGATGCTGATGAACGCGGGCCGCCTCGCCAAGCTCGATTATGCCGCCAACGGGTTTAGCGTATTGGTGCCGGGCGATCATGTCCTGTGCGCGATATCGGGCGCTGCCATCCCGCTCGACGAATTGCGTTACTGGAGCGTGGCGCGGCAGGAAGCCTATGCCGGCGCGGCCGAAGCGACCGAGGCGGAGCAGAAGGCTTGATCGCAGCGCGGTGCGGCCTCGGCGCCGCGCTGATCGCATCGCTGCTGGCGGGCTGCACCCCGGCCATCATCCCGGCTGCGCCACCGCCACCCGCGCCCTATCCGGCGCCGACCGTCACCGACAATGCCGACTTCCGGCTGTCGGGCGCGTTGGTCCAGGGCGGGCTGGCCCTCGGGACGGCCCCTGCGGGCACCCGCACCCTGCTGCTCGATGGAAAGGCGATCGGCTTCGCGCCAGATAATCGCTTCCTGATCGCCTTCGATCGCGATCAGACGGCTACGGCCATGCTCGAGGCCCGGCTGGCCGACGGCTCGATCCATCGCCGCACCCTGACGATCGCGCCGCGGAGCTGGCAGATCGAATCGCTGCCCACTCTGCCGCGCGGCACCACGCCGACCCCGGAGTTCCTCGCTCGCCGCAAGATCGAGCTCGAGCAGATCGCCGCGGCGCGCGCGCTCGATACCGGTGCGACCGGCTGGCGCCAGCGCTTCATCTGGCCTGCAAAAGGCCGGATCAGCGGCGTCTTCGGATCACAGCGCATCTATGCCGGCGAGCCCGGCGCGTTCCACTCGGGAGTCGATGTCGCCCGGCCGGCGGGAACGCCGATCGTCGCGCCAGCCGACGGCGTGGTAATCCTGGCGGCGGCGGCGCCCTTCACGCTGGAGGGCAATCTGCTGATGATCGATCATGGCATGGGCCTGAACTCGGCCTTCCTCCATTTGTCGCGGATCGACGTGACGGTGGGACAGGCGGTGCGGCAGGGCCAGCCGCTCGGCGCGATCGGCATGACCGGCCGCGCGACCGGCCCGCATCTCCACTGGGGCATGAAATGGCGCGACGCACGGATCGATCCCGCGCCGCTGGCGGGGGCGATGGGCGGCTAGCCATACGAGAAGGGGGGCTTCCCAAGGGAAGCGCCCCAATTTTTCATCGGATGACTGATCCAGGCGTCAGAACTTCACGTGCACGCCCGCATAGATCATCCGGCCCAGCACATCATAGGTGTCCGCCACGGTGTTCGTGCCCGGCCATTGGCTGTTGCCGCCCGGGATGAACGGAGGCTGCTTGTCGAGCAGGTTGTTGGCGCCGATGTAGAATTCGAATTTTTCGGCGACATCGAAATTAACCTGGAGGTCGTGGTAGGTGTAGGACGGGATCTTGAACGAACCCGAAGTCGCCGTGACGGGTCCCATATATTTCAGGCGATAATGTAGCGAGACCGGGCCGATGACATAACCGGCATTGAAGGTGAACTGGTCCTTGAAGCCTGTGCCCAGCTGCTGGCTGTTATAGGTATCGGCCGTGCCGAGTTCATTCTGAAGCGCGTCGCCCGCGAACGCCAACTGCTGCTGCTTGAACTTGTGGTTGTAGTAGAAGTCGAGAGACACCTGCTGCTCGTCGCCGAAGAAGCGGGTCTTGAAGTTGTAGCCCGCCTGGACGTCGATGCCCGCCACCTTGTAGGACGCAGCGTTGATGTAGAGCTGATCGACCTGGGTGATGAAGCCATTGGCATTGCGGGTGACGAGACCGCAAAAATTGGCCGATCCGGTCTGGAAGCACTGGTCAACCGCGGTCTGCGGATTGATCGACGCGACGGCGTTCTTCACCTTGATCGAATAATAGTCTGCCGTCAGGAAGAAGTTGCGCAGGAACCGCGGCGTGAAAGTGCCGCCCACGGTCAGGGTGTCGGTCGATTCCTCCCGCAGACCGGGATTGCCGCCAGTAAAGCCGAAAATCGTCTGCGCTTGCGCGAGCGTATAGGCGAAATTGGGATGCGTCGCCAGGTAGGTGGAGATGCCCGGAATGGCGGAGCAGCCGGCCGGGAGCGTAACCGTCGGTGCGCTCTCACCGAGACCCTGACGCTGGTCGCAAGGGTCGACGACCTGCTGCGCGGTGCTGGCCTGCGGCCGATAGAGCTCACCCAGGTTCGGCGCGCGGACGGCGCGGGCGTAGGTCGCCCGGAAGTTGAGGTCCGGGGTCGGCGCGTAGGTGCCGCCATATTTATAGGACCATACCGTGCCGACGGTCGAATAATCGGCAAAGCGCACCGCACCGTTAAGCTCGAGCTTATGGATGGCCGGGATGCCGCCCAGGATCGGTGCACTGATTTCGCCATACAACTCCTTGGAATCAAAGCTGCCGAACGCGTTGCCGTTCAGTAGCTGCGAGCTGTAGCCGGATCGGGTGAAGGGATCGTAGACTGCCGAAACCTTCTCACGGTGATATTCACCGCCGATCGCGACGCCAAGCGCCCCGCCGGGCAGGTCGAACGGCGAACCATCGACGTTCAATGAGGCGACGTCCTGATAGCTTTTCTGCAGGAAGTTCGCGATGACCATCTCGCCTGGCGTGGCGCCGGGGACGGTGACGCCCTGGCCGGTATAGGTGCTCAGCCATTTGATCTGCGCCGGCGTGTACGTCTGGCGACCGAAGGGGTTGATAGGCACGCAGCCCGCCGCGCGGGCCACCGGATCGGCGCAGACGATCTGACCGTTGAGCGTCGTCGCCTGCAGCGAAGCGCCATAATTGGTCATCAGGATCGCTTCGTTGAACGTATTGTCGCGAACCTGGCTGTGTTCGTAGGAAAGGTCATAGTGCCAGGTCGAGCCGATATCACCCTTGAGGCCGATAACGCCGCGATAATAGTCGCGCTTGTCGTGTGGGCTGCGATCGAACAGCCCGTTTGACCGCTTGGCGGGATGGAGAGCGGCATCGGGGCCGACCGCCGCAGCGATCGCCGCGGGCACATAGGGGTTGTTCGACGAGATGCCGGGAAAGGGCGATGCGTCGAAATTGAATACCGACCGGCCCTGAGTGCCCTGATCGTCGGCCCCGAATGGCTCGAGATGACCGCTCGCCTTTGTCCTGTTGTAGGTGAACTCGCCATAAAGTTGGATCGAGTCACTGAAGTCGTAATGGCCCAGAACCGATCCGGTGTAGCGCTCGACCGGCGTGGTCAACAGCCGCTCGGACGCGCGATTATAGAGCTGATCGGGCGTTCCCGTGAACGGGATGACGTTATTGGCAGGATCGAACGTATAGCCGTTCCCATGGGAATCGAAGAACAAGCCCTGCGGCGTATAGGGGCTGCGCGTTGGTGAATCATTCCGCGAAAAACTTCGCGCGCGCGATGGGACGGCTTTCGACCTGGTATAGGTGAAATTGGCGGTGATATGGCCCTTGCCCTCGAGAAAATCCTGACCGGCCAATGCCGAGAACAGCGGCGTTTCGCCATCGCCGCGGCTCGAGATCATGTCCTGAGCGTGAAGGTCGATGCCCGTGAAATTGTTCTTCAGGAGGATGTTGACGACGCCGGCGACGGCATCTGAACCATAAACCGCCGAGGCACCGCCGGTGACGACTTCGACACGTTCGATGAGATCGGTCGGGATGTTGTTGAGATCGACCGCCGAGGTGCCTGGCACGCCGACGCTGCGCCGACCGTTGATCAGCACCAGCGTTCGCGAGGAACCGAGGTTGCGGAGGTTTACGACCGCCACACCCTGCCCGAAGCTCGCAAAATTCGACGCCGAGGTGCCCGGCGATTGGCCAACGATCGGCAGATCACGCAGAGCATCGAGTAGATTCGTGTGGCCGACATTCCCGATGGAGGCCGCGGAAACGACGGCGACGGGGACCGGCGACTCTATCTGGGGACGCGCGATCCGCGAGCCGGTCACGATAATGAGATGGCTGTCGTCGGCCTCCGCATCCGCGGCTTTACCGGCGGGTGTCGTTTGCGCTGCCGCCGGCGAAGCCGCCAGCGCGATGCCGATAGCTAGCGCAGCAGCGCTGCAACCTAGCCCGAATCGGCCGAGGATCTTCATTTTCATGTACACTTTCCAGTCCCTTTTCTGGAGCGAGCGAGAAGATTCCGTTTCATGCTCAACCTTCGCAAACGTCGCCTGCTGGCACGCTGCGCCATTTCCCTCAGCTATGTCGGCAAATGTGCGGGAAACCTGATCTAAGTGTAAAGCATGAGTTAATATACGCCGCGTGTTGCCTTCAGGTTGTCGCGTTTATGCAACAGGTGTGACATATCCGTAAACTGAACCTCCACTACCGATTATTATAGCTCATCGCTGGAGACGGTGCCCCGTCCGGTGGAGGGGCGGTCAAGACGCTCGTCAAACTTCAGCCCCCGGCAACACAACGCCTCTTGGCGCCGACCAATGGGCGAAGGGGAGGACATCGACCCCGTCCGAACCTAAACATGGTCCGGCATCGGCTGACGCTTCGACAAATAAGGTCGCGCAGTTCACGCCTTCGCATGATGTGCTTCGCTCGGCCCGCGTTGATCATCGCGCCTGCGAACTGGCGGACCTGGCGCTTAGGTCAGCCCTCGATGTCGATCCGCAGGACTGCGTCGCACCCGCAACGACGGATCGGGTAAAAAATGCGACTAAACTGCTGTAAATAATAACTTTTGTTATCCGATCGCCGCCATTCCAGAGGCAGATGAGTTTCTCTTGAGCGTCAGCGAAGGCTTGAGTCGAGGGCTCTCCCCTTCTCCGGCGCAAGGCATGCCCCTCCGGGTCGCCAAGCAAAGGGACTCACGTGAACCAGATCAACCGCAAGATGCGCTGCGCCATTTGGGTCGCGGGAGCAGCGCCGCTCGCCATCAGCGCGGCGCTGTCCGCGCCCGCCCACGCCCAGGCGACGCCCGCGCCCGCAGCAGCCGCAGCCGAGCCTATACCCCCGGAAAACGTAATCATCGTCACGGGTTCGCGGATCGCCCGGCCAGAGCTTGCGGCAGCCACGCCGATCGCCGTGGTCGGCTCACCCCAGATCCAGGCCCAGGGCGTTACCAACGTCTCGGATCTGGTGCAGGAGCTGCCGCAGGCGGGCATCCCCGGCATCAGCACGACAAACAGCAACTTCAACACCACCGGCAACGGCATTTCGACGATCAACCTGCGTAACCTCGACACGGCGCGCACGCTGGTGCTCGTCAACGGCCGTCGCTTCGTGCCGGGCGTAGCAGGCACGTCTATCGTCGACGTCAACAATATCCCGACCGACTTCGTCGATCGGGTCGAGGTCGTGACCGGAGGCGCTTCCGCGGTCTACGGATCCGATGCCATCGCCGGCGTCGTCAACTTCGTCCTCAAGGACAAGGTCGATGGCCTGATCGCCCGCGGCCAATATGGGCTCACGTCACGTGGCGACAATCGCCGATATTCGGCGAGCCTGACCGGCGGCATGTCCTTCGGATCCGACGATCGCGGATCGGTGATCGCCAACTTCACCTATGACCGCGATTACGGCCTGCTCTCGCGCAAGCGCAAAATCTCGGCGCAGGACTGCCTCTTCACCTGCGGCCCGGAGGCCTACAGCTCCTTCGCCGAGCAGGGCCGCTTCGTGCTGGTCGGTGATTCACCCGAGATCCTGACGACCGCGGAAGGCACCCCGACCGACACCTTCACCTTCAATCCCGACAACAGCGTCGTGACGGGCTTCCCGGTAGGCTACGGCTATAACCGCAACTCGGCGCGCCGCATCTCGACTCCGGTGGAGCGCTATCTTGGCGCCGCATCGGCCAAATATGAGCTGACCGATCATGTCACCGCCTTCATCGAAGGCACCTACGCCCATACCCGGTCGTCATCCCAGATCGAGGCCGCGCCGTTCGGCGCCGGCGCCGGCATCCCGCAGCCCGACCTGCCGCTGGGCTACGGCATCGACAATCCGTTCATCCCGGCGTCGATCGCGTCGGCGATCGCGGCCCGCAACAGCGATGCCGATCCGACCAACGACATCACCTCGATCAGCTTCGCGCGCCGACAGACCGAGATATTCACTCGCAGCAACACCAACCGCCGCGACACCTTCCGCATCGCCGGCGGCTTCCGCGGCGATATCGCCGACAAGTGGAACTACGAGGTTTCCGCGGTCTATGGCCAACTCAAAGACCATACGCAGACCCAGGATGTCGACTTGACCAAATATGCCGCCGCGCTCGATGCGGTGCGCGATCCGACCGGCGCAATCGTGTGTCGCGACCCCGCTGCGCGGGCAGCCGGCTGCGTGCCGATCAACCTGTTCGGCTATAACAGCGCCTCGCCCGAAGCCTCGGCCTATGTGCGCTCCGCCGTCCCGCGCAGTGACGACGTCAAGAACACCCAGCTGGTCGTCACCGCGAATATTTCCGGCACGGCCGTAACGCTGCCCTATGGCGACCTGAAGGTATCGGTAGGCGCCGAATATCGCCGCGAGAAGAGCGTCGACAATTGGGACCCGCTCACCAATGCCGGCCTCAATTCGGGCAACCTGACTCCGGACACGATCGGCAAATATAATGTGAAGGAGCTGTTCGGCGAGGTCGACATCCCGCTGCTCAAGGACCTGCCATTTGCCCGATCGCTCAGCCTGCAGGGCGCGGTGCGCTATTCGGATTATTCGACGATCGGCAAGGTGTTCAGCTGGAATGCCGGCGCCGAATATTCCCCGGTCGACGGGCTGCGGCTGCGCGGCAATTATGCCGTCGCCAACCGCGCGCCGAACATCAGTGAGCTGTTCTCGGCGCCGTCGGAGACCTTCCCGACCGTGCAGGACCCCTGCAACGGCATCACCGCAACCAGCGGCGGCGGCGATTTCGCCGCGGCGTGCCGCGACATCCCGGCGGTCGCCGCGGCGATCGCCCGCGCCGGCATCTTCCAATATGGTCAGGCCGATCTGCAGGGCATCAACGGCTTTGATGGCGGCAATCCGAACCTGCAGGAGGAAAAGGGCAAGACGCTGACGCTGGGCGCGGTGATCTCGCCGCGCGCGTTGCCGGGCTTCAGCCTGACGGCCGATTATTTCGACATCAAGGTGTCGAACGCCATCGGCATCGTGCCGCGCCAGACCTCGATCCAGGAGTGCCTGACGACCGGCCTTGCGCAATTCTGCAACAACGTCATCCGCGATCCGAACACCGGCTTCATCACCACCGTGAACGCGCAGAATATCAACATCGCCAACCTCCGCACTCGCGGCATCGACTTCAACCTCAACTATAACCGCAGGCTGGGGCTGATGGCAGACGACCGGCTGGCGGTGAACATCCTCTACACGCGGACCCTGAAGTACAAGACCCAGTCCGACCCGTCGGCGCCGGTCGAGAGCGGCCTCGGCAATCTCGAATATGGCGAGGTGTTCAAGCACAAGATCAACGCCACCATCAATTACAGCTTCGGGCCGATCAGCCTAAACTGGACGACCACCTATCTCAGCAAGATGGTCGACACGCCGGTCGACGAGTTCGATCCGGCCGGCACGCTCGACTTCCTGATCAACAGCGCCGGCCTGACCCCGGAGCAGGCCGCGCGGGCGGTGTCGCACAACAACATCAAGGCGCGCCTATACCACGACGTCCAGCTGCGCGCCCGCGCCGGCGACAAGGAGCAGTTCGAGTTCTTCGTGGGTGTCGACAACCTGTTCGACCGCAAGCCGCCGATACTGGAAGATGGGCTGTTTTTCGGCTCGATCACCGGAACGACAACGGCCGCCGACGTCTACGATCCGTTCGGCCGGCGCTTCTATGCGGGTGTGCAGGTGAAGTTCTGATCGAGCGGCCTGCCCGAACACGCTGCGATTAGATTGACCCGCTCATCCAGAGTAAGGGCTGAGCTTGTCGAAGCTCGCATCGGAGGACGTCCTTCGACACGCCACTTCGACAAGCTCAGTGGCTGCTCAGGATGAGCGGATGATTCAACCTAAACGCCGCATCCTCTAAAAAGGCGGGGCGGGCTCCTCAGGTCCGGGTGGCGCCGGGCTTCCACAGGATGTCGCCCTCGCCGCCCAGGTTGAGGTAGCGGGCGAGCACGAACAGATGGTCGGACAGCCGGTTGATGTAGGCGAGCCCGACCGGATTGAGGCCGACATCGGCGTTCGCCGCCACCGCCGACCGCTCGGCCCTGCGACAGGTCGCACGCGCGAGATGGACCGCCGCCGCTGCGGGCGACCCACCCGGCAGGATGAAGCTGCGCAGCGGTTCGAGCGCCTCGTTCATCGCGTCGATCTCGCGCTCGAGCCGCTCGACCTGCGATCCGACGATGCGCAACGTCATGTCCGACGGTGCGAAATCGGGGCCGGGGGTCGCGAAATCGGCGCCCAGGTCGAACAGCTCGTTCTGGATACGGCCGAGCTGGGCGCGAGCCTCTTCGGGCAGCGCCTGCGTCAGCGCGACGCCGATCGCAGAGTTCAGCTCGTCGACATCGCCGATCGCGGCCATGCGCGGCGCATATTTGGGCAGGCGCGATCCATCCACCAGCCCGGTTTCGCCGGCGTCGCCGCCCCGCGTGTAGATCCTGTTGAGACGAACCATCGCGGGGAGGTCAGCTGCCGCGGCTCATGATCAGCAGCAGGATCACGAGGATCACCGCAATCGCCTGAAAGGCGATGCGCTGCCGCATCATCCGGTTCTGCTTGAGCCCCGACTGGTTGAGCCCGCCGCCCTTCAGATCCTCCTCGGTGGTCCGCAGGAAGGCGATGATCCCCCGCACCAGCGCCACGACGGTCGCGATCATGGCGGCGACGATAAGGATCAAGAAGAGCGTGTTTCCCATGGTCCCCATGTAGCGCGACAGGCGGTGAATTACACCCCTTGCTTTGGGGTGCGCTGGCATAGTTCCACTATCGAAAATACGTCATGCCAGCGCAGGCTGGCATCTCATGAGATCAGCGCGCCACCCTCGTCCAGCAGGTCACGCCACTCCGGATTAGCCTCCTCGATCAACCGGAGCTTCCACGTGCGATCCCAAGCCTTGAGCGCCTTCTCCCGCACGATGGCTTCCTCGATCATAGCATGCTCTTCGGCATGGACGAGCCGCGTCAGGTTATAGCGACGGCAGAAGGCCGTGCCCTGGCCTTGCCGGTGCTGTTCGACCCTCGCGGCCAGGTCGGCGGTCACTCCGATGTAGAGGACACCGGCAGGCTTGTTGGTCATGATGTAGGTCCAGCCGCCTCGCCGCATGCGGCGAGGGTAGCGCGACTCTGCTGAGATGCCAGCCTTCGCTGGCATGACGCTTTTGTTAGAGAGCTCGTCATGCCAGCGAAGGTTTGCATCTCAGTCTTGCGCAGAGCGCCGCCGCGTCCACCCCCTCGGCGCGCATCGTGGCGAGCGCCGGCGCGCCCGCGCGTTTTGCCAGGCGCTCGCCCTTCTCGTCGGTCAGCAGCCGATGGTGATGGTAGCGCGGCGTCGGCAGGCCGAGCAGCGCCTGGAGCAGGCGATGGAGGTGGGTCGCCGCCAACAGGTCCTCGCCGCGAATAACGTCGGTGATTCCCTGCGCCGCATCGTCCACGGTGACTGCGAGATGGTAGCTGGTCGGCGCGTCCTTGCGCGCGAGCACGACATCGCCGTGGATCTCCGGCGTCGCCGCCACCGTGCCGGCCGCCTCATCATGCCAGCTCAGCGGCCCGGCCGGCGCCGCGGCCATGGCGATGTCCAGCCGCCAGGCATGCGGCTCGCCAGCGCCGATCCGCCGCGCCCGCTCGGCATCGCTCAGCGACCGGCACGTCCCGGGATAGATCGGTCCATCCGGCCCGTGCGGCGCACTTGCGCTGGCGGCGATCTCGGCGGCGATCTGTGCACGGGTGCAAAAGCAGGGATAGGCCAGGCCCGCTGCCCGCAGTTGATCCAGCGCAGCGCGATAGAGCGGCAGCCGGGCCGACTGGAACAGCGGCTCGCCGTCCCATTCGACCCCCAGCCAGCGCAGGTCCTCCATTATTCCCGCAACATGTTCGGGGCGGCAGCGGGTCGGGTCGATATCCTCGATCCGCAGCAGGAAACGCCCGCCGCGCGCGCGCGCGAAATCATGCGCGAGCAGCGCCGAAAAGGCGTGGCCGAGGTGCAGCCGCCCGGTCGGGCTCGGCGCGAAGCGGGAAATTACACTTTCGTGCATTCGGACTCTTGACGAGGAGTCGCCGGAAATGCTGTCATGCCCATGTCACGCTTTCGAGCGAAAGAGTGGCCACGAGGGCGCGGCCGGTTCGGCCATAAGCGTTCCGGTGTGCGAACGGAAGGCTGTGGGCTGGTCCGGGTGGAGCTCTCCATCTCGTGCGGAAGGCTCTGGTGGTTCATGTACCATTCCGATCTCATGCGACATCCGGACAGTTGTCCAGCGCTCGTGCTCAACGCCGATTACACGCCGCTGAGCTATTACCCCTTATCCTTGTGGAACTGGCAAACCGCTATCAAGGCGGTTTTTTTGGAACGGGTCGACATCGTCTCGCAATATGATCGCGAGGTACACAGCCCGAGCTTCGCTATGAAGCTGCCTTCGGTGATCGCGTTGCGCCAATATGTGAAGCAGTCCGAGCATCCGGCGTTCACCCGCTTCAACCTGTTCCTGCGCGATCGCTTCTCCTGCCAATATTGCGGCTCGCTGGCGGATCTGACCTTCGATCATGTCGTCCCGCGCGCGCAGGGCGGGCGCACCACCTGGGAGAATGTCTCGACCGCCTGTGCGCCGTGCAACCTGCGCAAGGGCGGCCGCACCCCCCAGCAGGCGCGGATGCGCCTGTTCGAATCGCCGTTTCGCCCGACCAGCTGGCAGCTCCAGGAAAACGGCCGCAGCTTCCCACCCCACTATCTGCACCAGAGCTGGCGCGACTGGCTCTATTGGGACATCGAGCTCGAGGCCTGATCGAGCGCGCGGCTTTCAAGCCAAGTCACCCGCTCGTCCTGAGCAGCCACTGAGCCTGGCGAAGTGGCGTGTCCAAGGCCAAGCTGCGCCCCGCGCACCATTGCTCCTTCGATGCGGTCTTTGTCTATGCTCAGCCCTTACTCTGGATGAGGGGGTCAATGTAATCGCAGCGTGCCGTGATCGAATGCGCCGCCCATGACGCCACCGTGCCGAACGCCGTTGCCCCACAGGCCATCCCCGACTAAGTAGTTTCCCGGAACGCACGGCTCGGGTCCGGGGGACGCTGGTTCGGCGGCGGGGGAGTTTGCGTAATGTTTTCGTCCGAAGTGCTCCTGCGCGAGGGGCGAAGCCGCCGCGCCGCGCCGCGGAGTGCGAGCGCTTTCGACACCGATATGCGCAGCGTTTCGTCGCCTTCCCGGTCACCCTGCCGGATCATCGACATCTCGATGAGCGGTGCGCGGCTGCGGCTCTATCAGGATCTCGCACCCGATACGTCAATCCGCATCTCGCTGCCGGGAAAGGGGCTGATCGACGCACGGATCGTCTGGGCGGACGGCCGCGAGGCCGGTTGCAGCTTCGATCACCCGCTCGACGAGGCGAGCGTGAAGATGCTGCAAGCGAGCGCCGAACGCCCCGCGACGCGCTGAGTCAGCCGCGTACCGGCAACTCATCCAGCATTTCGTGGAGCGCCCCCAGACAGTCCGCGCCGAGCTGCTTGGATCGCTCCGGCGACCATCCGCGCTGGGCGTCGGGCAGGTCGCGATTGTCCTTGAACGGCATCTCCAGCGTTGCGGCGACGCAGCCGAAGCGGTTGGCGAGCTGATTGGTCGACATCGCGAGATTGGCCTTTCCCGCCGATGCCGCCGGATAGCCGTAGCGCGTCTGGAAATCGGGCGTGCGGCGCGCGAGCGTATCGCGGAACAGATGATATAGCCGGCCCTGCTCCGCGGTCCAGTTGGGGATGCCCTCGAAGCCGGCGATGAAGACGTAGGGGATCGCCTCGTCGCCATGGACATCCATCGCGAAATCGACGCCGGTCGCGTCCATCCTGCGCAGGACATGCACGACCTCGGGGCTGCGATCGAGGCTGGGCTCGTGCCATTCGCGGTTGAGGTTGATGCCGACGGCGTTGGTGCGCAGATGGCCGCGGCGCGAGCCGTCGGGGTTCATGTTTGGGACGATGTGGAAGGTGGCGCGCCGGCGCAGGCTGCGCGCGATCGGGTCGGACGGATCGGTCAGCCGCTCGAGCACCCCTTCCATCCACCATTCCGCCATCGACTCGCCAGGGTGCTGCCGGGCGTAGAACCACAGCTGCCGCGTACCTTCGCCGATCGTCAGCAGATCGATGTCCTGGCCGTCCAGGGTGGCGCCGAGCCGTTCATGGCGCACTCCCGGCGCAGCTGCGATCCTGGCGACCAGGTCGTGATGCCGTTCCATCGAATAGGGCGCGAAATAGGCGAGCCAGACGCTGTCGGCCTCAGGCGTGAAAGCGATCGTCAGCACGCCGTTGGCAAAGCTGGTCGGCACCCGGAACCAGTGCTGCCGGTCGATCGAAGCGCAGGCCCGATAGTCTTTCCAGCCGTCGGGATAGGCCGATCCGCCGGCATTGGTGATGCGCAGGCTCACCGGCTGCCCCTTGGCGCCGGTCAGCCGGAAGTGGAACCATTGGTAGAAGTCTGACTGATGATCCTTGACGATGGCGAGGTCCAGAACGGTGCCGTCGCGATGGAGAAGGGCGATGTTGCCGCTGTCGAAGCCGCTGGAGATATCGATGCTGTGGGGATCGGTCATTTCACCGTGATAGTCTCGCCCGACTGGCCGGGGAAGCCCCGGAACAGCGCCTCGGCGAGGCGCGCCGCGGCCGCTTCGGGATTGGCCTGCGGGCTGCCGTCGCGCGCCACCGATTCGGCCCGGCCTTCCCAGATCACGGTGCCTTCGGAACGCCGCTTGAGCTGGACCGACAGCTGCGTCAGCACGTCCATGCGTTGCCGCGCCTGGCCTATCGGGAAGCTCACCGCACCGCCGAGGCCGACGCTGGTGCCGCGATGCCAGCCGCCGCCGCTTCCGCCGCCGACGCCGATCGAAACCGACGAGCGCTGCGCCTCGCCGGCCGGGCGCCAGGAGCGGCTCACCTCGGTCACTGCCACCAGTTCGGACTTGGCGAGGTTCGGGGCGATGCTGAAGCCGAGCCGGTTGAGTTCGCCCTGCACGATGCGGGCATAGGTCTGGAACTCGAGATCCTTCGCCAGCGTGGGATCGCGCGGCTCCACGGCCACCGCGCCCGGGGCGATCGGCTGGCCAAGATGGAAGCGGGTGACCCGCATCTCGGGCGTCTGCGCCGCGCATCCGGCAAGGACGAGCGCTGTTCCGATCATCACCGCCCAGGCGGCGAATTTGTTGGCGATCATAAGTTCATCCCTCCAGAGATGCCTGGCATCGAAACGCATGGGCAACATTTTCGCTGCATATAGGATGAATGGTTGCGAGCAACCGCCCTCAAACGCCGGGCGCGTTTTTGATTTTGCCCTCAGACGCCGGGCGGCAGGCATCCGCCTGCCTTGGCTTCGCGCCAATAAGGCGCGGCGGCCGTCGGCCTTGCGAAGCCCTGGTCGGGCTCCGACGCCGAGCTTGGCGTCCCGCTTGCCAGAGCCCCGCAACGCCAGCCCCAGGCGCAAGCGTCGCGTGGTTCGAAGAGGCAAGCGCGCACAGCGCGTCCGAGCTTATTGCGAGGAAGCCAAGCAGGGCGGAGGCCCTGCGCCGGCGTTTGAGGGCCAAAACAAACTTGACTCCCTCCAGCCGCCGCCATAGGGGAGCGCCTCGTTTTTCCGATATCAAATAGAGTGAAGGCAGGCGTTACGGCCATGAAGATCCGGAATTCCCTTAAGTCGCTGAAGGACCGTCATCGCGACAATCGCGTGATCCGCCGTCGTGGCCGCACCTATGTGATCAACAAGACCAACCGCCGTTTCAAGGCGCGTCAGGGCTAATCGATCCGCTGCAGCAGCGCCGCACACGCGCCGTCATCTTCGATGTCGGCAATGTGCTCTACGACTGGAACCTCCGGCAATTTTTCGCACAGCTCGTGCCCGCGCACGAGCTGGAGCTGTTCCTGCGCGATATCGTCAATCTCGAATGGCACGGCCAGCATGATGCCGGCCGGCCCTTTGCCGAGACCAGCGCCGAACTGATCGCCATCTGGCCGCGCTTCGCCGAGGCCATCGCTGCCTTCGGCCCGCGCTTCTCCGAAACCGTCACCGGCCCGATGCCTGGCATGGAGGCGCTCGTGCGCGCCCTACACGGCAGCGGCGTGCCGCTTTACGCGATCACCAATTTCAGCCATGAATTCTGGCCGCCCTTCCGCGCCCGCGAGGCGGCGATCTTCGATCTGTTTACCGACGTGCTGGTCTCGGGCGAGGTGCGGCTGGTGAAGCCCGATCCTGCAATCTACGCGCTGGCACTGGATCGGTTCGAGCTGGCGCCCGGCGAGGCGATCTTCATCGATGACCGGGCCGAGAATGTGGTAGGCGCGGAGGCGGCGGGGATGCTGGGGCATCTGTTCCAAGGCGCGGGGCCGCTGGCGGAAGAACTGCGGCGGCTGGGCCTGCTGAAGGTGGACGGCCTCTAATCTCCTCTTCATTCAAACTGAAGCGTCACCCCGCCCCCTTCGACTGCCGGCAAGGCAGCCGCTCAGATAAACTCTAGCCTACTTCTTCCTTCGTCATTCCCGCGGACGCGCACTGCTGTCCGGAATTCTCTATCGTCATGCCAGCGAAGGCTGGCATCCATGTCTCTCTCCTTCTCGATGGCCTCGAAAATGGCGAAAGACATGGACCCCAGCCTTCGCTGGGGTGACGCAGGAGGGAGAGCATGCCCTCGATCAAGAAAACGATGTCTGAACGATGGTCTTCCGACCAAATCCCCAACAATTCCGGTCTGCACATGGCCGGACGCAAGAAAATCCCGGACAGCAGTGCGCTTTCGCGAGAATGACGATGAGGAGAGGGGAGATGAGTCACTCTCCGAACGGATAGGTATCGGGAACGCCCGGCTTGTGATGCTCCGGTCCGAGCGGCGTCACCGCCTCCGTCTCGTCGAACCAGACATAGGCATCGAACTGATCGGGCAGCACGGCCTGCGAATAGTGGCTCCAGAGCTCTGTTTCCGGCCGATAGATCACGCCGATGAAGCGCTCCAGCCGAGGCTCCGCCAACCTGCGGCGCAGCGCCTCGTGCCGGTCCGGCGAGAAATCGAACAGGGCCCGCGGCTGTCCGGCTTCATGGAATAGCCGCTCATAGCTGTCGCGGCGCGACGGCAGAACCCGCTTCACTTCCATGTCGCCGTCCCAGTCGCTCGCCGCAGCCACGGTGCCGCTGTGCGTCCCGAACCCGACCAGCGCCACATTACCGTCGAATGTCTCGCGGCATAGCTGGCCGATGTTGAGTTCATCGCGGGCGGTGCCCATGTCGGTGTGGCGCGCGTCGCCGATATGGCTGTTATGCGCCCAGACGATCGCCTTCGCCTCGCTGCCCTTCGCCTCCAGGATATTCTCGAGCGTCTCGAACATGTGGGTGTCGCGCAGATTCCAGCTCTCCGCGCCGCCATAATACATGATCCGGTAATAGCGCTCGGCCGAGGCGATCAGCCGTGCATTCTGCGCCGCATCGAGGAAGCCATCCTCGTCGCCCGCGGCATAATCGAGCTGTCTGGCGAGCAGCGCCCGGCATTGCTCGATGACGGCCGCTTCGCATTCCGCATAACCGCGCTGCAGGGCGGCGCGGCCATAGGTGGCGGGGTCCTTCTGCCACGGCGTCAGGCAGCCATAGCGCTCGCGGGCGATCCTGGCCGCCTGGGGATCGACGCGGTCGAGATAGTCGAGCACCGCCGCGATCGATCCGTGCATGTTGTAGATATCGAGACCGTAGAAACCGGCGCGACGGTCCATGGCGGCGATCCCGTCATTGTGCTCGCGCATCCAGGCGGTGAGTGCGACGATCTCGATATTGCGCCACATCCAGGTCGGAAAACGCTGGAATGGAGGTTCGGCCGCCTCCCGTTGTGGCCGATGGCGGACATAGCGGTCGACCGCCGCCGCATCGGGCCAGTCGGCCTCGACCGCGACGATCGTAAAGCCATGCTGTGCGATCAGGTGCCGCGTGATCGCCGCCCGGGCGCGATAATATTCCGCCGTCCCATGGCTGGCCTCGCCGAGCAGCACCACGCGGCGATCGGCGAAGCGATCGAAGAGGCGGCCAAAGGCAGGATCGTCGAAGTCCGGCAACGGCTCTGCGGCTTCTGCGATCATCTCCGGCAGGCTTTGCGCGCGGGAGGCGCCGGGGCGGTGATCGCTGGCCGCGCGGCGGCCGTCCTCGGGCCAGCCCTGCTCGCCGATTAGCGGCACGAATGTGACCGACCCGAGATTCTCCTCCTCGTAGCTTCCGGCGCTGGTGCGCGTCACCTTGCACAGCGACTGGTGTTCCGGCTTCCCCACCGGGACGACCAGCGTGCCGCCGACCTTGAGCTGCTCCTTGAGCGCGCGGGGCACCTCGGGGCCGCCGGCCGAGACAAGAATGGCATCGAACGGCGCGTGCTGCGGGAGGCCCAGAGTGCCGTCTCCGATGTGCACCTCGACATTACGATAGCCGAGCGCCTCGATGCGCTGCCGCGCCAGTTTGCCCAGCGCCTCGCGCCGCTCCACCGCGAACACCCGGGCGGCTATGCGGCCGACCACGGCTGCCGCATATCCGGAGCCGGCACCGACTTCCAATACATGGTCGCCGGAGCCGATCTCGGCCGCCTCGATCATCGCCGCGACGATATAGGGCTGCGAGATCGTCTGGCCCTGCTCGATCGCCAGCGGGGCATCCTCATAGGCGAACTCCTCCATGCCTTCCGGCACGAAGCGCTCGCGCGGCACCTCCTGCATGGCCGCCAGAACGGCCTTGTCGCGCACGCCCCGGCGCGCGATCTGGGTGGCAACCATGCGCTTCCGCAACTTCGCGAAGTCAGCCATCCGCCGGGACCTCCGATGGCTCGCGCACCGGCACCCCGAGTGCACATGGTTCGGTCAAGTCGAGATAGAGCTGCATCAGTCGAACCTCGCCGGCTGGATGCGTATGGCGATGGGCTGCGCAAGCGGCCGCCATCGGCGCGCGGCGATCACATCGTTGCTCTGCACCGCCTTCCGCCCGCGCCCGCGATCGAGCGACCAGGTGATGTGATAGGTGCCGCCGCCGGGCCGATCGGTCGTCCCGTCGATCGAGACCACCATTGCCTGCAGGCCTTGGCCGTCATCGATGCTTCCGACGATGGCTCCTTCGGTCGCGCTCGGCAAAGGCTCGTCCGCCGACGCACCGGACTTCAAGGTGATGTGGTCGGCAATGACGTCGGGCCAGACCGGCGGCAACCGATCCAGCAGTGCGGTCCGGTGCTCCGGGTCGAGCTTCCAGCCGATGACAGCCATGGCTCACCGCTTGGGATAGGGATCCGCCGGCGGCGCATGGTCGGCCCGCGAAGTCTCGCCGCGCGCGCGGTTGTCGGGCGACGGGTCCTCGCCGGCCGCGCGCGCATTGCCGCCGACCTCCGCCTCGCCGCCGGGCTTCGGCCTCGGCGCCCGCTGTCCCCCTTGGGCTGCATGCTCGTCGAGCGTCGGATCGCGCAGATTATTTTCGGCGGCGCCCTTGCCGCTATTCTCACGCATCCTTTCTCTCCTTGTCCTGGTTCCTCTGGGTCATTGGACGGTCGGAAGCGCCTCGCGGCAATCGGCAGCGCATTCGCGGCACATTTCTGCGCAGAGCGTGCAATGCTCATGGTCGTGCCGCGCGCATTCCTCGGCGCAGAGTTCGCAGATGCGTGCGCAGGTCTCGAGCATCAGCCGCAGCGCCTCGATATTCTGGGCGGTTCGCCGCACCGCCAGCCGGGCGGTCGCCGCGCAGACATCGGCACAGTCGAGACAGGAACGGATGCACTGCGACATGTCCATAGCCTCGGCCACGCAGGCGTCGGCGCAGGAGGCGCACATTTCCGCACAGAACATCGCGTGCCGGGCGGCGGTCGCGAGCGCTTCGTTGAAATCATCCCCCACGTCGGGGTGAAGCTGGATCATCTTGTGAATGGACATGATGCACCTGCAGGATCAGCCGACGGCTTCGCTCCTTCGAGCTGTGCCGAGGAAGCGTTACCGATCCAACGCGGTTCCCGAGGGCCAGTATGTTGCGGTGACATAATCTGTAAGTCGTGCCGAACTTGCGCCCGCTCAAGCCGCTGCTTCACATAGATTTGCCACCCGCTCCCTTGCCCATGGCCGGATGCGTCAATGGTCCGCCAGACGCTTTCGCGCGCGCCGCATGGGCGCGGTTTCCGGCATCCGAAGCAGCACGGGCAGCACGCCGCACGCCACCACCGCGATCATGACGCCCGGCGCCAGCGTCCAGCCGCTCCGCTCCAGCAGCAGCTGCGCGACATAGGGAGCAAGGCCGCCGAAGATCGCCGTCGCAGAGGTCACGCCGAAGGCGAGGCCGCTCAGCCGCGCTTCGCCTGGGAACTGCTCGGCGGTCGCGGCCGCGGCGACCGCGCTGACGCCGCCGGCGACCCCGGCGAGGACGACGGCACCGAGGATCGCCTGCGCGTAGGCCGAGTTCGACATCACCCAGAACATCGTGACCGGCAAAGCCGCGCCGAGGCCGGCAAGGCAGATGAGAACCGGCTTGCGCCCCCACCTGTCCGACAAGGCGCCGGTCAGCGGGGTCACCAGTATCACCGCGATCGCAGCGATCGTCGCCAGCCACAGCGCCCGCGCTTCATCGAGAGCACCAATCGAGGTCAGGAACACCGGCACATAGGTTATCCCGACATAATAGGAGATCGAGCCCAGCGCCGAGATCGCGAACCCGCGCAGCATGCCCTTGCGGTGATGGGTGAGGCTATGGCGCAGCGGGTTACGCGGCACGGTGCCGCTTACCCGCTGCCGTTCGAACTCCGGCGATTCGCGCATGCTCGCCCGCGCCAGCAGGATGGCGGCGGCCAGGGCGGCGCCGAACAGGAAGGGAATGCGCCATCCCCAGCTGATGAGCGCCTGTTCGGGCATTGCGCTGACCGTCAGTGCCGCGACGCCGGCGGCGAGCAGCGCGCCCACCTCGCTCGCCGCGGCCGCCAGCGACGTGACGAGGCCACGCCGGTGCGCCGGGGCGCCTTCGAGCAGATAAGCGACCACGCCGGTATATTCGCCGCCCACCGAGAACCCCATCACGCAGCGCATGACGAGCAGCAGCACGCCGGACGCCGGCCCGATCTGGGCGGCTGTCGGCAGCAGTGCGGTTATCAGCATCGCTGCGGTCATCATCGCCATCGAGATGAGCATTGTCGGCCGGCGGCCGTGGCGATCGCCGATATGGCCGAACAGCATCGCCCCCAACGGCCGCATCAGATAGGCCACCGCAAAGCCGCCCAATGTGACGAGGATCGAGTCCTGGCCCGTGAAGAACACCCGGGCAAGCGCGGTGGCGAGGTACAGATAGAGGGTGAAGTCATACCATTCGACGATCGTGGAGAGCGCCGCGATCGCTATCGAGGCGCGCGGCAGCAGGCGAGCGGAGTCCTCCGAATGTCCGCCAACGCGGGCATCGCCGGGCTTGGAACTAGCCTGTGTGATCGCCGGTTCTTGCGTGATCTTCCCCTGGGTCTGAACCTTGATATGGCGCTGAAGGCGATCGGCCTCAACTGCAGCCCGAAAACTTCGGAGGCGGCGCGCCGGTCGCCTTGCTATTGCACGATCGCGCCAATCAGGAGAGGAGGGCATCCATGAGCGAAATCGCGATCGAGCTGGCAAGCGACTTTGGCGACGCAGTGATCGCGGGCCTGTCGCAGCCGCGCAAGAGTATCCCGGCGCGCTACTTCTACGATGTCCGCGGCTCCGAGCTGTTCGAGGAGATCACCCGTCTTCCTGAATATTACCCCACCCGCACCGAGACCCGGCTGCTGAAGGACCATGCCTCTGACCTGGAGCGCTTTGCCGGACGCGGACGCGCCGTCGTCGAGTTCGGTGCCGGTTCGGCCGTGAAGACACCGCTGCTGCTCGATGCGACTCACGCCAGCACCTATGTTCCCATCGACATCTCGGGGGAGTTTCTTGAAGCGTCCATGGCGCAGCTCGCCTCCATTCGCCCCGGATTGCGGATTCTGCCGGTCGTCGACGATTTCACCCAGCCGCTGGACCTGCCGCCGCTCGAGGGACCGCTGATGGGCTTCTTTCCCGGATCGACCATCGGCAATTTCGATCATCGCGCCGCGGTCGACCTGCTCCGATCGTTCCGCAAGACGCTCGGCGCGGATGCCCGCCTCGTCATCGGCATCGACACCCGCAAGAACTCGCGCCTGCTGGAGGCGGCCTATGACGATGCCGCGGGCGTCACCGCGGCATTCAACGTCAATCTGCTGCACCGGATCAACCGCGAATTGGGCGGCACGATAGATGTCGAGGCCTTCGATCACCGGGCGGTCTGGCATGACGGCTATGGCCGCATCGAGATGCACCTCGTGGCGAACCGCGATGTCGCCTTCAGCGCCGCCGGACGGCGCTTCTCGATGCACATGGGCGAAACCATCCACACCGAGAACAGCTATAAATACACGCTGCAGGAAGCCCGCCTGATCGGCCGAGCCTCCGGCTGGGAGCCGATCGCCTTCTGGACCGACCCCGACGAAATGTTCGGCCTGCACGTCTGGTCCGCCGCGCCCGACGAGCCCCACCCATGAACCCGCTGGCCCAGCCGGACGAGAACGCCGGAGCGGGGTTCGAACAGCGCTATCGGGCGGTGCGCGCCGCCACCGAGGCGCTGACCGCCCCTCTCTCGGCCGAGGACTGCCAGGTGCAGTCGATGCCCGATGCGAGCCCGACCAAATGGCATCTCGCCCATACGAGCTGGTTCTTCGAGACCTTCCTGCTGGCGCCCCTGCTGCCGGGCTACCAGTGCCGCGACCCGGCCTATGCGCTGCTGTTCAACTCCTATTATGTCGGCGTCGGCGAGCGCTTCCCGCGCCCGCAGCGCGGCATGCTGTCGCGGCCGTCGCTGAAGGAGGTCCACGACTATCGCCGCCATGTCGATGCCGCGATGATCCAGCTGATGGCGCGCGTCCCCGCCACGTCGTGGTGCGACCTCGTCGAGCTCGGCCTGAACCACGAGCAGCAGCATCAGGAACTGATCCTGATGGACATCCAGCACGCCCTGTCGCTCAACCCGCTCCAGCCCGCCTATCGCCCAGCCCAGCCGCCCGTCGGCGGCAACGCCCCGGCCGAGTGGCTGAGCATGCCCGGCGGCCTGTACGAGATCGGCCATGACGGCCACGGCTTCGCCTTCGACAACGAAGCGCCGCGCCACCGCGTCTGGCTGGAGCCTTTCGAGATCGCCGACCGGCTCGTCACCGCCGGCGACTATCTCCGCTTCATCGACGACGGCGGCTACCGGCGGCCGGAGCTGTGGCTCTCGGATGGCTGGGCGACGGTCGAGGCGGAGGGCTGGACCGCCCCGCTCTACTGGCAGGAGGAAGACGGCGCCTGGACGCGCTTCTCGCTCGAAGGCCGCCAGCCGATCGCCCCCGCCGCGCCGCTTCTGCACATCAGCTATTATGAGGCCGACGCCTTCGCCCGCTGGTCGGGCTGCCGCCTCCCCACCGAAGCCGAATGGGAAGCCGCAGCGGTCCAGTCGCGCCTGCGCGACATCGACGACCACGCCTGGCAATGGACCGCCTCGCCCTACGTCGCCTACCCCGGCTTCACCGCAGCGGAGGGTGCGGTCGGCGAATATAACGGCAAGTTCATGGTCAACCAGTTCGCCCTGCGCGGCGGCTCGCTGGCCACGCCGCCCGGCCATGCGAGGCCAAGCTACCGCAACTTCTTCCCGCCCTCGGCGCGCTGGGTGTTCGCGGGGATCAGGCTTGCGCGCAATTCTTCTGGCTTGCCGGGTTGCGCTTCGGAACGTTCATGACGTGAGAGCGGCTCAGCGCCTAGCCGGCATGATATCCGCCATCGATGCACACCGGCGACCCCGTCATATAGCTGGCATCATCGGAGCACAGAAAGAGGATGACCTTGGCTTGCTCGCCCGGTTCGCCAAGTCGACCGAGTGGCACGGTGCTCTTCAGCCCTTCTCGAGCCGCAGATTCTCCGGGACCGACAATCTGGTCGATCATCGGCGTATCGACGGCGTGGGGCCGCACCATCAGGACGCGGACCCCATGCGGAGCAGCTTCAAGGGCGGCTGATTTGGTCAATCCTTCGACGGCGTGCTTCGAGGAAACATAAAGCGACATCATCGGGGCGCCACGACTTCCAGCCACCGACGACATGTTGATGATCACGCCCGACTTTTTTTCGATCATGACGGCGAGTTCGTGCTTCAAGGCGAAGAACATGCCGCGCACGTTTACGTTGAATACGGCGTCGAACTCCTGCGCCGTCTTTTGATGAAGCGGCTTGAACTCGCCGTCCAGGATTCCTGTATTATTGATGGCGACGTCGATCGATCCAAAGCGCTTGAGCGCGCTGTCGATCGCCCGCTGGATATCAGCTTCTATCGCGATATCGCCGGTCAGGCACAGCGCCTTGGCTTTACGCGCGGCCAACTCCGTACCCAATGCCTCATTGGCCGTCGAATTCCGACCGAGCGTGACGATATTTGCCCCGGCGTCGGCGAAGGCCTCGACAACGGCCCGACCAATACCCGATGTTCCACCGAACAGGAGGACGGTCTTCCCCGCATATGAATATCGGCTCATGGGCGCAGGTCATCCAACATTTGAGGATTGCAAAGGCGCACCGTTTGCCAACGATGTTCCGGCGAATGTCTCCGCGTCGTGTGCAGGCAGAGAGGCGCGCCTTGCACCCCACCGCCCGCCTCGAAATATCCTGCGAAGGTAGATTGTCAACAATCGCCCCTAGCCCCCATAATCCTGCACCTCGTCCCCCGTCCGCGTACGAGATGGATCGTCGACAAGGCGGCAGGAGACGACAGCGATGGCCGCCCCCCCCCCCGCGGGGCTACGGTCCGGCCCCGCGACCTCCGGTCAGCGTTCGCTGCGCGCGCGCAGCGCCGGGCGGTCGAGGATCGTTACGGCGCGAGCGCCCGGCAGGGCGATGGTGCCGGCACGCTTGAGGGCGGTCATCTGGCGGCTGACCGTCTCGATCGTCAGGCCCAGCACCGCCGCCATTTCGCCGCGCGCGAGCGGCAGATCGAAGGTGAGCGGGCCGCCCGGCGCCGCGCGGCAGCCGGTTGCCTTGGCGCGATCGGCCATGTCGAGCAGGAAGCCCGCGACCTTGGCCGCCGCCGAACCGCGCGCGAGGCTCACCATCCGGGCACGCGCATCGCCAAGCGCAGCGAGCGCGCGTTCGAGCAGCAGCCGCTCCATCCGCCTGTGATCGCCCAGCATCTGCTCGAACGGCGCGCGCGGAAAGACGCATAGCTCGGCGTCGGTCAGCGCGGTAATGCTGAAATCGACCTGTTCAGCAAAGGGGCGCCCGACGAAATCCGCCGGGTAGAGCAGGCCTACGATCTGTTCGCCGCCGTCGGCGGTGGTCGCGCCCAGCTTCAGCACGCCCGACAGGAGATTGGCGCAGACGATGTTCTCTTCGCCGGCCCAGGCGATCGTCTCGTTGCGCTGCACCCGCCGCCGCCGTCCGAGCCGGTTGAGCGACGACAGTTCGGCATCGGTCAGGCTGCCGCACAGCGCCTGGTCGCGCACCGCGCAATCGGCACAGATATCGATCTGCATCATCGCCACAGCATAGCCGTGCCGCGCCGGAAATCGAACCGGATTTGATCGCGATCAAAGCCGCGGCGCGCGAGGCGGTCCAGAGCCGGGCCCACACAGAAGGAGGTACATGATGCTCGGTTTCTTCGGCGACCATTTCCTCATCATTCCGCTGGCGGCCTGCGCCGTCTTCATAGTGGTGATGGGCTTCGTCAGCATAGAGGACGCGCTGCGGCGTCACTGACGGGTTCGCAGACCCGGAGCGTCGGCGCCCGACCCTTGCGCGGGCGCCGGCGCCGTCACTTTGCGGCGAGCCGTTATCGGGCATAACCCTTCAACTCATCCCCCGTCAGCCGCACGACATGGATCATGTTCGTCGACCCCGGCGTGCCGAACGGTACCCCGGCGATGATCACGATGCGGTCGCCGGCTTTGGCCAGCTTGTGGCGCAGCGCCATGCGGCGGGCCTTGCCGACCATTTCCTCGAAGCTGGCGACGTCGCGGGTGCGGACGGCGTGGCTGCCCCATAGGATGCCGGCCCTGCGCGCGGTGGCGAGTTTCGGGGTGAGCACCATCAGCGGCACCGAGGGGCGCTCGCGGGCGATGCGGCGGGCGGTGGAGCCCGACAGGGTGAAGCAGACGATCAGGCTCGCGGAGACGGTGTCGGCGATCCGTGCCGCCGCCTCGGCCAGCGCGTCGGCGGTGGTCGCGTCGGGGTGGGTCTCGGTGAAGTGGAGCCGCGCGGCATAGCCGGGGTCGCTTTCCACCGACATCGCGATCGCATTCATCATCGCGACGGCTTCCTCGGGCCACTGGCCGCTGGCGGATTCGGCCGACAGCATCACCGCGTCGGCACCGTCATAGATGGCGGTGGCGACGTCGGACACTTCGGCGCGGGTCGGGCTGGGCGACTGGATCATCGATTCGAGCATCTGGGTGGCGACCACCACCGGCCGGCCCATGCGCCGCGCGGTCTCGACGATGCGCTTCTGCATCGGCGGCACCCGCTCGGGCGGCAGCTCGACGCCGAGGTCGCCGCGCGCCACCATCACCGCGTCTGCGAGCTCCAATATCTCCTCGAGCCGCTCGACCGCCTGGGGCTTCTCGATCTTGGCGAGCAGCGCCGCCTTGCCGCCGATCAGGCTGCGCGCCTCGGCGACATCCTCGGGCCGCTGCACGAAGCTGAGCGCGATCCAGTCGGCGCCATGTTCGCAGGCGAAGGTCAGGTCGCGGCGGTCCTTCTCGGTCAGCGCCGCCATCGGCACGATCACGTCGGGGACGTTAAGCCCCTTGCTGTTCGACAGCGCCCCGCCGACCTCGACCATCGTCTCGATATGATCGGCGCGCACCGTAAGGACGCGCAGTACCAGCTTGCCGTCGTCGAGCAGCAGCCGCGCGCCCGGTTCCAGCGCCTCGAATATCTCGCGGTGGGGCAGCTCGACCCGGCTCGCGTCGCCGGGCGCCGGGTCCCGGTCGAGCACGAAGCTCTTGCCGGTGGCGAGCTGGACGATGCCGTCGGCGAACTTGCCGACGCGCAGCTTGGGGCCCTGCAGATCGAACAGGATTGTCGTAGCGCGGCCGAGCTCCTTCTCCATCGCGCGGATCGCCTGGATGATCGGCAGCTTGTCCTCATAGGCGCCATGGCTCATGTTGATGCGGAAGGCGTCGGCGCCGGCGCGGAACAGCTTGGCGATCATCGCGGGCGAGGCACTGGCAGGTCCAAGAGTCGCGAGAACGCGCACCTTGCGCAGGCGGGGGGTGATCTGGTTGTCCACTAGGCGTCCCTGCTGTTCGACGGGCCGAAGGAGGCGCCCGAGATAAAAGCAACGCCCGATATGGCAAGCCTTTCCGCCATCGTTTCGTCATGGTTCGTCGCATCGGATGCGGTTCGGATGATTCCCCGTTGAGCGGCCCGGCGGCACTCTCTACAGCCAGCGCCTTCACGAATCTCACGGGGTATCCGAATCATGGCCGAAGCCGACACGACCGAAGACAGCGGCAGCATCGCGGCGCAGGAGCTGCGCCTGTTCGTCGAACGCGTCGAACGGCTCGAGGAAGAGAAGAAGGGCATCGCCGACGATATCAAGGAAGTGATGTCGGAGATGAAAGGCCGCGGCTACGACACCAAGATCGTCCGCAAGATCCTCGCCATCCGCAAGAAGAAGAAGGGCGAGCATGAGGAAGAGGCGATGATCCTCGAAACCTACATGGCTGCGTTGGGTATGATATAGTTTTTGTTGAGCCTCAAACGCCGGGCGGCCGGCCTCCGCCGGCCTTGGCTTCGCGCCAATAAGGCGCGGCGGCCGTTCGGCCGCTTCTCGGCTGCGCCTCGCGCCATCGCCGAACTCGGCCTCGAACATGACAATCCATCCCTAGAGCCCGGCGTCGGAGCCTGCTAAGGCTCCGCAAGGCCAAGGGCCGCCGAGCTTATTGCGAGGAAGCCAAGCGGGGCGGATGCCCGGCGCCCGGCGTTTGAGGGGCTAAACAAAAATGTCCACCTTCCAGCTAGACAGCGCCACCAGCCGCGCCAATCCGACGCCCGCGCCGATGAAGCGGCTGACCGTGCCGGCGATCCGCAAGGCCAAGGGCGGCGAACCGATCGTGGTGCTGACCGCCTATACGATCCGCATGGCGCAGATCCTCGATCCACATTGCGACATGCTGCTGGTCGGGGACAGCCTGGGGCAGGTGCTGTACGGCCTGCCGTCGAGCGTGCCGGTCAGTCTGGACATGATGATCGCCCATGGCGCAGCGGTGGTGCGCGGCAGCTATCACAGCCTGGTGGTGATCGACATGCCGTTCGGCGCCTATGAGGAAAGCCCGGCCCAGGCATTTCGCTCGGCCGCACGGATCCTGAAGGAAACCGGAGCCGCCGCGGTCAAGCTCGAAGGCGGCGAGGCGATGGCCGAAACCGTCGCTTTCCTGGCGGCGCGTGGCGTGCCGGTGGTCGGCCATGTCGGACTGACTCCGCAGGCGGTAAACACCCTTGGCGGCTATGGCGCGCGCGGCCGCAGCGAGGAAGAACGCGCCAAGCTGGTGCGCGATGCCAGGGCCATCGCCGATGCGGGCGCCTTCGCACTGGTCGTGGAAGGCGTGGTCGAGCCGATCGCGGTGGAGATCACCAAGGCGATCGCCATCCCGACGATCGGGATCGGTGGATCGGCCGAATGCGACGGCCAGGTGCTAGTGGTGGACGACATGCTCGGCATGTTCGACCGGGTGCCGCGGTTCGTGAAGAAATATGAGCAGCTCGCCGAAAAGATCGACGCCGCGGTCGCGCATTATGCCGGCGAGGTCCGCGCGCGCACCTTCCCGACCATCGAGCAGACCTACCAGCCCAAGGCGTGAACCTTCCTCCGCGACGAAGGCGATGGCTCCAGCCGCGTTCATCCACCATCTATTGACTATGGCACCGCGCGCTAACGCCAGCTAAGAGGGCGGCGATCCTTGTTCTGGAGATGATGCTTGGCCTCGACGCCGCCCACCGAAGAAGCCTTTCTGCGCGAAGTCGACGATGAGCTGCGCCGCGAGCAGATCCAGACGATGTGGAAGCATTATGGCACGCTCGCGCTGGTCGCGATCGGCGTGCTGCTCGCCGGCTTTGCCGCCTTCCTGTTCTGGCGCGCCGAGAGCACTCGCAAGGCCGAGGAGCAGGGCGAGCGGATGAGCGCCGCGATCGCCGACATTCAGGCGGGCCGCAAGACGGCGGCGGCACAGAAGATCGAGACGCTGATCGCGGAAGGCGGGCCGGGCTATCGCGTCGCCGCGCTGTTCACCAAGGCGGCGCTGGCCGCCGACAAGGGCGACGCGAAGGCCGCCGCTGCCATCTATGCCGGCATAGCCGCCGACGGGGACGTCGCCCGGCCCTATCGCGATCTCGCGCTGATCCGCCAGACGCTGATCGAATATGACAGCCTGAAGCCGCAGCAGGTGATCGACAGGATGAAGCCGCTCACGACCGGGGATAATGGCTTCTTCGGCACCGCAGGCGAACTGACCGCCATCGCGATGATCCAGACGAATCGGCCAGCCGAGGCCGGACGTCTGCTCGCCGCGGTCGCCCGCGATGCGCGGACCCCGGCGACACTGCGCGCCCGCGCGGGGCGCCTCGCCACCAGCCTCGGCGTCGATGTCAAACCGGCTGCGACGGCCAATATTGCTGACAAGGACTGATTGCATGAACCGGAAGTTTTTCGCCTTGGCGGCGGCGCTGGCGCTGACGACCACCTTGGGCGGCTGCGGCATTTTCGGCGGCGGCGAGGGCAAGAAGCCTAAGACGCCGGTGCTGGGCCAGCGCATCGCGGTGCTGACGGCCGAAACCGGCGCCGAGATCGACCCCGCGCTCGAGGGCGTGCCGGTCGTGCTGCCCGACGAGCAGGTCAATCCGGAATGGACCCAGCCGGGCGGCAACGCCGCCAAATCGATGGGCCACCTCGCGCTCGGCCAGCATCTCGCCGTCGCCTGGGATCGCAAGATCCCGGGATCGAGCAAGAAGGCCAGGCTGGGCGCTGGCCCGGTGGTCGGCGGCGGCAAGGTCTATGTGCTCGACGTCAACGCCCAAATCCACGCTTTCGACCTGAAGACCGGCGCGCCGGTGTGGACCAGGGCCGTCACCGACAAGGACGGCAACAAGCCGTCGCTGTTCGGCGGCGGGGTGAGCTACGACAATGGCAAGGTCTATGCGACCAACGGCGTCGGCGATGCCGCGGCGTTCGACGCCGGCACCGGCAATCAGCTGTGGAGCGTGCGGCCCGGCGGCCCGCTGCGCGGCGCACCGTCGATCGGTAACGAAACCGTCTATGTGATGAGCCAGGACAACCAGCTGTTCGCGCTCAAGGAAGCCAATGGCGAGACGATCTGGACCGCGAGCGGCAGCCTCGAAAACGCCGCCGTGTTCGGTGCGGCCGCTCCGGCAATCGGCCAGGGCACCGTCGTTGCCGGCTTCTCCTCGGGCGAACTGACCGCCTATCGCTACGAAAATGGCCGCTCCGTGTGGCAGGACTCGCTGTCGCGCACCAGCATCACCACGTCGGTGGCCAGCCTGGTCGACATCGACGCCTCGCCGGTCATCGAGCAGGGCCGCGTCTATGCCATCGGCCAGGGCGGCCGCATGGTGTCGATGGACATCCTGACCGGCCAGCGGCTGTGGGAACTCAATATCGCCGGCATCAAGACGCCCTGGGTGGCGGGCGAATGGCTGTTCGTCGTGACCGACGATTCCAAGCTGCTGTGCATCGCGCGCAACAGCGGCAAGGTCCGCTGGATGACCCAGCTGGCCCGCTACAAGGACGCCAAGAAGCGCAACAAGCCGATCGGCTGGTCCGGTCCGGTGCTGGCCGGCGGACGCCTGATCCTGGCCAGCACGCAGGGCGATATTGTCAACGTCGCCGTGGCGGATGGCACTGTCGGTACCAGCACGAGGCTGGGCTCGACGATCTACCAGTCGCCGGTGGTGGCGGACAGCACGATGCTGGTGCTGACGGACGGCGGCAGGCTGGTGGCTTATAAGTAGCCGCTGCGCGGCGGCCTCAAACGCCGGGCGCAGCACATCCGTGCTGCTTGGCTTCCTCGCAATAAGCTCGGGCGGCCGTTCGGCCTTGCGGGGCCCAGTTGGGCTCCGACCATGAGCCCGGCGTCGGAACACGCCAGTGTTCCGCAAGGCCGAACGGCCGCCGCGCCTTGTTGGCGCGAAGCCAAGGCAGGCGGATGCCTGCCGCCCGGCGTCTGAGGCAGCCCCGAATTCTTCGGGGCTAACAAAAAACATCCGTGCCCTGTAAAGGGCGCGGATGAAACGCTTACCCACCGTCGCGATCGTCGGCCGCCCAAACGTCGGCAAGTCGACGCTGTTCAACCGCCTTGTCGGCAAGAAGCTCGCCCTCGTCGACGATCTGCCCGGCGTGACGCGTGACCGACGCGAGGGCGATGCAACGCTGATCGGGCTCGATTTCAGGATCATCGATACCGCGGGCTACGAGACCGACGACGCCGAGACTCTGCCGGGGCGGATGCGCGCGCAGACGCTGGCGGCGGTGCGGGGCGCCGATGTCGCGCTGTTCATGATCGATGCGCGCGCGGGCGTAGTGCCGCTCGAAGAGGAGATCGCCCGCTGGCTGCGCAGCGAAGACACACCCGTGATCGTCATCGCCAACAAGGCCGAAGGCAAGGCCGGCGAAAGCGGCGTGATCGAGGCGTTCGGGCTAGGCTTCGCCGAACCGGTTCCGCTCAGCGCCGAGCATGGCGAAGGCATGGCCGACCTGTTCGACGCGCTGCTGCCCTATATCGACCGGCCTGACGGCGAGGACGAGGAGGAAGACGCCGAGGACGAGGAGAACGGCCCGCTCAAGCTCGCCATCGTCGGCCGCCCCAATGCCGGCAAGTCGACGCTGATCAACAAAATCCTCGGCGAAGAGCGTATGATCACCGGCCCGGAGGCCGGCATCACCCGCGACTCGATCGCAATCGACTGGGACTGGACCGCACCGGATGGTACCGTGCGCCCTATTCGGCTGATCGACACCGCGGGCATGCGCAAGCGCGCCAAGGTGCAGGACAAGCTCGAGAAATTGTCGGTGGCCGACGGCCTCCACGCGGTCGATTTCGCCGAGGTGGTGGTGCTGCTGCTCGATGCGACGCTTGGACTGGAGGCGCAGGATCTGCGGATCGCCGACAAGGTCCTCCAGGAGGGCCGCGCCCTGATCATCGCGCTCAACAAATGGGACGTCGCCGCCGATCCGCCCTCACTGTTCCAGGGGGTGCGCACAGCGCTCGACGAGGGGCTGGCGCAGGTCAAGGGCCTGCCCCTGCTCACCGTGTCGGGGATTACCGGACGAGGCATCGATCAGCTGCTCCAGGTCGCCTATGAAAGCCGCGATGCCTGGTCGAAGCGGATATCGACGGGCCAGCTCAACCGCTGGTTCGAAAAGGCGATCGAGGCCAATCCGCCACCGGCGCCGGGCGGCAAGCGGATCAAGCTTCGCTACCTCACCCAGGCCAAAACCCGGCCGCCTGGCTTCATCCTGTTCGGAACCCGCGTCGACCAGCTGCCCGAAAGCTATCGCCGCTACCTCGTCAACGGCATCAGGCGCGATCTCGGCTTCGGTGCGGTGCCGGTGCGGCTGACCTTGCGCGCACCGAAGAATCCGTTCGGCTGATGGCGCCGCGGCGGCTGGACGCGCGGGGGATGCGCTGCCCGTGGCCGGTGCTGCGCCTCGCCAAGGTCATGCGCGAGCAGGGCGGGCCGATATTGATCCTTGCAGACGATCCGATCGCACCGGGCGAGATCGCCGCGCTGGCCGCGGCCAGGGGCTGGATGGTCGCCGCGGCCGACGAGCCATCCAGCTGGGTCGTCGTCGAAACGCCAAGTCCGTAACGACCTTGGAAAATCCGTAATAATACAATGGGCTCGCAGTAACCTGTCGTTTACGTCCCTGATCTATGGTGATCCTTCGCAGCTGATGGTGGCGAGCAGGGAACAGCTATGGGTCAGACGGGCAACGGTGTGGTGAACTGGACGACCTTCGGCCAGACGCGTGCGCTGATCGGCAATGATTTCGCCAAGATACTCGGCTATTATCGGGATGACGCCGCCAAGTGCGTGGTCGCGGTCGAGCAGGCCTATAAACTGCGCGATGCTATCTCGATGGTGCGCCCCGCCCACACGCTGAAGGGCGACTCGCTTCAGTTCGGCGGCGAAGCGCTTGGCAAGCTTGCCGAACATATCGAGCATAGCGCCCGCCGCTGCGTCGAAGAGCACAGCGCCCCCGATTCGCTCGACACCGAGATCCTGCGGTTGCGCCCGATGCTTATCGAGACGCTCGCCCACTTCGAACGCGAACTCACGAACAACGCGGTGCCGATGCGCCGGCCGGCTGTCTCGGCAGGATTCGGTCGCAAGCAGGGCTGATTACTTCCGCTTTCCCCCTCCTTTTCAAGACTCGGCTACAGAGCGCCTATCGAATTCCGCAATGTTCGAGAATAGGTAGCCGACGAAGGCACCGACCAAGGCGGCAACGGTGCTGCCATCAATGATCTTCTCTAATGCCAGTATGATGACAGCGGGAACGAAAGTAGCGACTGCAAGAAATTGGATCGCTCTCACCCCAAGGCCCTTACCACTCAAAATCCGATTGAGGACCATGCTGATGACCGCGAGCGGAATGGTACCGGCTACGATAAGTTCTACCCATTCGCGCGCTGTCATTGCGGTCCCTCCCTCGACTAGCCTATTTAGTGGCGCTGGCGGCGTTTTCCGCGTTCCAGCGCCGGAGGCTATTGTTCCTCGTACAGAGCGAGCAACCGGCGGAGCACATCATCTGCCTGTTGATGTTGTCGGTCATTGCAAAGTAGTCGTTGCATTTTGGTATGTGGCGAGGCGCATCATGACCTCGGTCTCTGCCCCACGATAGGCCAGCACGCCATCTAGGCGAGCCTGCGACATGGCATAGGTGGCTTCTCGCAACGGATTTTGTTTGGCTCGTTCTACCAGCAAGACCACGACGCATGGTTTGCGCTGGTATTTTTCCAGCTCCATTTTCAGAATTAGGGCTTGGAGCGCCTTCGAATCGCTCGTTGCGAGAAAAACCGCCAGTGGCGCGGTACCCGAGTTGAAATGAACGACAACATCCGCAGGGACTGCCGGCACCTCCGGCACAGCAGGCGCATGCTCCTCGACACGGGCGACATCATCAAATTGCTGGTGGATCGACTTCATCGCATCATCGTGCCAAGTACGCTTTACACGTTCAGGTGTGAGCAATTGGAAGTCCTGAAGGCGAAGCATGAATGCGAGGAGCTTTAGTGCGGCCTCCCCAACATCATGTTCTGCGACCTCGGGAGAGCGAACCACCATCGCTTTCTCATCAAAAGTCAGCTCGTATTCGTTTAACAACGATAGGAATGCTTCGCCACGCGTGCCATCGCCGAGGTCGATGCCCGCCGCCTCAAGCGCTGCGATCTGAACGCCGGCATCCTCAAGCTGATAGATGCCGTGGCGAATCAACAAAGCGTAGAGGACAATCGGGTCACCATCCTCGAAGGAATAAGGCGTGGTTATCGCATAACCGCTTGGCACCCTACGAACGTCAAGGGCATTGCAGAAAGCGCGGCATAAGGCCTCCTTCATGCCATCCCCCACGCTTCTTGCTGGACATTGAATATCTGGAAGGCGAGGGCGGTCGCCTCGCCTTTGCCCGCAATTGGTTCGCGCTCGCTAGCGCAGTCCTTCAGCCGCTCGCCTGACTGCTTTACGACGCCCCAGGAGAGTTGGTCGAGGTTGTTCGGCTTCAGGTGGACATGCCAGCCCAGATGACTCGCATGGTATTCGAGACGCGCGATCAATCCTTGATCGGTGTCGGACACCAGCGCGAGCCAAGCAAGGTACTCGTGCTTCCCGGCATGATAGGCGATTAAGAGGCGCATGGGCGTTTCATTGGACGATAGCTCATGAACGCACCAGTCCCAGCCTGTGCCCAGTCGGAAGCTATGATTCTTCGAGAGCGGAAATTCGCTCTTGGCCATTTTCCCAGTCTTCCACGCGCCGATCGTAGTGACCGTTTTGTGCGCACGCGCGGCCCAGATAACGCCCCCCATGGCTCGTCTTTAGCCAGATCGTTACCGTTCTGCAATTAAGCTTGCTACGTATATGATCGCGCTTTCAAATGGATGGGCGCAGGGGTGGGTGCGAACGCCAGCGAGCTTCGGCGATTGTTGCGGCGGGCTTCGCCAAGGGCATCGAGCCCTTGGCTCCGCACCCCACCCTTACGTCCCTCCCCTGAAGGGGAGGGAGAATATGTATCACTCCCCCGCCGGGCTTGACTGCAGCTGGATATAATTCTGCATCCCCATCCGCGCGATCATCTCGAACTGGGTTTCGAGGAAGTCGACATGCTCCTCCTCTCCGTCCAGGATCGACTGGAGTAGATCGCGGCTGATATAGTCGCGCACCTGTTCGCAATAAGCGATGCCTTCGCGCAGCAGGGGAATTGCCTCGTTCTCCAGCGCCAGGTCGGCCTTGAGCAATTCCTCGACCGTTTCGCCGATGCGCAGCCGCCCGAGCATCTGGAAATTGGGCAGGCCATCAAGGAACAATATCCGCTCGGCGAGCCGATCGGCATGCTTCATCTCGTCGATCGACTCTTCATATTCGGCCTTGGCGAGCTTCGCGATGCCCCAGTGGCCAAGCATCCGATAATGCAGGAAATATTGATTGATCGCGGTCAGCTCGTTCTTGAGCGTCTCGTTAAGGATCTCGATGACCTTTGCATCGCCCTTCATGTTCGCCTCCGCAGCTGGTTCGCTCCCGACGATAGGAGCATGCGCTGGGAATTACACGAAATTCTGCGGTCAGGCGGCGACCGCTTCTTCCTCGATGATGGTGCGCGCGAAGGGCAGGCACTGGCCGCAGCGCGGCCGGCGGCCGAGCACCTCATAGGCAGACCGCGGACAGCTGGCGCCTTTGCGGACGGCGGCGCGCACATCCGATTCCTTGATGGCATTGCAGACACAAACAACCATGTTGGGCACCTCTCTCGATTCGAGAAATAGCGCTATTGCGACTGACTAGCAATAGTAATTAGGTGGTAGCTTGCATGATAGGCGCGCGGATGCTCTAGCCGCGCCGATGACCGCCACACCGCTCGATCGTCCGGCCAGGATCGCCGCCGCCTTCGGCCGGGCCCATCGTTATGAGGAAGCCGCTGCCGTGCAGCGCGCGGCGGCCGTGGCATTGGCGCGGCGGATCGCCGCAGCCGAGCTGCCGCCGCGCCCGCGCATCCTCGAGCTGGGCTGTGGCACCGGCTTCCTGACTCGCGCCATCGCCGAGGCGATCGGCCCGGCCCGCTGGACCGTCACCGACATTGCGCCCGCGATGCTCGAACGCGCGCGCGCAGCTTTGGATTTCGACGCCGACTTCCGGGTCGCCGATGGCGAGGCCGTCGATCCGGCGCTCGGCGCCTTCGACCTGATCGCATCCAGTCTTGCCTTCCAATGGTTCGAAGATATGCCGGGCGCGGTGGCACGGCTGGCCGACCGGCTGTGCGACGCCGGGTTGCTGGCCTTCACGACGATGGCGGCCGGCAGCTTCCCGGAGTGGACCGCCGCGCTCGCCGCCGAGGGGCTATCGTCTGGCATGCCCGCCTATCCCGACCAGGCGGCGCTCCGCTCGATCGTCCCGCAGCACCTGTCGGGTGAGATCGAGGTCGTCGACATGGCCGAACCGCAGCGCGATGCCCGCAGCTTCCTGCACGGGCTTAAGGCGATCGGCGCGTCTATCCCCGCTACGGGCTACCGCCCTTCGCCGCCCGCCGCGCTGCGCCGAGCAATGGCGCGATTCGACGCAGGGCCGCGCATCGTCACCTATCGGATCGGTTTCTGCCTGCTGCGCCGGATCAGCGGCTGATCATGACAGTGACTTCGCCGTCCGCCATGCCCGACAGCGCCAGGACATAGCGTCCGGGCAGCAGATCATAGTCGAGGATCTTGGCGACCGCCGAGCCGGCCGGCCCGGGCCGATCCCCGACCGGCTCCAGCGCCTTGCCGTCGCGGACCATGTCGACCCAGCCGGGCGCGCCCAGCGCGACATGATAGCGGCCGCCCTCGTCGATATCGACCGACAGGATCGCGCCATGATTGGCGGGCGCATGCGGCAGCGGCGGTGCGATCGCATAGCTCAGCTCGCGCTGCGGGCTCAGCCTTATCATAGCGGTTTCGCCCGGATCGATCGGAACCTCGCCGAGGGCGGGCGCCGAAAGCAGCAGCGCCATCGCCATGCCCAGGATCTTTGCGCGCATGCATTTGTCCTTCATCCGCCGAGCGAATTCTCATCGCTGGCTGTCGCCATCACCGCCTCGCCCGCCTGCCGCATCTCTCTGGCCAGCTGCGCGACGAGCTCGGCTGCGGGCAGCGCGCGGGCGAGCGGTGCGGCCTGACCGGCCCATTGCGCGCCATAGCCATAGTCGCCCTTGGCCTTTGCGGCGGCATTCAACGCCTTTCCCGCATCATAGGCGATCGGATAATCGGGTATCGCCGCGGGATCGCAAGCGAGTGCCGTGAAATGATTTGCGAGCGAGCGGGCCGTCCTTCCGGAGATGGCGCGGGTCATCTCGGTCCGTTCGCATGCAGCCAGCGCGGCGCGATAGCCGCTGTCGGCAGACGATTCGGGACAGGCGATGAACGCGGTGCCAAGCTGTGCGGCCTGCGCGCCCAGCGCCAGGGCGGCGGCGATGCCAGCGCCATCCATGATCCCTCCGGCCGCAATCACCGGACGGTCGAGCGCGCGCACCAGCAGCCGGGTCAGCGCGATCGTGCCGAGCCGCTCGTCGCGCGCGTCGGGATCGAACAGGCCGCGGTGGCCGCCCGCTTCATAGCCCTGTGCCACCACCGCATCGATGCCGGCGGCGGCCAGCATGCGTCCCTCGGCGAGGCTGGTGGCATTCGCCACCAGGAAGATGCCGGCCTCGCGCAGCGCCTGCACCCGCGCCGTGTCGGGCAGCCCGAAGTGAAAGCTGACGATCGCCGGCCGCGTCTCCAGCAGCATGGCCAGCATCGCGTCATCCTCCACGAAGCTGCGGTAGATCTCGGTCAGTCCGGCCGGCGGCTCGGCCCCGTAGCGGGCGAAGAGCGGCCGCAGCGTCGCTATCCAGGCGGCCTCCTTGTCAGGATCGGCGCGAGCAGGACGATGGCAGAACAGGTTGACGTTGAATGGCCGGTTGGTGCCGGCCCGCACTGCATCGATCATGGCTCGCGCGCCGACGGCATCGGTGGCGCCCACGCCGATCGAGCCGAGCGCGCCGGCGTTCGAGACGGCGGCGGCCATCGCCGGCGTCGAGACGCCCGCCATCGGCGCCTGGATGATCGGCAGGCTGAGACCGAGACGGGCGGCAAGCGGGGTCATGCGGGCGCGAGGGCCATAGCGGTTCGCCTTCAGCCGCTGTTGCGCAGCGCCGTCGCGATGGCGTTGATCGACAGCTGGATGCCCTCGCGGACGCGCGGATCGTCCTCACCGTGGCGGTGGCGCTTGAGCAGTTCGATCTGGAGCAGGTTGAGCGGCTCGATATAGGGCAGACGCAGCCGGATCGACTGGTCGAGCGACGGGTTTTTCTGGAGCAGGCGGGTCTGGCGGGTGATCGACAGCAGGCGATCCTGGGTCATCTGCCACCCGTCGCGAATCCGGCCGAAGATCGCCTTGCCCATCGCCTGGTCCTCGACCAGCGCGACATAGCGTTCGGCGAGATCCATGTCGGACTTGGCGAGCACCATCTCCAGATTGGCCAGGGTAGACTGGAAGAAGGGCCAGGCCTCGAGCATCTCGCGCAGCAGGCCGATGTCGCTGTGCGCCTTCAGGCCCTGGCCGACGCCATACCAGCCCGGCAGCATCACGCGCGCCTGCGCCCAGCTGAACACCCAGGGGATGGCGCGCAGATCCTCGATCCGGTCGCTCTTGGTGCGGCTGGCCGGGCGCGAGCCGATCTTGAGGTCGGCGATCTCGGCGATCGGCGTCATCTGGCGGAAAAAGGTGCGGAAGCCCTCGGTCTCGTAGACCAGCCCGCGATAGGCCTTGAAGGCTTCGCCGGAAATCTCGTCCATCGCGGCGAAGAAGCGCTTGGAGTCGGCGGGGTTGAGCGCGGCCTCTTCGAGGCTCGCCAGAAGCGTCGCCGACGCCATCGCCTCGAGATTGGCCGCGGCGCTCTCGCGCGTGCCATATTTGGCGGCGATCACCTCGCCCTGCTCGGTGATGCGGATGCGGCCCTGCACCGTGCCGTGCGGCTGGGCGAGGATCGCCGCAAAGCTCGATCCGCCGCCACGCCCGACAGCGCCGCCGCGGCCGTGGAACAGCTGGATCGCGGTGCCCGCCTTGGCGAACACCGGCTTCAGCGCGCTCGACGCCTCGTGGAGGCTCCACACCGAGGTGAGGTAGCCGCCGTCCTTGTTCGAATCGGAATAGCCGACCATCACCTCCTGATGCCCGCGCGCAGCCGTCACCGCGGCGACCTCGGGCAGGTCGAACCATTTGGTCATCACCTCCGGCGCGCGCTGGAGATCGCCGATCGTCTCGAACAGCGGCACCGCCATGATCGCCGCGGTCGGCGGATCGCCCGGAACGTACAGCCCTGCCTCCTTGAGCAGGACGTTGACCTCGAGCATGTCGGAGACGCTCTCTGCCTTCGAGATCAGATAGGTGGTGATCGCCTGCGGCCCGTAGAGCTTATGCGCCTCGGCGGCGGCGGCAACGATCTCCAGCTCCGACAGCGTCTCCTCGCTATACGCCCCGAACGGCGTGCGCAGCAGCCGTTTCGAGGCGAGTTCGCTACGCATCAGTTCCACGCGCGCATCTTCGCCGAGCGACATATAGTCGGCTTCGACTCCCGCGACCTTGAGCAGATCGGCGATCACCCGCTCATGGACATCGGCATTCTGGCGCATGTCGAGCGTCGCCAGGTGGAAGCCGAAAGTCTCGACCGCGCGGATCAGCCGGCCGAGTGAGCCGCTGCCCGACAGCGATCCCGCACCCGTGCGATTGAGCGCCTGGGCGATCTCGATCAGGTCGGCGCACAGCGCGCCCGGCGTCTCGTAAGGTCCGCCTTCGGCGCTGGTCGCGGGCAGGCGCGCGGGCAGCCGGCCGGTGAGTTGCTGATAGGTCTTCGACAGCCGCGAATAGATGCCGGTGATGGCGCGGCGATAGGGCTCGTCGCTGCGGGTCGAGCTCTTGTCGCCGCTGGCTTCGGCGAGCTTCTCGACCTCCCAGGTGACTTCGGCCAGCTCGGTCGAGATCGACAGTTCGGCGCCGAGTTCGTGCAGCTGGCGCAGATAATAGCCGATCACCGTTTCCGCCGCCCGCGACAGCGCCAGGCGCAGCGAATCGGCATTGACGAAGGGATTGCCGTCGCGGTCGCCGCCGATCCAGCTGCCGGGGCGCAGGAAGCTGGCCGGCCGATGGCCGAGCGCGCGCTGCCAGCGCGAATAGAGCGCGGGCAGGGTCGGCAGGAAGATGTCGCGCAGATAGGCGAGCGCGGTCTCGACCTCGTCGGCGACATAGAGCTTCTCACGCCGCAGCGGGCGAGTCTGCCAGAGCAGCGCGATCTGGCGGTAGATCGCCTGGTCGATCAGGTCGCCATCGGCGGTTTCGACCCGGCCGATATCCTTCAGCATCATCAGCTCGGCGATCTTGTTGCGATGATCGATCATGCTCTTGCGCCGCACCTCGGTCGGGTGGGCGGTGAGCACCGGCGCAATCAGTGCGGTTTCGAGCATCTCGACGACGCTAGACCGCGAAATGCCCTGGCGCTCGAGCCGGTCGAGCGCCGCGGCCACGTCGGCGCCCGGCTCGGCGGCGATCCCCTGGCGGTCTTCAGCCAGGTTGGCGAGCATCGAGAACAGCATGAAGCCGCGGACGAAGGCAAGCGTATCGTCCAGGCTGAGCGCGTCGAGCCCGGAGTCGATGTCATCCGCATGCACGATCCCGCGCGCGCGATCGACCGAGGCCGAACGGATATACTCGATCCGTCGGAAGATCTGTTCGCCGCCATAAGCCTTTATGACATCGCCGAGCAGGCGGCCAAGGAAGCGGATGTCAGGATTTTGGGTGATCGGCGGCGTGCTGGACATAGCGCGAATGCTGCGCCGCAATAAATGGGGCGTCAATGCTATAGTTGGCGGGCTCAGCCGAACAGCTCGTCGAGAAAATACCGCATCGAATGCCAGCTGCGCCGATCGGCGACTGGGCTGTACATGTCTTCGCGCGTCGGATTGGTGAAGGCGTGGACGGTGTGGCCATAAGCGTGAACCTGCCAGTCGACGCCGGCTTCGGTCAGCTCCTTTGCCAGGCCCAGCACCGTCTCGGGCGGATCGAGCGGGTCGTCCCAGCCGTGCAGCACGAGGATCTTTGCCTTGACGGCGCCATTGGCGAAGGACGGGGGGTCGTAGAGACCGTGGAAGCTCACGACGCCCGCGACCTCGGCGCCGCTGCGCGCGAGATCGAGCACGCACTTGCCGCCGAAGCAGAAGCCGATCGCGGCCACGCGGCTGGGGTCAGCTTGCGGGCCGACCGCTCGGGCTGCTTCAAGCGCCGCCAGCAACCGGCCCTTGAGCAGCGCCCGATCGGCGTTGAGCGCGCCCATCGCGGCGCCCGCCTGGTCGACGTCGGCCGGCCAGTGCCCGACGCCGTAGAGATCGATCGCGACGGCGACATAGCCGAGTTCGGCGAGGCTGCGCGCCTTGGCCTCCTCGAAGCCGCTCCGGCCCATGAAGGTCGCGGCGATCAATATGATGGGGCGCGGTGCAACGCCCGCATCGTCCCATGCCGCATAGGCTTCAAAGGCGACGCCGTCATGATCGTAGCGGATGGACTTGTTGGCAATCGGCATGTTCGAAACTCCCTGGAAGCGCAGCTTCGCGCCGCCGATCTGTCATTGCAAGGGTGACAGGCCCGCAGCCGCCCCCTAAGAGGCCGCTTTCCCGCGAAGAAGAGGAATTGATGCCGACGCTCGTCCTGATCCGCCACGGCCAGTCCACCTGGAATCTCGAAAACCGCTTCACCGGCTGGTGGGATGTCGACCTGACCGACAAGGGCGTCGCCGAGGCGATCGCGGCAGGCGAGCTGATGGCCGCCAAGAGTCTCGATTTCGACATATGCTATACGAGCTTCCAGACCCGCGCGATCAAGACGCTGAACCTGGCGCTGGAGGCAATGGGCCGGCTCTGGCTGCCGGTCGAGAAGGACTGGCGGCTCAACGAACGCCATTATGGTGGGCTCACCGGCCTCAACAAGGCCGAGACGGCGGCACGGCACGGTGACGACCAAGTGAAGATCTGGCGGCGCAGCTTCGATACGCCGCCGCCGGTGCTCGAGGCCGGCAGCGAGTTCGACCTCGGCAAGGACCGCCGCTACGCCGGCATCCCGATCCCGTCGACCGAAAGCCTCAAGGACACGATCGCGCGGGTCATTCCCTATTGGGAGGCGCGGATCGCGCCCGACCTGAAGGCGGGCAAGCGGGTGGTGATCTCCGCCCACGGCAATTCGCTGCGCGCGCTGGTCAAGCATCTCTCGCATATCCCTGACGACGAGATCACCGAGCTTGAGATACCGACCGGCCAGCCGATCGTGTACGAACTGGCCGACGATCTGAGCGCCAGGGATCGCTATTATCTGTCGGAGCGCTGATATAATCGCGACAATCGTCATCCTCGCGAAAGCGGGGATCCATGGACGGCGAGGCATTCGAACAATAAGCCGTCCGTAATCGTGGATTCCCGCTTTCGCGGGAATGACGGAAAATGGATTGGATTGGGGGGTCACATGGCCACAGCGCCGCTGATCGGGATCATCATGGGCAGCCGCTCCGATTGGGAGACGATGAGCCATGCCGCCGCCACGCTCGAGGCGCTCGGCATAGCGCATGAGACGAAGGTGGTGTCCGCGCACCGCACGCCGGAGCGGCTTTACGACTATGCGAAGTCGGCGGCCGGACGCGGGCTGCAGGCGATCATTGCCGGCGCGGGCGGCGCCGCGCACCTTCCCGGCATGGCCGCGGCGATGACGCGGTTGCCGGTGCTGGGCGTTCCCGTCGAATCCAAGGCGCTCAAGGGGATGGACAGCCTGTTGTCGATCGTCCAGATGCCCGGCGGCATTCCGGTCGGTACCCTCGCGATCGGCAAGCCCGGCGCAATCAATGCCGCGCTGCTCGCCGCGGCCATGCTCGCCAACCATGATCCGGCGCTCGCCCAGCGGCTCGAGGCGTGGCGCGAGAAGCAGACGGCGGATGTCGCGATCGAACCGTACGACTGACGCGATGGCGATGATTGCTCCCGGCAAGACGATCGGCATCATCGGCGGCGGCCAGCTCGCCCGGATGCTCAGCATGGCCGCCGCCAATCTCGGCTATCGCAGCGCGATCTACGCGCCCGAGCCGAGCGGCCCGGCCGCCGACGTCTCGTCGCGCTGGGTGCAGGGCGCCTATGACGATAGGGACGCGCTGGCCGCCTTCGCCGCGACCGTCGATATGATCACCTATGAGTTCGAGAATATCCCGGTGGGCCCGCTGGAGGGCCTGCGCGTTCCGCTCGCGCCGCATCCGCGCGCGCTGGCGACGGCGCAGGACCGCGCCACCGAGAAAGCCTTCGTCCAGGCGATCGGCGGCCAGCCGGCCCCATGGGCCGTCGTCTCCGGCCGCGAGGATCTCGATGCCGCGCTGGCCCTGATCGGCGCTCCGGCGATCCTCAAGACCCGCCGCTTGGGCTATGACGGCAAGGGCCAGGCGCGGCTCAAGACGGCGGCCGACGCGGACGAAGCCTGGGCGTCGATCGGCTGGCAGCCGGCGGTGCTCGAAGGCTTCGTGGCGTTCGAGCGCGAATTCTCGCTGCTCGTGGTGCGCGGCGACGATGGCGCGATCGCGACCTGGGATCCGGTGCTCAACGTCCATGAGGACGGGATTCTCGCGTTGTCCGCGGTCCCCGCGCCGCTGTCGCCGACGACGGTCGAGGCCGCTCGCACCCTGGCGGAGAAGATCGTGGCGGAACTCGACTATGTCGGGGTTCTCGCGATCGAATTTTTCGACACGCCCGCCGGGCCGGTGTTCAACGAAATGGCTCCGCGGGTGCACAACAGCGGGCACTGGACGATCGAGGGCGCGGTCACCTCGCAATTCGAGAACCACATCCGCGCAATCTGCGGGCTGCCGCTCGGCGCAACGACGCGGGCAGCCGCCCGGGTGGAGATGCGCAACCTGCTCGGCGACCAGGCCGGCGATTGGGACATCATCCTCTCCGATCCCGCCGCCCACCTCCACCTCTACGGCAAGGCCCAGCCCCGGCCGGGCCGCAAGATGGGCCATGTGACGAAGCTGTTCTTCGACTGAGGTTTCTAAGCTACGTCGCCCCAGCGAAGGCTGGGGCCCATGGCTCTCGGCATGACAGGTGGTGCCGAGAGAGGCGACAGACATGGATGCCAGCCCGCGCTGGAGAGTGGTCCGCTATTCGTCAGGCGTTGAGGGTCTCGTACAGGTCTATCCAGTCCGGATTGGCGCGCCCGATCAGGTTGAGTTTCCACGATCGCCTCCACGCCTTGAGCGCCTTCTCCCGCGCGATCGCGTCTTCGATCCGATCATGCGGTTCGATGTAAACAAGGCGCTTCAGCCTATGCTGCCGACAGAAATCCGACCCGCTCCCTTCGCGATGCTGCGTCACGCGCGCTGCGAGGTTGGCAGTCACGCCGACGTAGAGCGTGCCACTGGGGACATCGGTCATGATGTAGATGTAGCCGCCAGCCATGAGCCGTAGCTTGCGACGAAATAGCCATGGATGCCAGCCTGCGCTGGCATGACGACACGCGTCTGGGCTTTGGTTTTTATATCAACCGTCGCCCCAGCGTAGGCTGGGGCCCATGGCTCTCGACAAGACAGATGGCGCCGAAAGCGGCGACAGACATCGATACCCGGCTCGCGCTGGCGCGACGCTTGAGAGTGATCGCTAATCGTCAGGCGTTGAGGGTCTCGTACAGGTCCATCCAGTCCGGATTGGCGCGCCCGATCAGGTTGAGTTTCCACGATCGCCTCCACGCCTTGAGCGCCTTCTCCCGCGCGATCGCGTCTTCGATCCGATCATGCGGTTCGATGTAAACAAGGCGCTTCAGCCTATGCTGCCGACAGAAATCCGACCCGCTCCCTTCGCGATGCTGCGTCACGCGCGCTGCGAGGTTGGCAGTCACGCCGACGTAGAGCGTGCCACTGGGGACATCGGTCATGATGTAGATGTAGCCGCCAGCCATGAGCCGTAGCTTGCGACGAAATAGCCATGGATGCCAGCCTGCGCTGGCATGACGACACGCGTCTGGGCTTTGGTTTTTATATCAACCGTCGCCCCAGCGTAGGCTGGGGCCCATGGCTCTCGACAAGACAGATGGCGCCGAATGAGTGGGCAGACATGGATGGACGGGCATATGTAGGTCCGCCTACCCCCGCCGCACGCCCGACATCTCGGCCCGGCCGAAGGCGCCCATCGTGATCGTGCCGGTAAGCCGGTCGCCCTCGATCACGGCCTTTCCGACCAGCGTCATCGGCATGGGTTTTCGCGTCGGCATCTTCCACATCAGCTTGTCACCCTCGATCCGGCCGTCGACCACCGGCAGCTCGCCGATGTCGGCGACGTTGCTGCCGGTGAAGCGATCGCCGTCGCGGACGATGGTGAAGACCGAGGCTTGTTCGCCGAACGGCGCCTTGGTGATGCAGTCCCAGATTTCAGATGTCATTTCCCGGCTATGGCCTTTTCGACCGGAATACCCAAGCCCTTAAGCTGCGGCTCGACCTTGGCGGCATCGCCGACGACCACCCAGATCAGCTCGTCCGGGCGGATCGCCGCACGCGCGGCCTGGTCGAGTTGCGCCGCGGTGAGGGCGCGGTAGCGGGCCGGCAGCTTCGTGTAATAATCATCGGGCCGGCCGAGCGTGTCCATCGTCACCAGCGCGCCGAGCAGGTCGTTCGACGTTTCGAATGATCCCGGCAGCGAGCGGATCTGGTTGTTGATGGTGCGCTCGCGCTCCTCCTCGTTCACGCCCTTGTCGCTGAGGAAGCTCTTCATGTCGGCCAGCGCCGCCGCGATCGACGGGCCGGTCTGGTCGGTCTGGACCGGCGCGATCACGTAAAAGGGCATCGTCTCGCGCAGCATCTGGGCCTGGGTGAAGGCGCCATAGGCCCAGCCCTTGGTCTCGCGCAGGTCCATGTTGAGCCGCGACAGGAAGCTGCCGCCGATCACGTCGTTGGCGGTGACCAGCGCCAGCGGATCATCGGTGCCCTTGGTTGGCAACAGTTCGCCGGCCATGATGTAGCTCTGCGGGCTCTGCGGGCGGTCGATCAGCACGATCCGCGACGGGCGTGCCATCTTGTCGAGGCGGAAGATCTTGGCGCCCTTGGGAGCGGCGGGGTTGGCCCAGCGGCCGAAGCGCGCCTCGAGCAATGGCTTGAGTTCGGCCAGCGTGGTGTCGCCGGTCACGAAGATCTTAGCAGTGTCGGGCCGCAGCCAGCTGTCGTGGAAGGCGAGCAGATCCGGGCGGGTGACCGCCTTGACGCCCGCTTCAGTGCCGCTGCCCGACAGCGGTACGCCATAGGGGTGCGCGGCGCCGAACAGCAGCGGCGGCAAGGTGCGCCGCGCCACGCCGCGCGGCTGGGCGTTCTCGGCGGCGATCCCGGCAAGGATCTGGCCGCGCAGCCGCTCGATCTCGGCCGGGGCGAAGGTCGGCCGCTGGACGATATCGGCGAGCAGGTCGAGCGACGGCGCGAGGTTGGCCTTGAGGGCGAACATCGAAACGCTGGTGCGATCCATCGACGCGCTCGAGCTGATCTGCGCACCGAGCCGCTCTTGCGCCTCGGCGATGCCAATCGAATCGAGCTTGCCGGCGCCCTCGTCGAGCAGCGCCAGCATCAGCCCCTGGGTGCCGAGCTTGGCCTTGGGATCGGCGGCGTTGCCGGCGTCGAACACCATTGACAGGCGCACCGTCGGCACCGTCGTGCGCTGCGCGAACACCACCTGGATGCCGTTCGACAGGGTGGTGCGCTCGATCGCCGGAAAGGTCAGGTCGTTGATCGCCTCGACCGGCGGCGGCGAGGAGCGGTCCACCGCGGCCAGCGGCTGCTGCGCCATCGAGATCGCCGGCGCCGCGGCCCCGCCCTCGAACTTCGGATCGCGATAATAGCGCGGGCTCATGCCGCCCGCATCGCCCACCGCGCTGCCGCCGGCGGCGACCAGATCGGACGGGGTCCGCTCGCCGGGCTCGACCACCAGCCGGTAGGCCGGCCGCGCCAGCCATTTCCGCACGGCCGCCTGCACGCTCGCCGGCGTGACGGCGGCGGTCGCCAGCAGGTCCTTCTTGTATTTCTCCGGATCGTTCGAATAGACCGCGCCCTCGGCCAGCGTCACCGCCTTGCCGTTGAAACCGCCGACCGTCTCCAGCCCGGCAATCTCGCCCGCAGCCTGCTTGGTCGTGGCACGAGTCACCTCGTCGGCGCTGGGTCCGGTCTTGATGAAATCGGCGATCAGGTCGTCGAGCTGCTTCGCCACCAGCTTGGCGTCGGTGCCGGGCTTCACGTCGGCGGTCACCTCGACCATCGAGATCTTCTCGAACGGCTGGACGCTGGCTGCGACCGACACTGCGGTCTTGGCCTTGCGCACCAGCGCATTGTCGAGCCGGGACGAGGCCAGCCCGCCGAGAATGTCCATGCCGATGTCGAGCGGGATCAGATCGGGGTCGTTGATTCCGGGCACCACCCAGTTGCGGTAGATGCGGGTGGTCGCGACTCGATCCTTCATGATCTGGTCGACCGGCGCCTTGAGCGTCGGCACCGCCACCTCGGGGCGCGGCGTCTCGGGTCCGCGCGGGATATCGCCGAACCACTTTGCGACTTTGGCCTTTGCGGTCGCGGCATCGATATCGCCCGCCAGCACCAGCACGGCGTTGTTCGGTCCATAATGGGCGCGGAACCAGTTCTTCACGTCCTCCAGGCTGGCGGCGTCGAGATCGGCCATCGAGCCGATCGTCGAGTGGTGATAGGGGTGACCCGCCGGGAAGAGCGCGGCGAGCTGGGCATATTCGACCAGGCCATAGGGCTCGTTATCGCCCTGGCGCTTCTCGTTCTGGACGACGCCGCGCTGGTTATCGAGCTTGGCTTTGTCGATTGCGCCGAGCAGGTGGCCCATTCGGTCGGATTCGAGGAACAGCGTCATGTCGAGCGCGCCGGTCGGCACCGTCTCGAAATAATTGGTGCGGTCGAACCAGGTGGTGCCGTTGAGATCGGTCGCGCCGATCGATTCGAGCGGCTTGAAGAAATCGTCGTTGGCGTTCTCCGACCCATTGAACATCAGATGCTCGAACAGATGGGCGAAGCCGGTCTTGCCCTGAGGCTCGTCCTTCGAACCGATATGATACCACACCGACACTGCAACGACCGGCGCCTTACGGTCGGTATGGACGATCACGCGCAGGCCGTTAGGAAGGGTGAAGGTCTCATAGGGTATGTCGACTGCCTTCACGAGCGTCGCGACGGACGCGGGCTCGGCGGCAAGGACGGGGGCGGTAAGGCTGGTCGCAAGCAATAACGCGGCAAAGGGACGGAACAGGGAACGACGCATCGGGGGGAGCTTTCCGCAAGGGGAGGATTGGCGCCAGTCTAGCCGCTGGCGCGCAAGGTGCAATATCCGGCTAATACGCGTTGCCTTCCCTCCCTTTCCAAGGGAGGGGGTCGAAGGGTGAGTGCGAGCGCAGCGAGCGTCCGTCATCGCCGCGGAGAACTTCGTCAGGGGCATCGAGCCCCTGACTACGTCACCCACCCCTACGCCTTTCCCTTGAAAGGGAGGGGAAGAAGAGGAAAGAGCAGCCACCAAACCCTTGTGTTGCACAAAAGCCACACCATATCGGCGGCGTCAGGAAACAGGGATCAGGCATGAACCTCGAAAAATTCACCGACCGCGCCAAGGGTTTTCTCCAGTCGGCGCAGACCGTCGCGATCCGGATGAGCCATCAGCGGATCGCCCCCGAACATCTTCTGAAGGCACTGCTGGAAGACGAGCAGGGCATGGCCAGCGGGCTGATCAAGGCCGCGGGCGGCGATCCCGGCGTCGCCCTGCGCGCCACCGACGCCGCGCTCGCCAAGATTCCGGCGGTCTCGGGCGGCGGCGCGCAGCAGACGCCCGGCATCGACAACGACCTCGCCCGCCTGCTCGACCAGGCCGAGCAGATCGCGCAGAAATCGGGCGACAGCTATGTCACCGTCGAGCGCATGCTGCTCGCGCTGACGCTGGCCACGACCAGCCCGGCGGGCAAGGCGCTGGCCGAGGCCGGCGTGCGCAGCGAGGCGCTGAACAGTGCGATCAACGAGCTGCGCGGCGGCCGCGCCGCCGACACCGCCAGCGCCGAGGACCGCTACGACGCGCTCAAGAAGTTCGCCCGCGACCTGACCGCCGCAGCGCGCGAGGGCAAGCTCGATCCGGTGATCGGCCGCGACGAGGAGATCCGCCGCACCATCCAGGTGCTGGCGCGGCGCACCAAGAACAACCCGGTACTCATCGGCGAGCCCGGCGTCGGCAAGACCGCGATAGCCGAAGGCCTGGCGCTGCGCATCGCCAATGGCGACGTGCCCGATGGCCTGAAGGACCGCAAGGTGATGGCGCTCGACATGGGGAGCCTGATCGCCGGCGCCAAATATCGCGGCGAGTTCGAGGAGCGGCTGAAGGGCGTGCTCGACGAGGTGCGCGGCGCCGAGGGCAGCATCATCCTGTTCATCGACGAGATGCACACGCTGATCGGCGCGGGCAAATCCGAAGGCGCGATGGACGCCGGCAACCTGCTCAAGCCGGCGCTGGCGCGCGGCGAGCTGCACTGCATCGGCGCGACCACGCTCGACGAATATCGCAAATATGTCGAGAAGGACGCCGCGCTGCAGCGGCGCTTCCAGCCGGTGTTCGTCGGCGAGCCGACCGTCGAGGACACGATCTCGATCCTGCGCGGGCTCAAGGAGAAATATGAGCTCCACCATGGCGTGCGGATCACCGACGGCGCGATCGTCGCGGCGGCGACGCTCAGCCATCGCTATATCAGCGATCGCTTCCTGCCCGACAAGGCGATCGACCTGATGGACGAGGCCGCGTCGCGGCTGCGCATGGAGGTCGAGTCCAAGCCCGAGGAAATCGAGAATCTCGACCGGCGGATCATCCAGCTCAAGATCGAGCGCGAGGCGCTGAAGCGCGAGACCGATGCCGCGTCGAAGGACCGGCTCGACGCGCTCGAAGCCGACCTGGTCGAACTCGAGGAGCAGTCCGCCGAGCTGACCACGCGCTGGCAGGGCGAGAAGGACAAGATCAACGCCGAGGCGCGGCTGAAGGAACAGCTCGACGCGGCGCGGATCGAACTCGACCAGGCGCAGCGCCGCGGCGACCTCACCCGCGCGGGCGAGCTCAGCTATGGCGTGATCCCCGGGCTCGAACGCGAACTGGCCGAGGCGCAGGGTGCCACCGCCGGCGCGATGCTGCGCGAGGAAGTCACCGGCGAGGACATCGCCGGCGTCGTCAGCCGCTGGACCGGCATCCCGGTCGACAAGATGCTCGAAGGCGAGCGCGAGAAGCTGCTGGCGATGGAGACCGAGCTCGGCAAGCGCGTGATCGGCCAGAAGGACGCGGTCGAGGCGGTCGCGCGCGCGGTGCGCCGCTCGCGTGCCGGCCTGCAGGACCCGAACCGGCCGCTCGGCAGCTTCCTGTTCCTCGGCCCGACCGGCGTCGGCAAGACCGAGCTGACCAAGGCGCTCGCCGAGTTCCTGTTCGACGATTCGTCGGCGATGGTCCGCATCGACATGTCCGAGTATATGGAGAAGCACAGCGTCGCCCGGCTGATCGGCGCCCCTCCCGGCTATGTCGGCTATGAGGAGGGCGGCGCGCTGACCGAGGCGGTGCGGCGCCGGCCCTATCAGGTGGTGCTGTTCGACGAGGTCGAGAAGGCGCATGGCGACGTGTTCAACGTGCTGCTGCAGGTGCTCGACGACGGCCGCCTGACCGATGGCCAGGGCCGCACCGTCGATTTCTCGAACACGCTGATCATCCTGACCTCGAACCTCGGCAGCCAATATCTGTCGAACCTCGCTGACGGACAGGACGTCGACAGCGTCGAGGATCAGGTGATGGACGTGGTGCGCGCCCATTTCCGGCCCGAATTCCTCAACCGGCTCGACGAGATCATCCTGTTCCATCGGCTGGCGGCCGAACATATGGGCCCGATCGTCGATATCCAGGTCGGCCGGGTCGGGCAGTTGCTGAAGGATCGCAAGATCCGGCTCGAACTATCCGATGGCGCCCGCACCTGGCTCGGCCGGGTCGGCTATGATCCCGTCTATGGCGCACGGCCGCTCAAGCGCGCGGTGCAGCGCTACCTGCAGGACCCGCTCGCCGACGCGATCCTGCGCGGCGACGTGCCCGACGGATCGACGCTTCGGATCGACGAGGGCGAGGGGAAGCTGGAACTCAGCGCGGCGTAAGGCCGCGCCCGGGCGGTGGCCGGGTCGGGCGACGGCCGCCGGGCCCGGCTACCGCCCTTCCTCTTGGTCATCCTCGCGAAAGCTGGCTGTCGCTGGCATGACGGCTATGGGTGGGGTGGTAAGGCGACGCGCAGCTTGCACTGGATGTGAGCTGTTAGCTGCCGCTGGTTCCTGCCGGGTTGTTGATGTTTGTGGGATAGGTGCCATGACCTTCCCGCACTAGCCCTCCATCGAAAACCAGCACCTCGGACACAGTGACGCCCTTCTGATTGAGGTACTGAATCACCAGTGTGTTGATCCCGGCAAACACTGCCTCGACGGTAAAGTGAAGGTCGGGAATGCGGCGCAGGCCCTCCGCCCAATAGGACCGAAGCGCGGCTTTTCCCCGCAATACGCCTGCCGTCTCGGGCAAGAGGCTCGCGGCAACAGGCGATGTAAAGACCACATCTTCGTGGAAGTGTGCCAGAACACGGTCAAGATCGTGAGCATTCCAGCCCGCGCACCATTGCGCTGCGAACGTGGTGGTATCGAGGTCTGTCATCTTGCCATTCTGTTCAAGCGGCCTGCGCCAAGCAAGCAACAAACGTCCGCTTATGGGTATCGCGCATAGCTCCAATAACGTCCGCAAGTGGGTCGTAGACCGCCCCTATCGCGCCTCTTTGCGCCGTACCAGCGCGGCGATGCAGGAGGCCCGGTCGATGTCCTCGCCGGTCGGCAGGCGCGCATCGACATGGGTGACGAGCGGTTCACGGCCCGGGCCCGGCGGGTAGAGATAAGCGTCGAGCACGCAGACGCCGCTGGCATATTGGAGCTTTCGCGCCGGCTCCTCGCGGACATCCTGGTTGGGCGTGCCGAACAGGGCGATCAGGGCGCGGGCGTCCTGGCCCAGCACCCGGTCGAGCCCTGCCTCGGCGCGCACCGGCGGGGGTGGCGCGACGACCAGTGGGGGCTGGGTCGGTCCGCAGGCGGCGAGGATCGCGAGCGGCGCGAGCAGGGTCAGGCGCTGGATGTTCATGCTTTCCCGAGAGCATCATCCGAGCGGTGACGCAAGCGGGTGTCGCCAAGCGGCTTTGCGGCGGCGGCGGAGTTGGCTAGGACGACGGCAATGGCTTCCGCCCGCTATGATGTGCTCGCGATCGGCAATGCGCTGGTCGACGTGCTTGTCCATAAGGATGACGCGTTCGTCGCGGCGCAGGGCCTCGATCGCGGGGTGATGCAGCCGATCGCGCCAGACCGCGCGGTGTTGCTGCACCAGGCAATGGGCGACTGCGAGGAGGTGTGCGGCGGTTCGGCGGCTAATACCATGGCGGCCCTCGCCCGGCTCGGCCTGCGGCTCGCCTTTGTCGGCCAGGTCGGCGACGATCGGCTGGGGCGGACGTTCGCAGCCGACATGGCAGCGAACGGCATCGACTTCCCGTTGCCGCCCATCGCTGCGCCAACCGGGCGTTGCCTGATCATCGTCAGCCCCGACGGCCATCGCACGATGAACACCGCGATCGGGGCATCCGAATATCTCCCCGCCGCTGCCTTCGATGCCGCGCTCGCTGCGGAGGCGGCGATCCTCTATGTCGAAGGCTATATGTGGCGCACCGAGGAGCCGCGCGCAGCGTGCCGCGCGGCGCTTGCTGCGGCGCGCGCGCATGGCCGCCGCACCGCCTTCACGCTTTCCTCGGAATATTGCGTGCGACAGCATCATCAGGATTTCGTCGGTCTGCTCGCCGAGGGCCTGGTCGATATGCTGTTCGCCAATGAGGGCGAGCTCGCCGCCTTGAGCGGGCTGGCCGATTTCGAGGCCGGCCTCGGCTGGGCGGCGGCGCGGGTGCCGCTGCTGATCGCGACGCGTGGCGCCGATGGAGCGATCGGCATCGAGAAGGGGCAGCGCTACGAGACGCTGGCAGAGCCGTGCGGGCCGGTGGTCGACACGACCGGCGCGGGCGACCTGTTCGCGGCCGGCGTGCTCGCGGGGCTGGCCCGGGGCCGCGACCTTCCGACCGCGCTCCGCATGGGATCGATCGCGGCGGGCCGGATCATCGGGCTGATAGGCCCGCGCCTGCCCGAGGGCGAGGATCTCGGCGCGACGATCGAGGGGCGGCTGGACCCAGCGGTTGGTCGGTAGACAGTTCTTTTGTTCGGTGGGCTATCGCTGTCAGCTGATCGGCGGCACCGGTAGCGGCGGCATGTCCTGGTCGGTCTCGTGGGTCTCGACGATGCCGCGGCCAAGGTTGCTCTTCCGGTAGCCGTAGACAAAATAGACCACCAGCCCGATCGCGGCCCAGCTGAAGAACAGCGTGATCGTGTAGTTCGACAGGCTGAAGAACAGATAGAGGCAGCCGAGGATCGCGACTGGCGCCACGATCGCGATCGCTGGGGTGCGGAACGGACGCTTGCGGTCGGGATCTGTCCTGCGCAGCACCAGCACCGCGATCGACACTGCCGCGAAGGCGAACAGCGTTCCCGAGTTGGAGATGTCGGCAAGCGCGCCGACCGGGAACAGCGCCGCGAAGATCGCGACGAACACCCCGGTCATGATCGTCACGACGTGGGGCGTGTGAAAGCGCGGATGGACCTTCGAGAACACCGCCGGCAGCAGGCCGTCGCGGCTCATCACGAAGAAGATGCGGGTCTGGCCGAACATCATCATCAGGATCACCGACGGTAGCGCCAGCCCGGCTGCGAGGCCGAGCAGGTTGCCGATCTGCGGCCAGCCGATCTCTCGCAGGGTCCAGGCCAGCGCTTCCTTCGAACAGACCACCTTGGCGTCGCCGATCGCCGAGCAGGCGGCGGTCAGCTCGGCCGAGCCGGTCGGCAAGGCTGCGCCGGATGCGTTCATCATCGGCTGCGCGCCCACCCCACCGATCACGCCGGCGGCGACGAGCATGTAGAAGATGGTGCAGATGCCAAGCGAGCCGATCAGGCCGATCGGCATGTTGCGCTGCGGGTCCTTGGTCTCCTCGGCCGCGGTCGAAACGGCGTCGAAGCCGACATAGGCGAAGAAGATCGAGGCCGCCGCCGCCGAGATGCCGCCGAAGCCGGTCGGCGAGAAGGGGTGGAAATTCTCCATGTTCATCACCGGCAGCGCCAGCACGACGAACAGCGACAGCGCCGCGATCTTGATGCCGACCAGGACGGCGTTGACGGTCGCGCTCTCCTTGGTACCGAGTACCAGCAGCCAGGTGACGAGCCCGGCGATGATCGCCGCAGGAAGGTTGATCATGCCGCCGTCGATCGGCCCGAGGATCAGCGTCTTGGGTAGGGTGATGCCGGTCAGATGCTGAAACAGGCCGACGACATAGCCCGACCAGCCGACCGATACCGCCCCCGCCGCGATCGCATATTCGAGGACCAGCGCCCAGCCGACCATCCATGCCACCAGCTCCCCCATCACGGCGTAGCTGTAGGTGTAGGCGGAGCCGGAAACCGGCACCATTGCCGCCATTTCTGCATAGCACAGCGCTGCGACCGCACAGACGAAGCCGGCGATGATGAAGGCGAGGATCATGCCGGGACCCGCCTTCTGGGCGGCCTCGGCGGTGAGGACGAAGATACCGGTACCGATGATGCCGCCAATGCCCAGCATGGTCAGCTGGAAGGGGCCGAGGGAACGGTGCAGCGACTTTCGGGCTGCGGTGGCGAGGATGGCGTCGAGTGGCTTTACGCGCCCAAAGATCATGCGGATTTCCCTTGTCCGGCGGGGCCGTACGCCCGCCGCCTGTCATGGGAAGCGGAGCCTAACCGGTAATTCGGCCCGCGCAATAGAATTGCGCGGGCGTGGCCTTCACGCCCTGGGCACCATCTCGCGGAACTGTCGGCCGCCAAAGATATGGACATGGAGGTGTGCAACCTCCTGATGGCCATGGCCGCCGATATTGGCGAGCAGGCGATAGCCGGGTTCGACCAGTCCCGCCGCGCGCGCGACATGGCCGACCGCGCGGATGAAGCCAGCTATTTCGGCATCGCTGCCCGTCGCGGTGAAATCGTCCCACGACACATAGCGCCCCTTGGGGATGACGAGGATATGGACCGGCGCCTGCGGGTTGATGTCGTGGAAGGCGAGCGCGAACTCATCTTCATAGACGGTCTTCGACGGCAGCTCGCCGCGCAGGATGCGCGCGAAGATGTTGTCGTCGTCATAGGGCAGGGTGGCGTCGATCGGCATGGCTTGTTCCCTTGATGGGCGTCATGCCAGCGGAGGCTGGCATCTCGGGCGGCAAGGACGGACCAATGTCGCGAGCTCCGCCTGCGATCCCAGCTTTCGCTGGGATGACGCGAATTAGGATGATGTCCGTCCGGCTTTCTCCGCCAGGCCGGATGTCCCTTCGCGACGGTCAAGCTCGGCCATCACGTCGCTGAGCGGAACGCCCGCCGCCGCGAGCAGTACTGTCAGGTGGAAGAGCAGGTCGGCGGCTTCGCCGGTGACAGCCTTCGGATCGCCGGCCATGGCCGCGATTACCGTCTCCACCGCTTCCTCGCCAAGCTTCTGGGCGATCTTGGGCATGCCCCGCGCGAACAGCGAGGCGACGTAGGACGTCGACGGATCGGCGTCGCGCCGCGCCTTGATCGTCGATTCGAGCTGTTGGAGGGTAGCGGTCATAGCTGCCGCTTCAAGCGCGCTGGCGCGATCAGGTCAACGCAGAAAGAACTCGGCCCCCGTCTTCCCGCCACCGATTAGATCGGCGGAGGGAGGACGGGGGCCGGCTAAGCATCGCAACGCTACAGGGGAAAGGATAAATCTCTAAGCAAACCGAACAGAAGCAAAACTACGGGTCCCGGCGTTTCCGGCTGGCGACGCGGCCGACGAACACGCCAGCGAGCGCGATCAGGAACATGCCCAGCGCGCTCGGCTGCGGCACGTTGCGCAGCCATGCCGATACGAGGCCGAGCTGCGCCCAGGCGGGAGAGGCAACCGCGAGGGCAGCAATCAACGCAATTACCCCCCGTAATGCGGCACTTACCATCGGATCACCTCCCCCCGCCTTCGCCCCCGGCGAGCTGGAAAATCGGGTACGCGGGTACGCCGGATATTAAGCCAGAATCGTGCCAGATGCTGGAATCCGCAGATTTCCGCCACCTCAGCGCCATGTGGGCCATTGTCATCGCTGATCTGTGTAAGGAATCCCGACGCTTGCGAGGCCTCGGGACCTAGTGCGGGGCAAAGAAAAACCGCGGCGACTCCCGGCAAGGGCGTCGTCGCGGTTCCGTAGTTCGATGATCCGTCGCCCCCGCCTGTCGGCGAGGGCTGCGGGATCAGGCGCCGAGGTCGGCGGTGTCGATCTTGACGCCCGGGCCCATGGTCGAGCTGACCGCGGCCTTCTGGAGGTACTTGCCCTTGGCGCCGGTCGGCTTGGCCTTGACGATCGCATCGACGAAGGCGTCGAAATTGGCGCGCAGATCTTCCGCCGGGAAGCTGGCCTTGCCGATTCCCGAATGGATGATGCCGGCCTTTTCGACGCGGAACTCGACCTGGCCGCCCTTGGCAGCCTTAACGGCTTCGCCCACGTTCATCGTGACGGTACCGAGCTTGGGGTTCGGCATCAGGCCCTTCGGACCCAGAATTTTGCCGAGCCGGCCAACCAGACCCATCATGTCCGGGGTCGCGATGCAGCGGTCGAAATCGACCGTGCCGCCCTGGATCGTCTCGAGCAGGTCTTCGGCGCCGACGACTTCGGCACCCGCCGCCAGGGCTTCTTCAGCCTTGGCGCCGCGCGCGAACACGCCGACGCGAACATCCTTGCCGGTGCCCTTGGGCAGCGTCACCACGCCGCGGACCATCTGGTCGGCGTGACGCGGATCAACGCCCAGGTTCAGCGCGACCTCGATGGTTTCGTCGAACTTGGAGGTGGCATTGGTCTTGGCGAGCTTGATCGCCGCATCGACGTCGTAAAGCTTGTCGCGATCGACCGAAGCGGCCTGGTTCTTCTGCTTCTTGCTGAGCTTGGCCATGATATCAGCCCTCCACCACTTCGAGGCCCATTGCGCGGGCGCTGCCTTCGATGATGCGGGTCGCCGCGTCGATATCGTTGGCGTTGAGATCCTTCATCTTCGCTTCGGCGATCTTCGTGAGCTCCGACCGCTTGATCTGGGCGGCGACGACCTTGCCCGGCTCCTTGGAACCGGACTTCAGGCCGGCAGCCTTCTTGATCAGGAAGCTGGCGGGCGGCGTCTTGGTGACGAAGCTGAAGCTGCGGTCGGCATAGACGGTGATGACGGTCGGCAGCGGCGTGCCGACTTCCTGGTCACCGGTCTGCGCGTTGAACGCCTTGCAGAACTCCATGATGTTGACGCCGCGCTGGCCCAGCGCAGGACCGATCGGCGGCGATGGGTTCGCCTTTCCAGCGGGCACCTGGAGCTTGATATAGCCCGTGATCTTCTTTGCCATGTTTCACTCTCTTTCAAGTTTAGCGGTCCATGCGGCACTCCCGAAGGCCTGCCTCCCGCAACATTGTGCCTCTAAGGCACGATCCGGTTTTAGCCGGAACCTCTTAGTCTCGTCATTCCAGCGAAAGCTGGAATCTCGCTACTTCTTCGTCTTTCGATCAGCCAGAAGGCAGGGAGATCCCAGCTTTCGCTGGGATGACGTTCAATCCTTACTTAACCCGTTCGACCTGCTCGAACTCGAGTTCGACCGGGGTCGCGCGGCCGAAGATCGAGACCGAAACCTTGACGCGGCTGCGGTCGAAGTCGAGTTCCTCGACGATGCCGTTGAAGCTCGCGAACGGGCCATCGAGCACCTTGACCTGATCGCCGATCTCGTAGTCGACCTTGAGCTTGGCCTTGGGGGCGGCCGCGGCGGCCTCCTCCTTGGTGTTCAGGATGCGCGCGGCCTCGGCCTCGCTGATCGGCTGCGGCTTGCCCATCGAGCCGAGGAAGCCGGTCACCTTCGGCGTGTTCTTCACGAGGTGATAGACATCGTCGTTCATGCTGAGCTTGGCCAGCACATAGCCCGGAAAGAATTTCCGGTCCGACGTGATCTTCTTGCCGCGGCGGACCTCGGTGATCTTCTCGGTCGGCACTTCGACCGATTCGACCAGCTGCTCGAGCCCCATGCGCGCGGCATCGGCCAGGATCGACTCCTTGACCTTGTTCTCGAAGCCCGAATAGGCGTGAATGATGTACCAGCGCGCCATGAACGCCAACGTCTCCGTATCCCGGAGCGATTTCCTGTCAGATCAGATCTGACGGCTCGGAAATCGCGACCACCAAAAAATCTAGCCCAAGAGCGACAGCAGGAACTTCACGATCGCCGCGAACAGCTGATCGAGCCCGAAGAAGAATATCCCCAGCAGCAGCGTCATGATTCCCACCATGATGGTGGTCGTCACGGTCTCCTTGCGGCTCGGCCAGACGACCTTCGCCGTCTCGGCCTTTACCTGCCGGATGAACTCGCCGGGTGAAGTCTTCGCCACGTCCTCGCCTATGCCCAATCAACGGGCAGCTGCCCGTCGAACCTCGAAATAACGACACGAGGCCTCAGTCCGCTTTGGAGCCTTGCGGCTGCGGACCGTGACCTCGCTTTTCTCGACCCCGTCGGCCTTCGCCCTACCAGTTTGACATGGCAGGAGTGGAGGGACTCGAACCCACGGCCCTCGGTTTTGGAGACCGATGCTCTACCAACTGAGCTACACTCCTCCGGGTCCGAGACGCGGGCACATAGCGGTGGCACCGTTGGAGTGCAAGGGGTTGACGACGTGCGAAGCGGTCAGGGCGTATATAGCACGCCCGCATCGTCGATGTCCCAATAGGCACCGCCAGCGCCGTTGGTGCGAAAGGAGATTGGCACGGCGATCCGATGACCGCAGGGCTCGAACGTCCAGATCTCGTTCCACGAGCCTTTCAGCCTGATGCCGTAGATATCGGGGCCGAGATCGGCGCTGCTGCCGGCGATGCGCATGCCCGTCGGGGTGATGTCGCGCGGGCTGCAGGCCGAGTCGGCGGTGCGCAGCTGCTGGAGCGCGGCATTGACCGCGCCTCGCAGTGCCTCGCGCGACAGCGACGGCCAGGCATAGCTGGTGCCCTGTCCGGCGAAGATCCCCTGCAGCGTCCGGCCATCGGCGGCGCGCAACAGCAGCACGCGGATCGGATCGGCCGGGGGGCAATCGTCGAGCGTGACCGGCACCAGCCAGCCATTCTCGATCTGGCCCTTGGCGATCATGGTGGTGATCATGCCATCGAGACTGACCGGCGCGAGCTTGCCGAGGGTGATCTTGTTCGGTGCGCAGCGACCGCGCTGGCGGGCGTCGACGGTGACCGCCGCGCCGACCGCGCGGGCGAGCGCCGCATCGTCCGGCAGGGGCTTGCGATTGAGGTCCTCGAGGTCGCGCTTGAAGATGGCGGGATCGCCGAGCGGATCGAGCGGGGCGGCGGGCAGCGGCGTGGCGACCAAGATGGAGATGAAAACCGCTGAGCAGAGCCCTGATATTCACACGGCGATCCGATGGGGACTATGCCGCGATGTCGTAGCCCTGGATCTCGCCTGCCAGATAGAGGTTGCGCGCCTTGGCACGGCTCAGCTTGCCTGAGCTGGTCTTCGGCAGGGTCCGCGGCGGCACCAACTCGACGACGCAGTGCATGCCGGTGATCGCGCGCACCTTCTCGCGGATCTGGTCACGCAAGCGGGCGCGCTCGCTGGGGTCGGAGGTGCGGCACTGGACCAGCACGGCCGGGGTCTCCTCGCCGCCCGGGGTGGTGATCGCGAAGGCGGCGATGTCGCCCGCCTTGAAGCCCGGCAACTGCTCGACCGCCCACTCGATGTCCTGCGGCCAGTGATTCTTGCCGTTGATGATGATCATGTCCTTGGCGCGACCGACGATGAAGATGTAGCCGTTCGAGATATAGGCCATGTCGCCGGTATCGAGCCAACCGTCGACCATGCAGGCATCGGTCGCCTCCGGGTCGCGAAAATAGCCCTGCATGATCGACGGGCCCTTGGCCCACAGCTTGCCGATCATCTTCTCCGGCAGCACCGCGCCGTCATCGTCACGGATCTCGACCGCCATGTCGCGCACCGGCTTGCCGCAGTTGACGATCGCGCGGAAGCGGCGCGGCCGATCCTGACTGTGGTCGCCGCCCGACAGCTGGGTCTCCTCGACCAGCTCCACGACGATGCCCTCACCGGGGGGCATGATCGACACCGCCAGCGTCGCCTCGGCGAGGCCATAGCTCGGCAGGAAGGCATTGGCACGGAAGCCGGCTTCGGCGAAAGCATCGACGAAGGCCTGCATCACGTCCGGACGGATCATGTCCGCGCCGTTGCCGGCGAGCCGCCAGCGCGACAGGTCGAAACGGTCCGACGCCTTGGTCTGGCTCGACATGCGCCGCGCGCAGATATCGTAGCCGAAGGTCGGCGAATAGCTGATCGACGTGCCCTCGTTGCGGCTGATCATGTCGAGCCACGCCAGCGGACGGCGCGCGAAATCCTCGGTCTTGAGATAGTCGGTCGACACCTGGTTGGCGACCGGCGACAGGAAGCAGCCCACCAGCCCCATGTCGTGATACCAGGGCAGCCAGCTGATGCAGCGGTCCTGCGGTTCGACCAGCATGCCGTGCGAATGCGCCGCGAGATTGTTGAGCAGCGCGCGGTGGGTGACGGCCACGCCATGCGGAAAGCGGGTCGAGCCGCTCGAATATTGCAGATAGGCGATATCGTCCGGCGATGCCTGCGGCAGGATGGCGTCGATCGCCTCGCGCGTCTCGAACACTTCGTAGCTCAGTCCCTCGACACCGCGATGGAGGGCTGCGGCCGCCGCCATCTCCTCAAGCTCGGCCGGGTAGAAGAAGAGTTTCGGATCGGAGCTGGAAAGCTGGACGATCAGCTGGTCTATGTAGCTGTCCTTGCCGCCGAACGAGGTCGGCAGCGGCAGCGGCACCGGCCAGGCGCCGGCATAGATCGCACCGAAGAACAGCGCGGCGAACAGCGGCCCGGTTTCGGCGACCAGCGCGATGCGGTCGCCGGGACGAATCCCGGCGGCGATCAGCCGACCGGCATTGGCAATGCTGTCGGCGCGCAGCCTGGCATAGGGATAGGGCTGGACAAGCGTCCCGCGCGCGTCGTGGAAATTCAGGCCGCGAACCCCGGCGGCCGCGTAGTCGAGCGCCGCTCCGAGGGTATCGAAATCGGCGAAACGGCGCGGCAGGGCGTCCATCGTGGGCGTCGGCACCAATGCCATTATAGTCTCGTTCCTCTGTATCGTCGAAGCGCTATCCACCCGGTCCAGCATCAGTGCGCCTCCCTTGGGGCCACCGTAGCCGCCGGGCAGCCTTGTTCACGCTGCCCGCCTTCGCCGATGCCCGCGTTCAAAATCCGGCCCGACTGTGGCACAATCATGGCGCATGCCCCGAACGACCCCCAAAAACCTGTCGCCATACGACGCCGCGACGCTCGAACGCGCTGCACTCGACTATGCGGCGCGCTATGCCACTACCCGCGCCAAACTGGCCGCCTATCTGCGCCGCAAGCTGCGCGAGCGCGGCTGGGACGGCGAAACGCCGCCGCCGGTCGAGGCGCTGGTCGAGCGCTTTGCCGAGCGCGGCTATGTCGACGACCGCGCCTTCGCGGCGGCGCGCGCCGATTCGCTGCTGCGGCGCGGCTATGGCGTGCGCCGCATCGGCATGGCGTTGCGCACGGCCGGCATCGATGCCGAGACGAGCGCTGCGCTGCGCGGGCAGATCGACGCCGGCGCGGAACAGGCGGCGATGCTCTACGCACGGCGCAAGCGGATCGGTCCCTTTGCCCGCCGCATTCCCGATGTGACGGAAAAGCGCCGCTGGATCGCCGCGATGGCGCGCGCGGGCCACCCCCTGGAGCTGGTTTTGCGTGTGCTCGGGGCTGAGCCTGAGGAAGAAGATGTTGATCATCGGCATTTTCCGGGCAATGGCGGATAACCGGTGTCGGAATAGCTTCGTTTCAAAGCCGGTCTGTGATAAAAAGCCCATCTAGGCAGCGGGTGTCTCGACGATGAATGAACAGTCTGTTGCGTCTGTGACGTTGCGCGACGTGAGCTTGGATAGCGACCAGGAACGCGTGTCGATGTCTGCAGGCGAACCTGCCGAAACTGTTGTAGGCGCGGTCAAATGGTTCGATGCCACGCGTGGCTTCGGCTTCATCGCGTCCGACAATGGGCGTGGCGATGTTCTTGTCCATTTTTCCGTGCTGCGCGACCATGGCCGGCGCACGCTGCCGGAAGGCGCCCGGATCGCTTGCGAGGTGGTGGCGCGTGACCGCGGCCTGCAGGCCCGTCGCATCCTGGCCATCGACCTGTCGACCGCGACGGGTCCGGACCCCGACCTGATCGCCAAGCGCAACGCCGATCGGGTCGATCCGACCCAACTGATCGATAATGCCGGCGAGCCCGAGGCAGTCGTGGTCAAATGGTTCAACCGGCTCAAGGGCTATGGCTTCGTGGTCCGCGAGGGCGACACCCAGGACATCTTCATCCATATGGAAACAGTGCGTCGGGCCGGCTTCGCCGATCTCGCCCCCGAAATGCGGATGAAGGCGCGTATCGCGGAGGGTCGCAAGGGCCCCCTCGCGGTGGAACTGATCCCCAACTGACGATGGTGTTCGCTGTGCGGCTTCTTGGCGTCCTGGCGCTCGCCGCGCTTGCGGGCTGTACGCCAGGCGCGGCGCGCTCGGCGGATACCCCGGCTGCCGCCTCGAGCGGCGGCGCGCTGCTCGCGCCGCTGGCGATCAAAACCGCCCGGGGCGTGGTCGAGTTTCGCGTCGAAGTCGCGAACACTCCGGACCAGCAATCGCGCGGGCTGATGTACCGCACCAGCCTGCCCCATCATGGCGGAATGATCTTTCCGATGGCGCCGCCGCGCTTCGCTGCCTTCTGGATGAAGAACACCTATATCCCGCTCGATATGATCTTCATTCGTCCGGACGGCACGATCGCCAGGATCGCCGCGAACACCGTTCCGGAAAGCCTCGAAACCATCGAATCCGGCGAGCCGGTGTCGGCGGTTCTCGAGATCGTCGGCGGCGGTGCGGCCGCGGACGGCATTGCCGAGGGCGACAAGGTCAGCTGGAAGACGCGTTAGTTTGTTTGCTCCTCAAGCGCCGTGCGCAGGGCCTCCGCCCTGGCGACCTGAGCTTATGCGAGGACAGCCAAGGCCGCAGAGGTGACCGCTGGCGCCTGAGGCCAAACAAACAACGGTTGCGCGCGCTAGCGCGCAACGGCTAAGCGAGGTTTCATGCTCAAGAAGATCTTCACCTGGTGGAATGGCGCCACGATCGGCACGCTTCTTTTCAGCAAGCTCAACGGCACCCGCGTGGGCGAGGATTCGCTCGGCAATGTCTATTTCGAGGGCGGGCAGACCACCGATGGCCGCGCCCGCCGCTGGGTGATCTATTCGGGTGCCAACGACGCCAGCCGGGTGCCCCCCGAATGGCATGGCTGGCTGCACCACAGCACCGACCTCACTCCGGATCAACTGCCGCAGCCGCGCAGCTGGCAGAAGAGCCCGCAGCCCAATCTCACCGGAACCGATGCCGCCTACCGGCCGGCGGGCGCGCTGGAAAAGGGCGGCGTCCGGGCCGCCGCGACCGGCGATTATGAGGCATGGAGCCCGAGCTGAACCATGAAGTCGTTGTTTCGTGAAAATATAGGCGAGGCGCTGGTCGGCCTGTTCGTCATCCTCTTCGCAACCTGGTTCGTCTGGTTCGCGTGGTCGGCCACTGGCGGCGGCACCAAGGCGGGAGCGATCCATGTCCACGCGCTGTTCCCCAACTCGACCGGCGTGAACGTCGGCAGCGAGGTTCGTGTCGCCGGCATGAAGGTCGGTACTGTCACCGCGCAGAAGCTCGATCCGCGGAGCTTCCAAGTCGATATGACGCTGGCGCTCGACCCGGCCGTAAAGCTTCCTGCCGACAGCAGCGCCGCGATCACGTCCGAGGGCTTCCTCGGCGCGACTTTCATCTCGCTGATCCCGGGCGGCGACCCTACCCCACTCAAGAACGGCGATACGATCGCCGATACCCAGGGCGCGATGGACCTGATGAGCATGGTCGGCCAGTTCATCAACAAGTCCGGCGGCAGCAGCGCGCCGGCCGAATCCGCGCCTGCGGAAGCCGCCAAGCCGTGAAGCGGATCCTGCTGGGCGCCGTCGCGCTCGGCGGCATTGCGGGCGCTGCGACCTGGGCGGTGAGCCAGGAGCAGGCGCCGATCGAGGCGGTGCCTTCGGAAGAGCAGACAGCGTCGCCGATCCTGGCGCCGGCAGCCGGCGAAAGCGAACCCGGCAACAGCAGCGCCGAGGTCGCGGCGCCGAACGCCGTGGTCGAGAAGATCCCCGACAAGCCGCTGACCACCGAAGGCACGCCGCTCGATCAACGAGTTGCGGTGCTGGGTCTGCTCAACAAACGCAACGGTGAGTCGCGCGACCTGACGCTAAGGCCGGGTCAGGCGGTCCGTGTCGGCGATGTCATCCTCCGCCTGCGGGCTTGCGAGACGACCGCGCCCTGGGAGGACCAGAAGCTGACCGGCGCCTTCGTCCAGACTGACGTACGCAACCGCGACGGCAGCTGGCGGCGGGTGTTTTCCGGCTGGTTGTTCAAGGAATCCCCGTCGCTGAATGCGGTCGAGGATGCGGTTTACGACGTGTGGCCCAAGAGCTGCACGATGGTGCATCCGGATATCGGCCCCGACACGGTGCGCATCTCCGGATCGGTCACGCCATCCAAGGCGAAGAAGTCCGGCGGCGACCAGCCCGCCGCTGCGCCGACGGCACCGCCCGCCACGCCCATCGCGGAATCCAACAGCGCCACATAGGCGTCGCGGCTCACCTCGATCGCGCCGAGCGACTGCAGGTGATCGGTGATGAACTGGCAATCGAGCAGGGTGAACTTCGCCGCCTTCAGCCGCGCGACGAGGTGCGCGAGCGCGACCTTCGATGCATTGCTCTCGCGGCTGAACATGCTTTCCCCGAAAAAAGCGCCGCCCAGCTTGACGCCGTAGAGGCCGCCGACCAGCCGGCCGTCATGCCATGTCTCGATCGAATGGGCGTGGCCGCGGCGATGCAGATCGGCATAGGCGACTTCGATAGCGGGGTTTATCCATGTATCGGGCCGATCCGAAGTGCTTGCCGCGCATTCCGACACCACCTGCGAGAAGGCATGGTCGGCGGTCACGGTGAAGCGCTCGGAGCGGATCGTCTTCGCCAGCGAGTGCGACAGCCGGAAGCCATCGAGCGGCATTATCCCACGCTTCTTCGGCTCGACCCAGTAGACATCGTCCGCCGCGCGGCTGTCCGCCATCGGGAAGACGCCGATAGAATAGGCTCTCAGCAGCAGGTCCGGATCGATCGCCTTCATCGATTCACCCCTCGATCCCGCAAATATAGCGGATCGCGGCGAAATCGGAAGACGCTACCCGGAAGGATGATCGGAAGGCGTCATTCCCCGTTCTTCATCGCCTCGCGCTCGGCGCGCGCAGCCTCGAGGAACTGACGCATGCAGCCGGTCTGCCCGTTCGACCCCTGCGGCGAGCAGCTATTGGGCAGGCCCTTGCGGCTGACCATGTCGAGCGTCCGCGCGCGGTCGACCCAGCTCTGGGTGACAGCCTCGCGCTTCTGCTTCCGGAACTGTTTCGGGATGCGATAGCGGTCGCTCTCCGGCTGGCGCGCGCAGACGATGATCTCCTCGTCGCCGCTGCGGGGGCAGGGATCGTCGCCGAACACGACGAGCGTGCTGATCCGCGGCGGCGGCGGTTCCTCTGCCTTGGGAGCGGCAGCGAGCGGCGTGGCGGCCAGAAGCAGCGGAATCAGGATCAGCGATTTCATGACAGCAGCTAACGCGCGAACGGCTTGCGGGCTGCTGAATAAATCCTCCCCGTCCCGGGGAGGATTAGAACTTGATGCCGCATTTCTTGCCGTCGGCCTTGTCCTCCTCGCAGGCCTTGCGAGCCAGTTCGCGGAAGCAGCCGGAAGCGCCGCCCGAGCCGCTGGTGGAGCAGCTGTTGACGCCGCTGCGGCCGACATATTCCAGGCTGGCAGCGCGATCGCCCCAGTTTTCGTTGCCGCGGTCGGTGGATTTGCGCAGCTGCTCCGGGATGCGATAGCGCTCCGCCTCGGGCATGCGCCGACACACGACGATTTCCTCGCCGTTGCTGGTCGGGCAGGGGTCGGTGCCGAAGATGGTGAGCACCCGTTCGGTGCGTTGCGCCTCGACCGGCGCCGCCAACGGCAGGGCTGTCGCCAGGGCGGCGATCGCCAGAGCCGGGGAAAGCAAGCGAAGGGTCTTCATCGGCTCGGATCCTGTCCTATGGGTGCTTCTTATATGTGGCGCGACAGGCGAATGGCAATGCGGCAACCGAGCCGGATCGCGCCCGACAGCAGTGGATAAGCGAGCGCCTGTTCCGCGCCTGCCGCCAGCGCGGTTTCGCGATGCTCGACCTCCTCGGCACGGAACTCGCCGATCGCGGCGCTCAGCTCGGGATCGCTGTCGCCGAGCTGGTCGAGCTGCTCGCCATAATGGCGGTCGATCTCGGTTTCGATCGCGGCGGTGCAGGCCATCGCCGCCTTCGGGCCGATCAGCGCGGTCGCCGCGCCCAGCGCGAAGCCCGCCGCATTCCATAGCGGGTGCAGCGCGGTCGGCCGGACACCCCGTTCCGTGATCATGCGGTCGAAGATCGCCCGATGGCGCGCCTCCTGCTCGGCCATGCGCGCGATCGCCCGCGCCTCGTCCGAACGCTGCCCCATCACTGCGAGCTGGCCGGCATAGATACGGGTCGCGCCGAACTCCCCGGCCTGGTCGACCCGGAGCATCGCCGCGCGTTGTTGCGCGTTGGCGACGGGTGAAGACGCCGCGCGTTGTTTGTCGTCTGCGCTCATCTGCGCCTCCAAAGGGCGATAATGGCGACCCCGCCCAGGATCGAGAAGATCGCGTTGAAGCCGGCCAGCGATATGCCGAACAGCGTCCATTGCGGCACGTCGCATTGGATCATCGGCGTCGCCATGATCTGCGCGAGCAAGTCTGCGCTCGATCCGCTGGTCATTGGGGCGGAACAGCGGGTGATGCCCGCCCACCAGTGATATTCGACGCCGGCATGGAAGACGCCGATCGCACCACTCACGAGGATCGCGACGATCGCCAGCGCGACGAGGGTCCGGCCGAGCGGCTTTTCGGGAACGGCGGAGGCGGTCAGCGCCAGCGCGATCGCCGCATAATGCGGCCAGCGCTGCCAGTGGCACATCTCGCAGGGAAACAGCCCGCCGATATATTGGGAGCCGACCGCCCCCGCCATCAACGCCGCGGGAAGCAGGAGGGCGGCGAGGCGAGCCTGGGCAAAGCGGGTCATCGGGAGGATATAGCGGGCTGGCGCGGAAGAAATAAGCCCCCGTTTCCCCCTCTCCTCCTTGAACGGACAGAGAAGAAAGTTCGGAGGGAAGCGGGCGCGAGCCTCCAGAAACCGTCATCCCGGACTTGATCCGGGATCCCGCTGCGTTTGCCCGCGCATAAACGGCCGAACGGAAGAGAAAAGCGAGATCCCGGATCAAGTCCGGGATGACGTCAGTGGGAAGGGGCTGACGGTGCTTTCTTACCTCGCCCCGCGTTTCGCGCCGGCCAGCGCCGTGCGCAGCGCCGGCTGCGACATGCGGGCGATCGTCTTGACGGCATAATCGAGCTGGAAGTCGTCGACGCCCTGCTTCTTGAGCGCGTCGGCGGTTAGGATGAAGCGCGGGTCGGCCTTGCCGTCATCCTCGAGCACCTTATCGTCGATCTTCGCCTCGTTGATCAGGTGGCGACGGAGATCGGCCTCGCGCAGGCGCGGGCGATCCTTGTAATCGGGATCGCTGAGCTGGGGCACGAGGATGTCGGGATTGATCCCGCCTTCCTGCACCGAACGGCCGGACGGCGTGAAATAGCGCGCCGTGGTCAGCTTGAGCGCGGTATCGTCGGACAGCTCCATGACCGTCTGGACCGAACCTTTGCCGAAGCTGCGCTCGCCCATGACGAGCGCGCGCTTCTGGTCCTGGAGCGCGCCCGCGACGATCTCGGCAGCAGACGCCGAACCGGCATCGACCAGCACGATCATCGGCAGGCCGTGCGCCATGTCGCCGGCCGTGGCGAAGCGGCGTTCGATATCGGTCTTCTCGCGGCCGCGCTGCGAAACGATCTCGCCGCGCTCGAGGAAGATGTCCGACACGTCGATCGCCTGGTCGAGCAGGCCGCCCGGATTGGAGCGCAGATCGACGACATAGCCGAGCGGATCATGGCCGAGCGACTTCTGGATGCCCGCAATCGCCGCGCGCACCGAATCGCCGGTGTTCGAATTGACGAAGGTGTTGATGTTGATGATGCCGACCTGGTCCTTGACCTCCCATTTGACCGGCTTGAGCTGGATCAGCTCGCGGGTCAGCGAGACGTCGAACGGCTTGTCCCGGCCGGGACGGACCACGGTCAGCGAGATCTTGCTGCCGGGCTTGCCGCGCATCTGATCGACAGCCTCATCCAGCGTGCCGCCATAGAGAAGCTTGCCGTCGAGATGGGTGATATAGTCGCCGGTCTTGAGCCCCGCCTTCTGCGCCGGGGTGTCCTCCTGCGCGGTCATGATCTTGACGGCGCCGTCCTCCATCGTGACCGACAGGCCGAGGCCGCCATAGGCGCCCTGGGTCTGGGTCCGCATATTCTGTCGATCGCGTGCGTCGAGATAGGCGCTGTGCGGATCGAGGCTGGCGAGCATGCCGTCGATCGCGCCCTTCATCAGCGTGCGGTCGTCGACCTTGTCGACATAGTCGGCGCGGACGCGCTCGAACACGCTCATGAACTGGTCGAGTTCCTTGTAGGTGCTCATGTCGACAGCACTGATCGCAGGCGTCAACGTGGCGACAAGCGCTCCAGCGCCGAACAGTCCAACCGAACGCAACAGGGTCTTCGTCTTCATCAGTCGCTACATCCCAGGAGAAGTCGCCATACTACAGGCATTTCGCGTTGCGGCAAATAGGTCGGATTGGCTCAACCCATAGCAGCAAGGTGGTTAGCGAAGCGTGTCCGGTCAATGCGCTGCTCCGCATTGTGCCCATCTACCTCCTCATCCCGGCGGAGGCCAGGATCTCAGTCGTGGTTCGCGACCTCAAATCCGTCCTGGACGACCGAGACCCCGGCCTTCGCCGGGGTGACGGATTAGGGCTCACCGCCATTGAGCATGCCGCTGTCAAATCAGCAGGCGTTCGATCGCCTGGGCCAGCGCCACGTAGAGCTTGCCCATGTCGGACGAGATCATCGTCACGGCGAGCGCACCGCCGTCGCGGCTGGCGAGGACGCGGCGGAGCAGCGCTTCGAAGTCGTGGATATAGCGGTTCACATGCTCGCGGAATTCGACATTGCCGTCGTACAGCTGGGCGATCAGCCCGGCTTCCTCCTTGCGCAGCAGCCGCACCGCGGCGCGGGTGAAGGCGCCGTGATCGCCATGGAGATAGGCTTTCCACGCGCCGTCGGGCACGTCGTGCGACAGCAGCTTGGTCACGTCGATCGCTGCCGAGTTGAGATGCTCGACGAGGATCGCCACTTCGCGGCTGACCTCCTCCTGCTCGACATGCTCCTGCCGCGCCTGCGCTTCGGCGACGCGCTTCTCCATATTCGCGCTCGCTTCGGCGATCGTCAGCATCTGGGTCAGCAGCCGCTCGCTGGCCAGGTTGGCGGCGGTGACGGCGGCCTCGGCCGTGTCCGAGATCAGGTGGATGCGCTGCGTGATCTGGGTGCCGAAAGTGCGCTCGATCGCCTCTGCGCCGCTCTTCGCCAGCTTTTCGCTCGCATCGGGGATAATCGATTCGAGCGCCGCGCGCGCGCCGCGCGCCGCCTCGCCTGCGGTTTCGCGGACCTTGAGGATCGCATCGACCAGCTGCCCTCCCGACAGCTCCGACAGCGAACGCATGTTCGATTCGCCTTCGGCGATGAGCCGGCCAAGCTCGTTCGAATGGTCGCGCAGCGCCTCGAGGCGGGCATTGGCTTCCTCGGCGAAGGCATCGGACAATTCGCGCTGGCGCTCGAGCATCGTGTCGCCCTCGGCCGCGATGCTGGCCATGCGGCGGGCCGCCTGATCGCCCAGCCCGGCGATCGCCTCGCGCTGGCGGTCGATCATGGTGTCGGCAGAGCCTAGTCGGTCGGTGGCGCGCTCGACGGTTGCGGCGAGTTGTTCGGCCTGGGCGGTAATCGCGCGCATCGTCGCGTCGCCACGCGCCGCCTCGCTCTCGACCCGCTGCATCGTCTGCGGCAGATCGCGTTCGACGTTGCCGATGATCGAATCGAAGGCGATGCGCAGCCCGTTGGCGCGGTCGGTCAATGTCCGCGCCCCGGCCATGCTGCTGGTCACGGCCTGTCCGAGATGGTCGACATGCTCGCTCAATGTCACGATCAGTTCGGCGAGGTCGGCAGTCTGCTCCGTACCGGTCGCGCCCAGCGCCTCGAAGCGGCTCTCGATCGCGCCCAGCGCCTGCTCCAGATTGGCGACGAGCCGGCGGGCGTCCTCATCCTGGCGGGCAAGCTGGGCCGACAGCGCCTCGGCCTGCGCGCCCATTTCGCCAAGCCGTTCGGCGATCGAGGCTGCGGCTATCGTGCCGGCTTCGTCCAGAGCCGCGCGGCCATGGTCGATCATCGCCGCCATCGCCTCGCGCTGCAGGTCCATGCCCGCCCGGGTCTGTTCGATGGCCATGGTCGCGCGGTCGAGGGTGGTGTCGATCGCCTGACCAAGGCCGGCAGTCGTCTCATCGATCGTGCGCGCCGTGCGCTCGGTACGGGTTTCGATCCGCCCGATCTGGGTGGCGAAGCGGCCCGTGGCGGCGCCGATCAGCTCGTCGGCTTCATGGCTGCGTGCGATGATGGCGGCCAGTGCCTCCGACAGGCCGTCGGCATGCTCGCGCGCGGTGCCGCCGATCCCGCGGATCAGCTCGGCGACCTCGTTGACGATGCCGAGCGAACGGGGAAGATCCTGCATAAGTCCGGTCATGTCGGAACGGGCGACGCCGGTCGCATCGTGCAGCAAGCTGGTCTGACGGGCGAGCAGATCGGTTTCGTCGCGCATGTCCATGCTGATCTGCTGCAGCCTGCGGGCGGCGCGGTCGCCCTCCTCGAACAGTGAGTCGGTATGGGCAGCCAGTTCACCACGGCGGCTGTCGAGCGCGGCGACGACGCGCGCGACCGCATCCTCGAGTCGGCGGCTTTCGGCCCGCATCGACACTGCCGTCTCGCCGAAGCGTCCGGCTTCGCGTTGGGGGCTGCGCTGGACCAGCATATAGACGATGCCGAGCAGGGCGAGCGGCCCGCTGGCCAGTGCGATAGTGTTGGCGATGGCCGTCGCATCGAGCGGCACAGGGCCCGCGCCACCGATCCACAAGGCGATCCAGCCGGCCGCGGCCGCGCCGAACAGCGCGCCGATCACCATGTCCGCGGTGCGGCGCGGCGGCATCGGTGCAGCGGACGCGGCATCGGCGGGAATATCGTCAGGTGCCGCATCGACGAGCAACAGTTCGTCGATGTCAAGATCGCTTTGAACAGCCGTTTCAGGGAGTTGTACAGCAGCAGCTGCTGCGCGCACGGCATCCGCCTCGGCCGCGTTCGCGGCGCGCCAGCTATCCAGCGGATGCGGTGCCTTCCCCATGAGCCGGGATTCTATAGGAATCGCGAATCGAGCGATAGCCTCGGCCTAACGAAATCTTTACCCGATTGGCCGTTTATGGAGGCATGTCCTTCGAACCTGGAACCCTCGATCATCTGCTCGCCCAAGCTGTTGGTAACGACAGCGCCGTCGCGAGTGAATTGCGCGCGCTGTTCCTTGCGTCGGCGACCATGCATGTCGCTGCGATGTCGCAGACAGCCGCGGCAGCCTCGTGGTGCGAAGAAGCGCTCAAGCTGCAGGGCCTCGCCGCCAGTTTCGGCATGACCGGCCTGATGGAGGCCGCCGCGCGCGCGGCGCGCGCCGATCCGGATCCGCTGTTGCTCGAGTCGCTGGCGGGCGCCCTGGCCGAGTGTCGCTGAAAGCTGCACCGCACCGGCCTATTGCGAAGCACTTCACCCAAACGATCAGGCTCTTGCCGGGTGCCGAGAATGATGGGCTTTGCCGAATCGCCTAGCAGCGCCTATCCCGCTCCGCTTGTCGAAGGGGGATCGAGACTTGCCGCTCGCAGCGCTTATCGCAGCGCAGGATCAGACGGATTTCGGTGACGGGTTGCGGGCGACGCTGCCGCTCGCCGGCAGGACGCTCGTCGAATATCAAGCTGGTCTCGCGCTTGCGGCGGGGGCTGGCCATATCGTCGTTCTGGTCGAGCGGGTCCCGGCGGCGCTGGCGCAGGCAGTCGATCGGCTGCGGCGACAGGGCGCCCGAGTCGAGATCGCGCGCAGCGTCGCCGATGCGATCGATCGGATGCATCCCGACGAGCGGATCCTGCTGGTGGCCGACGGTGCAATAGTGGCGCAGGGCGCCGTCGATGCGCTCGCGGCCGCCCGCGCGCCGGCGCTGCTCGCGGTACCCGACACCCAGGATCATGCCGAGTTCGAGCGCATCGACGCGGCGCAGCGCTGGGCAGGGTTCGCGCTGCTCGGCAAGCCCGCGCTCGCGGCGACGGCGCAGATGCTCGGCGAATGGGACCTGGGCTCCACGCTGTTGCGCCGCCTCGTCCAGGCCGATGCCGAGCGCATCGAGGCGCTCAACCCTACCGGCGATCGGCCCTTGCCGGCACCGGTGCTGGCGATCGGGCCGGCTGCGATCAGCACGATCGAAGCAAATCTGTTACGCCGCGCCGATCCTGGCGACGGCAATTGGACCGAGCGCTATGTTCACCGCTTTATCGCGACGCCGCTGATCGGTCCGCTGATCGCGCGGCAGGTCGATCAGGCGCATGTCGCCATCGCTGCGATAGCGCTCGCCTGGCTCGGCGCGCTTCTCGCGGCGTTCGGTCTGTTCTGGGCCACGGTGCTGCTGCTGCCGCTTGGCGCGGCGACCGCGTCCGCGGCGCGCCGGATGGCGCGGATATGGAATGGTGCGGCGGCACCGGCGGTGCTTCCTGCGCTGGCGCGCCATGCCGCAGGCCTGGCCGCGCTTATCCTGCTCGCCAGGGTACTGGCGGCGGAGGGCGGCTGGGGCTGGTGGATGGTGGCTGCGCTGCTTCCGGCGGCGCTCGCCGGGCTGCTCGCGCTGGAGCCGATCGTCGAGGCGATCCGGCCGCTGGCCCCGTCGCCCTGGCTGGCAAGCGCGGACGCGCTGCTGTGGCTGGCGCCGTTCATGGCTATCCTCGGCGGCTGGCGCTGGATGGCGGCGGCGCTGGCCGCCTATGCTTTGATCTCCTTCCTGCGAAGGTTCATTGCAGCATGGAAGGGTGCGCGGTTTTGTGTCAAATGAGGGTTTAGCTTCGATTTAACGACATTCCACTATGACCGAAGCATGATGGGGCTGGAAGACGAACGGCTGAACGGGGAACGGCCCGCGGAAACGCGATGGCTGACCGACGCCGTACGCGCGCTTGACGGTCTCGAAAATCGCGTGGGCCGCGTTGCCAGCGAGCTGTTCCACAACGACGCCTTCAGCCTTTCGGACCAGCATCGTGCGCAGATCACCCAGCTGATGCGCGCGCTGATCGGCGCGATAGAGGACGAGCTCAGGATTCGCATCGGCAGCGCTCTTCCAGCCGACTCGCCGGCCGGACTTGCGGCTGCGCTCGCCTCCGCGCGCGTCGCGATAGCGCTGCCGCTCCTGGAGCGCACGCAGTTGCTGCGCAAGCCCGATCTCGTCGCGGCGATGCTGCGCCGCGTCGACGAGCACCGCCTGGCCGTGCGGTTGGGTCGCGATTCGCCCGGTCATGTTGCCGATCTCGCGCAGCGGCTGCTGGACCTTGGGGACGAGGCGATCGCAGAGGCGGTTATGGCGCTGCTGATCGCGGAAAGCCGCCGCTACGACCAGTTTGGCGACCCCGCGCTGGCTCGTACCGATCTTCCGCCCGGGCCGCATCGCCGGTTGCTGTGGGCGGTCGCGGCGGCACTGCGCCATTACCTGATCCGGCGGCACGCGATGCCCGATGCACAGGCCGATCTTCTGCTCGCCGGTGCGGTGCGCGATCTGCTGGACGATCACGATGATGACGATACGCTCGAAGGGCGCGCGGACGCGCTGGCGGGGTTGCTCGGCAATGCCTGCCTGATCGACGATGCACTGCTGTCGGCTGCGCTTGAGGAGGGCTGGCTTGCGCTGTTCACCGCCGCGATCGCGCAGCGGGCCGGGATAGATTCGACCGGGGTCTGGTCGATGATCGCCGATTCATCGGGCATGATGCTGGGCACGGTGTTGCGCGCTATCGATTGCAGCCGCGACGCCGCGGTGACCATGATCTGGCGGATCGGGTCGGCCGAGGGCGCGAGCGAGGAGGCGCTTGTCGAGCGCGCCGACGCGTTCGACCGACTCGATGTGCGCGATGCTGCGGAGGCGGTGCTGATCTGGCGGCTCGATCCCAATTACCGCCGTGCTGTGATCGAGATCGGCGGCGGCCGCGGCGCTGGATTCGCGCGGTGAACGCGCATGCCGCGGTTCGCCCCGTCCATGGCAGGGTAGACAACCGGGGGCGGCTGGTGGAGGCGGATCCGCCGCTGCTGCGCCTGCAGGAACAGGCGGGCGGGGTGCGTGGGGGTGCGCTGGCAGTGCCTCAGCTGGCGTCGCTGGCGCGGCTGACGCGGCGGCTCAAAATCACGATCTCGCGCCGCGTGGTGGCCGCCTATGGCGACCAGGATGTCGACCTGTGGGTGCGGGTGAAGCCCGACGGCGATGGAGTCGAGCTGACGATAACCGGCTGGCAGGAAATCGCTGCAAGCCAGCCCCAGCCGGGGCTGGAGGCGGTGCGTTGGCGCGATTTCAGCCGGGCGAGCGCGGACTGGATCTTCGAAACCGACACGATGCTGCGCGTCACCCAGCCGCCGGTCGGAATGCCAGGGGCGATCGGCCAGCCGATCGATGCGCTATTCGCATTGAGCCGCGACGAAGCCGGCGGGAGCCGCATCGCCGGCGCGGCGCGGGCTTTCGAACGATTCGAGGACGATGGCGCTGTCCTGCTGATCGGCGCCGGCATCCCGGTGTCCGTCACCGGGGTGCCGTTGGTCGATGGAGTGGGGCGGCTGGCGGGATATCAGTTATTGGTCAGCCGCCGATCGTCCGATGCCACCGGTGCGGGCCATAACGCCGACGTCATCCTGTTCGACGAGGCATTCGGCACTCAGCTGGGCCGGGCCATGCGCGAGCCGCTCGACCGCATCATCGCCAATGCCGATGCGATCCAGGACCGCGGCGACGGGCCGGTGCGGCGCGATTATGCCGACTATGCGGAGGACATCGCCGGCGCCGGTCGCCACCTGCTGGCGCTGGTCGAGGATCTCGTCGATCTGCAGACAATCGAGCGGCCGGATTTCCGCCCGGAGGCGGATGTCGTCGACCTGGCCGACACCGCGCTGCGCGCCGCGGGGCTGCTCGGCGTCCGCGCGGCGAACAACAATGTGCGGATCGACGCCGCCACCCCCGCCGAGCCGGTGATGGCGAGCGGCGACTTCCGGCGTGTCCTGCAGGTGCTGATCAACCTGCTGAGCAACGCGATCCGGCATTCGCCAGCCGACGGGACCATCTGGATACGTTGCGAGCGCGAAGGCGACATTGCTGCCGTGGTCGTGGCGGATGATGGCCAGGGCATCGCCGAGGGGGATCAGGAAAAGATATTCGATCGCTTCGAGCGGCTGGGATTGCGCGACGGCACCGGCAGTGGCCTTGGTTTGTACATCTCACGGTGCCTGGCGCGCGCGATGGGCGGCGATCTCGGCGTCGACAGCGCGCCTGGGCAGGGCGCGCGGTTCGTCTTCACGCTGCCCGCGCGAGGGTAGTCCCCGCCATTCCCGCCGCCGGGCAACCCCATGGAAAAGGGCGGGACCTTCGCCCCGCCCCCCTTGATGTCTTACGATGTCGTCGGTTCAGCGAGCGCTGACGGGCACGTAGTCGCGCTGGTCCGGGCCCATGTAGAGCTGGCGGGGACGGCCGATCTTCTGTTCCGGGTCGGAGATCATCTCGTTCCACTGCGCCACCCAGCCAACCGTGCGGGCCAGTGCGAACAGGACGGTGAACATCGTCGTCGGGAAGCCGATCGCCGACAGGATCACGCCCGAATAGAAGTCGACATTCGGGTAGAGCTTCTTGTCGATGAAATATTGGTCGGACAGCGCGATCCGCTCGAGTTCGCGCGCAGTGTCGAGCACCGGATCGCTGATGCCGAGCTTGTCGAGCACTTCGGTGGCCGCCTTGCCGAGCACCTTCGCGCGCGGATCGAAATTCTTGTAGACGCGGTGGCCGAAGCCCATCAGCCGGAACGGATCGTCTTTGTTCTTGGCGCGGGCGATATATTCGGGGATGCGATCGGGCGTGCCGATTTCGCGCAGCATGTTGAGCGCGGCTTCGTTGGCGCCGCCGTGCGCGGGGCCCCACAGGCAGGCGATGCCTGCGGCGATGCAGGCAAACGGGTTGGCGCCCGACGAGCCCGCGAGGCGGACCGTCGAGGTCGATGCGTTCTGCTCATGGTCGGCGTGGAGGATGAAGATCTTGTCCATCGCCGATTCGATGATCGGATCGATCTCATAATCCTCGGCGGGAACGCCGAAGGTCATCCGCAGGAAGTTGCCGGTGTAGCTCAGCTCGTTCTTTGGATAGAGGAAGGGCTGCCCAACCGCATATTTATACGCCATCGCGGCGATCGTCGGCATCTTCGCGATCAGCCGGTGTGAGGCGATCATCCGCTGCTTGGGATCGGTGATGTCGGTCGAGTCGTGGTAGAAAGCCGACAGCGCGCCGACCACGCCGCACATGATCGACATTGGATGGGCGTCGCGCCGGAAGCCGCGATAGAAGGTCGCGAGCTGCTCGTGCAGCATGGTGTGGCGGCTGATCGTATAGGTGAACTTGTCCAGTTCGTCTGCGCTCGGAAGTTCGCCGTTGAGCAGCAGGTAGGAGACTTCCATGAAGCTCGACTGCTCGGCGAGCTGGTCGATCGGATAGCCCCGATGGAGCAGTACGCCGGCGTCGCCATCGATATAGGTCAGCGCCGACTGGCACGAAGCGGTCGACGTGAAGCCGGGATCGTAGGTGAAGGCGCCGGTCGTCGCATAAAGCTTGCGGATGTCGATGACGTCGGGGCCGACCGTGCCCGACATGACGGGATATTCCGACGCCTTGCCGTCGAACTCCATCTTAACGTTGTCCGCCATGTTACTTCCTCCTGGTTCGCCCCTTCACCGGCAGGCCGGCTCGGTCCTCGTCGTGTACGCTTTTTACCCGCTTCTAACCCAATCGATCGTCCAGCCTGCCCAAGCTCTCCTCGCGGCCGAGCAGCGCCAGCACATCGAAAATACCCGGAGAGGTGGTACGGCCGGTCAACGCCGCCCGTAGCGGCTGCGCAACCTTGCCGAGGCCGATCCCCCCGTTTTCCGCCACCGTCCGGACCGCCGCCTCGAGCGCGGGCGCCGACCAGTCGGCAGTGGCTGCAAGGGCGTCGCGGGCCTGCGCCAGCAGCGTCTTGCCCGGACCGTCTAGCAGCGATCCAGCCTTCTCGTCCATATCGAGCGGGCGAGTGCGAAACAGAAAGGCTGCACCTTCCTTCAATTCATTGAGATCCTTGGCTCTTACCTTCAGGAACGGGATGCTGCGAAGCAGTAGTTCACGGTCGCCGGGGCTGAAATCGCGGCCCACCTGCGCCGCGACTCCGGCCGCGATGAGGTCGGCCAGCCGGCTGTCGTCGGCTTCGCGGATATAATGGCCGTTGAGATTCTCGAGCTTCTTCAAATCGAACCGCGACGGTGAGCGCCCGACGCCATCCAGGCTGAACCAGGCTATTGCCTGCGCGCGGTCGATGATCTCGTCGTCGCCATGGCCCCAGCCCAGCCGGAGCAGATAGTTGTTCACAGCTTCGGGCAGCATCCCCATCTCGTCGCGATAGGCATCGACGCCCAGTGCGCCGTGACGCTTGGACAGCTTGGCGCCGTCGGCGCCGTGGATCAGGGGGATATGGGCGTAGATTGGATCGGGCCAGCCCAGCGCGCGTATCATCGCCAGCTGCCGGAAAGCGTTGTTGAGGTGATCGTCGCCCCGGATGACGTGGGTGACGCCCATGTCATGGTCGTCGACGACGACCGCGAGCATGTAGGTCGGGGTGCCGTCCGAGCGGAGCAGGATCATGTCGTCGAGCTCGGCATTCTGGACGGTCACCGGCCCCTGCACGAGATCCTCGATCGTGACCTCGCCTTCGCGCGGCGCCTTCAGGCGGACGACGAAGGGCGCGCCGGCTGGCGCTTCCGCGGGGTCGCGATCGCGCCAGCGGCCGTCATAGCGCAGCGGCTGCCTGGCGGCGCGCTGCTGTTCGCGCAACTCGGCCAATTCCTCGGCCGTCGCATAGCAGCGATAGGCATGCCCTTTATCGAGCAGTTCCTGTGCCACTGCGGCGTGGCGATCGGCGCGCGCGAACTGGTAGACGACATCGCCGTCCCAGCCGAGGTTGAGCCAGTTCATTCCGTCGAGTATGGCGTCGATCGCCGGCTGCGTCGACCGAGCCCGGTCGGTATCCTCGATGCGGAGCAGGAACTTGCCGCCGTGATGGCGGGCGAACAGCCAGTTGAACAACGCGGTTCGCGCGCCGCCGATATGCAGGAATCCGGTTGGCGACGGCGCGAAGCGAGTGATGACCTCAACTTTGGGGGTCTGATTTTCGGTGCTTGCGCCCACGCGCGCTTTCTCCAAGATCGGCACGATGGCCAGCGAAGTCGAGGCGCCCCGTATAGCATTTTCGGCTCCGGTCAAATTGACTGGCGAGTCGGGCGTTGCAGACCACGATCGTAGCGGGGGTGGTCGATGCTCGATCGCGCACCCAGCATAGCGGCTCTGGCTCTCCGACCCCGGGGCCGCGCCGCCATGGCAGGCGTGCTCGACCGGATCGAGCGTGCTCTGGAAGCGGAGCGCGACCAGCTCGGTTTGTGGGTGCCGGTCATGGTCGCCGCCGGCATCGCCCTGTGGCTGGTCCTGCCAGACCGCGTGGCCTGGCTGGCGGCCTTGGCCGCGCTCGCCGGGGTGGCACTGGCCGGCTGCGCGATCGGCGTCGAGCGCAGGATCGGCCGGGCCGTGCTGGTAACCGGACTGGCGGCTCTGATCGGCATGATCATCATCTGGTCGCGGGCGGACTGGGTGGCTGCATCGCGGATCGATCGACCGCTGGTGACCATGGTTGCCGGGCGGATCGAGACGGTCGAGCGGCTGCCGGCGCGCGAGCTGGTGCGGCTGACGATAGCGACCGATCCGGGCCTGCTTCCGCCACGCATCAGGCTCAATGTGGATCAGGCCGATGTGCCAGCGCTGGTGCCGGGCGGCGCGCATATCGCCGTGCGCGCGCGGCTGATGCCGCCCGCACCGGCGGCGGTGCCTGGGGGCTACGACTATGCACGCACGGCCTGGTTCCTCGGCATCGGCGCGGGGGGAAAGGCGCTCGATCCTCCGAAGATCGAGGCTCGAGCCGGCGGCGGCTTTTCAACATGGCTCGCTGATCGCCGGGCGCGGCTGTCGGCGCATATCGAGCAGCGCGTCACCGGCGCCAGCGCCGGCGGGATCGCCGCATCCTTCGCTACCGGGGATCAAGGCGCCATCGGCGAGGAGGATGCCGAAGCGATACGGCGCTCCGGGCTGGCCCATTTGCTCTCGGTGTCGGGGCTGCACGTCTCGGCGGTGGTCGGCGGCGTGATGCTGCTCGCCCTGCGGCTGTTCGCGCTCAGCCCGCGGCTGGCGCTGCGCGCGCCTCTGTTGCTGATCGCGGCGGGCGTCGGCGCGGTGGCGGGGATAGGCTATACCCTGCTGTCCGGCGCGCAGGTGCCGACGATCCGCTCGTGCGTCGCCGCGCTGCTCGTGCTGGCCGGCATCGCCATGGGGCGCGAGGCGATCACGCTGCGGCTGGTGGCCGCCGGCGCCCTGATCGTGCTGCTGTTCTGGCCCGAGGCGCTCGCCGGGCCGAGCTTCCAGTTGAGCTTCGCCGCCGTCACCGCGTTGATCGCCTTCCTGGAACATCCCAGGGTGGCGGCGTTCTCGGCTGGACGGGACGAGCGCTGGGCGGCGCGGTTCGGCCGCGGGCTGGCGGTGCTGCTGCTGTCCGGCATGGTGATCGAGGCGGCGTTGGCGCCGATCGCTCTGTTTCATTTCCACAAATCGGGTCTCTATGGCGCCGCCGCCAACATCGTCGCTATCCCGCTGACCACCTTCGTCATCATGCCGCTCGAGGCGCTGGCGCTGCTGCTCGACGTTGCGGGTTTTGGCGCGCCGTTCTGGTGGCTGGTATCGAAGGCGCTCGCGCTGCTTCTCTGGATCGCTCATCGGGTCGGCGACGCGCCGGGTGCGGTGGCGATGTTGCCGAGCATGGCGTGGGGCGCCTTCGCCCTGATGGTGGCGGGCGGGCTGTGGATCGCGCTGTGGCGGACGAAGATGCGGCGATGGGGAGCGGTGCCGCTGGCGATCGGCGCGGCTTGGGCGCTGCAGTCGCCCGAGCCGGACCTGCTGGTGACGGGGGACGGCCGGCATGTTGCCGTGGTGCTGGACGACGGGCGGGTCGCGTTGCTGCGGGATCGTGCCGGCGACTATATCCGCGACGTGCTCAGCGAGGCGGCGGGCGTCGATGGCGAGCCTGTGCCGATCGACGCCCTTCAGACGGCGCGCTGTTCCGCCGACCTGTGCGAGGCGCAGCTCCGGCGCGGCGGCCGCCGTTGGATGGTGCTCGCGACCCGCAGCCCCTATCTCGTCGACATAGCCCGGATGAACCGCGCCTGCGCGCGCGCGGACATCGTCATCAGCGACCGGCGGATGCCGCGTTCGTGCCGGCCGCGCTGGATCCGGATCGACCGGCCGCTGCTGGCGCGGACCGGCGGGCTGTCGATCGATCTCGAACGCGGCCGGATCGACAGCGTGGCGGCCGATGTCGGCCGCCATCCGTGGTCGACTTTCCGGCTATAGGGCTCAGGCCGTCAGGATCAGGCTTTCGCGCTGGCGACCAGGGTTGGCCACACGCCCGACTGTACCGAGTTCATGATGCTCTCCAGCATGTCCATGTCGCCGCGCTCGGTGCGGAAGGCGATATAGGCCCCATAATCGGCTTCGCTATCCCATTCCTCGAACAGGAACATCTTTGTGCCCTGGCGGAGCACCTGGAGGCTGCGGAAGCCTTTAAACTTGGCGGTGTCCCCGATCATGGTCTTAAAGCTATTGGCGAAGGCGTCGATCGCCTCAGGCTTCACATCTAATTCCATGGTGATGAAGACCCCGTCGGACATATTATCTCTCCTGCGCCGCTGATGCGCCGCCGGAATGCCGCACGACATGCGGCGGGTCAACGGGTGGGCGAACGATGCGTGTGACAAAATGCGCGGGCGCAGACGACAGGAAGGCAGTGGGAAAGCTCACTACGCCCGCCGTCATTCGCGCTTTCGCGAGAAAGACGGGCTCAGGAAGGAGGCGAGCGCTTCAATAGCGGCGCAGCAGACCTGCGAGCTTGCCCTGCACCTGCACCTGGTCGGGCTTATAGCGCTGGGGATCATAGGCGCGATTGGCTGGATCGAGCCGAATCATCGCGCCTTCGCGGCGGAAATATTTGAGGGTGGCCTCGCTGTCGGCGATCAGCGCGACGATGATGTCGCCGTCGCGCGCCGTCTCGGCTTTCCGGATCAGCGCATAATCGCCGTCGAGAATGCCGGCCTCGACCATGGAATCGCCGGATACCTCGAGTGCATAATGTTCACCCGGGCCGAGCAGCGCGGCTGGCACCGACAAGGTGCTTTGGCCTTCGAGCGCCTCGATCGGCAAGCCGGCGGCGATGCGGCCGTGCAGCGGGATTTCGAGGACATTCTCGTTCGCTGCCTGCGGCACGATCGGCGGCGCCTTCGACGGCGCGGCCGGCGCCTTCGCGATCATGTCGGGCATGCGCAGTACTTCGAGCGCGCGCGCCCGGTTCGGCAGACGGCGGATGAAATTGCGCTCCTCCAGCGCGCTGATCAGGCGATGGACGCCCGACTTGGACTTGAGGTCCAGCGCATCCTTCATCTCCTCGAACGAGGGCGACACGCCGGTCTCGACCAGCCGATCATGGATGAATAGGAGAAGTTCATGTTGCTTGCGCGTCAGCATGGCGATTGCCCTCGTCTAGAACGGACGGAGAACATTTAGGCAACCGGGACGACTCTGTCAAGCGATCGGAATGATGTCGATATCGGCGCCCGGCGCCAGTGCCGGAGACTGGGGCGGCCGCACGATCAGCACCTCCGCTTCGACTAGCGCGGCGAGGCCGGCGCTGTCCTGGCCGATGAGCGGAACCGCCCGCCCTTCGCTCCATCGGCCGCGCAGATATTCGGCCCGGTTGCCGGTCGCCGGGAGCGCTGCGCCGAGCCTGGTGAGCACCGGCGTGGATATGGGGCTGCGCGCGCCGAGCAGATGCGCCACCAGCGGCTTCAGGAACAGCATGGCAGTGACGAAGGCCGAGACCGGATTGCCGGGTAGTCCCAGCACGATCGCCTCGCCGAGCGTGCCGATCATCACCGGCTTGCCGGGCTTGAGCGCGACCTTCCAGAAATCGATGCGGGCGCCGGCCTTCTGCAGGGCGGGCAGGACGAGATCATGATCGCCGACCGACGCGCCGCCGGTGGTGACGATGATATTGGCCTGGCCGGCGAGCGCGGAGAAGGCCGCAGCGATTGCGTCGAGATCGTCGCGGACGATGCCGTGATCGGTGACGATGGAGGTCGGCCCCGCCAGCATCGCCGCGAGCATCGGCCCATTGGAGGCGGGCAACAGCGCGCCGCTGGTGGGCACGCCCGGCCGCACCAGTTCGTTGCCCGTCGAGACAATGGAGATGCGCGGCCGGCGGCGGACCGCGAGCGCGCCATGGCCGCCGCTGACAGCAAGCGCGATCGCCGCTGCGCCGATTGCCGTGCCCGCGGCGATCAAAATATCGCCCTGCGTGAAATCGCTGCCGGCGCGGCGGATATGCGCGCCGGGCCCGCGCGGTCCTTCGCCGGCCATGGTCAGCCGGTCGCCGTCGCGCGCCGCTTCTTCCTGTACCAGGATCGCATCGGCGCCCGCTGGCACTGGCGCCCCGGTGAAGATCCGCGCCGCCTCGCCCGCTGCGAGCGCCCGGCCAAGGCCGCCGCCCGCGGCACTTTCGCCGACGACGGTCCAGGGGCCGGGCCGCTCGTCGAAGCGGATCGCATAGCCGTCCATCGCCGACAGATCGAGCGCGGGCTGAGTGCGGCCGGCGACGACATCGGCGGCGGCATGGCGCCCGTTGGCCTGCGCCAGCGGCACCGTTTCGATCGGCAGTGGCGGCCTGAGCGCGATCATCCGCGCTTGAGCCTCGGCGACCGGAATAAGCGCCATTACGCCGCCCAGTCGCCAGACTTGCCGCCGGTCTTCGACAACAGCCGGACGCCTTCGATCCGCATGCCCCGATCGAGCGCCTTGGCCATGTCGTACACAGTGAGCAGCGCCACCGAGACCGCGGTCATCGCCTCCATCTCGATGCCGGTGGTGTAGGTGGTGACCACCGCGGCGGTGGCGCGGATGCCATCGGCTTCGATTTCCAGGTCCAGCGTCACGCCGGAGATCGGCAGCGGATGGCAGAGCGGGATGAGGTCGGCGGTCTTCTTGGCCGCCATGATCCCGGCGACCCGGGCCACCGCGAGCACATCGCCTTTCTTGACCGATCCGGCGCGTATCGCATCCAGCGCGGGCGCCGCTATGAGGATCCTTCCCTCGGCGATCGCCTGGCGCCTGGTCTCGGCCTTGGCCGAAACGTCGACCATGCGAGCGGCGCCCTCATCGTCGATATGGGTGAGCTTTCCGGTCATGCGCCGGTCAGCAGTCTGCGCGTCGCCGCGGCGACATCGGCCTGGCGCATCAGCGATTCGCCGACCAGGAAGCAGCGCACGCCATGCTCGGCCATCGCGTCCAGGTCTGCCTTTGAGCCGAGCCCGCTCTCGGCGACGAAGGTGCAGCCTGCGGGTGCGTTGGCCACCAGCTCATAGGTGCGTGACAGATCGATCGAGAAGTCCCGCAGATCGCGATTGTTGACGCCGATCAGCCGCGACTTCAGCCGCGCCGCGCGCGCGAGTTCGGCGGCGTCGTGAACCTCGACCAGAACATCCATGCCGTGCTCGATTGCCGCAGCCTCGATCTCGGCCATCGCGCCGTCGTCGAGCGCAGCGACGATGATCAGGATCGCATCGGCCCCCAGCGCGCGCGCCTCGGTCACCTGCCACGGGTCGACCATGAAATCCTTGCGCAGGCAGGGCAGCGAGCAGGCCGCCCGCGCCGCCACCAGATAATCGTCATGGCCCTGGAAATAGGGCGCGTCGGTCAGCACCGACAGGCAGGCGGCACCGGCCTGCTCGTAGGCGCGGGCGTGCGCCGGCGGATCGAAATCGGCACGGATCAGGCCCTTGGAAGGTGACGCCTTCTTGATCTCCGCGATGAGGCCATAGCCATCGGCAGCCTTGCGATCGAGCGCGGCGCGGAACCCGCGAGGGGCGCTTGCCGCGCGGGCGCGGGCGGTGAGATCCGCGAAGGACATCGCCGCCTTGGCGCGCGCCACATGGTCGCGTTTGGTGTCGCAGATTTCGGTCAGCTTGTTGCTCATCGCCGCGCGGCATAGCGCGAGACGGGGCGGCAGGCTAGGCTGGCGCGCAGCCCGGAGCCTAGTAGTTGAACAGCTGCGCGGCGCCTTGGAGCAGGATCGCGGCCGAGCCCAGGTAGATTGCTCCCGACCGTGCCGCCCGCGCCCGCGCATGGCGAGCCCGCCGCTCCGTCCAATGCTCTCCGGTCCGCCTGGCAGTGGCGGCGCGAGCTGTGCCGAGCGCCTCGCGCCACGCATAGAGCCGCAGCGCGGCGAGCAAGGCGAGGAACAGGCTGAGGCAGGCGAGCAGCGACATCAACGCATCTATCTCCGATATTCGATTACCGAAGAGTTAGGATCGGCAGCTCGAACGATATAGCCCATGTCGTCCTCATACGGGCGCAGCGCTATGATCTCGATCACTCGCCGTTACGATGCCGCCATTGAGCGAAGATTCGTCGCTCTCGTCAAGTAAACTATCGTATCTGGTGCTCAGGTTGATTCACCCGCCCATCCTGAGCAGCCACTGAGCTTGTCGAAGTGGCGTGTCGAAGGACGTCCTTCGATGCGGTCCCTTCGACTGCCTGCAAGCAGGCGCTCAGGACATGCTTCGCCTTCGCTCAGCCCTTACTCTGGATGAGCGGGTCTATCTAATCTCAGCTTGCTCTATCGCAACGCCGCGTTGATCTTGGCCAGCGCCGATGCCGGTGGGGTCAGCTCGCGATCGGATAGCGCGTTGAGCGGGCGCTTCACCGTGCCCAGCGCGTCGTGCAGGTCCTCGGCGTTCGGATCGACATAGAGCAGGCCAGTGACGATCTCGCCGACCGCCTCGCGCTGGTGCAGGTAGCTCATGGCGCCGACCCGATCGGTGGGATCATAGTCGGCAGCAACCTTGCGCAGCACCAGCACCGAACCGTCATGCTGCGCCACTTCGACCAGCGAACCCGGCTCGTAGGATGCCGTCACCGGCGCCCGGCCGAGCAGTACGTCCAGCCGGTTGACCGCCTCATTATGCTCGCGCACCCAGTCGAAGCTCTTCGTCGAACCCTTGTGGTTGTTGAACGCGATGCAGGGGCTGAGCACATCGATGAACGCCGCGCCCTTGTGCCGCAGCGCCGCCTTGATCAGCGGCACCAGCTGCTCCTTGTCGCCGGAGAAGCTGCGCCCCACAAAGGTTGCGCCCAGCTGCAGCGCGAGCGCCACGAGGTCGATGCCGCTGTCGGAATTGACGACGCCTTTCTTGGACTTGCTGCCCTTGTCGGCGGTGGCCGAGAACTGCCCCTTGGTCAGCCCGTACACGCCGTTATTCTCGACGATATAGGCCATGTTGACGCCGCGGCGAATGGCATGGGCGAACTGGCCGAGCCCGATCGAGGCGCTGTCGCCATCGCCCGATACGCCCAGATAGATCAGCTCGCGATTGGCGAGGTTGGCACCGGTGAGCACCGATGGCATGCGACCATGCACGGTGTTGAAGCCGTGGCTCGCGCCGAGGAAATAATCCGGCGTTTTCGACGAACAGCCGATCCCCGACATCTTGGCGAGTCGGTGTGGTTCGAGGTCGATCTCGAAACAGGCCTGGACGATCGACGCACTGATCGAATCATGTCCGCAGCCGGCGCACAGGGTCGAGACCTTGCCTTCATAATCGCGCCGGGTGAAGCCGAGCGCGTTCGTCTGCAGCGACGGATGATGGAATTTTGGCTTGGTGATGAACGTCATTTCACCATCTCCCCGACGGTGGTGCCGATGCCCGCGCTCATTCCCCGAGCGAGCTCGCGCTCGATGAAGCGCGCTGTGATGGGCGAGCCGTCATAGTTGAGGACCTTGACGAGTCGGGCCGGATCGACCCCGCCCTCGTTGATCAGCAGCGCGCGCAACTGGGCATCGCGATTCTGCTCGACCACGAACACCAGTTCGTGAGCGGCGATGAAATCGAACACCTCGCCCGAAAAGGGGAAGGCACGGATGCGCAGCGCATCGACGGCAATGCCCTCGCCGTCCAGCCACGCCAGCGCCTCGTCCATCGCCGGCGAGGTCGATCCGTAATAGATCACGCCATAGGAGGTCGACCGCGTCGCCTTGTGCAGGATAGGCGCCGGCACCAGCGCCTTGGCGCTGTCGAACTTGCGCAGCAGCCTTTCCATATTGTCGACATAGACCGCGCCCTCCTCGCTGTAGCGCGCATAGGGATCGCGCGAGGTGCCGCGGGTGAAATAGGCGCCCTTCGATGGATGGGTGGCGGGTAGGGTGCGATAGGGGATGCCGTCGCCATCGACATCCTTGTAGCGCCCGAAATCGGCGCCGGCCTCGAGCATCTCGGCGGTCATCACCTTGCCGCGATCGAGCGGCCGGCTCTCGTCCCAGGCGAAGGGCTCGATCAGCCATTCGTTCATGCCCATGTCGAGATCGAGCATGACGAACACCATGGTCTGCAGCCGATCGGCAAGGTCGAAGGCGAGCGCGCCGAACTCGAAGCATTCGCCCGGCCCCTCTGGCAGCAGCAGCACATGCTTGGTGTCGCCGTGGCTGGCATAGGCGGCGGACAGGATGTCGGACTGCTGGGTGCGGGTTGGCATGCCGGTCGACGGGCCGCCGCGCTGAACATCGAAGATCACCGCCGGGATCTCGGCGAAATAGCTCAAGCCGATGAACTCCTGCATCAGCGATATGCCGGGTCCCGAGGTGCAGGTGAAGGCGCGGGCGCCGTTCCAGCCGGCGCCGGTGACCATGCCGATCGAGGCGATCTCGTCCTCGGCCTGCACGATGGCGTAGCGCGCGTCTCCCGTGTCGGGATCGTGGCGCAGCTTCTTGCAATAGTCGATGAACGCTTCGGCCAGCGAGGTCGACGGCGTGATCGGATACCAGGCGCAGACGGTGGCGCCGCCATAGACTGCGCCGAGCCCCGCGGCGGTGTTGCCGTCGACGAAGATTCGCTCCCCGACCGCATCGGCACGGCGCAGCTGCAGGCCGAGCGGCTTCAGCGAGGCGTTGGCATGATCGAAGCCGATGCCCAGCGCCTCGATATTGGCCGGGATCAGCGCCGGCTTCGAGGCGTATTCCTCGGTCAGCAGCGCCTCGACCACCTCACGCTCGATCCCGAGCAGATAGGTGAGCGCGCCCAGGTAGATGATGTTCTTCAACACCTTGCGTTTCGAAGGCTCGACATAGGCTTCGTTGCACAGCGCGGTCAGCGGAATGCCGACGATGTTGATGTCCTTGCGGAAGCGGTCCACCGGCATCGGCTTGGTCGAGTCGTAGAACAGATAGCCGCCGCTCTCGATCTCGGCGATGTCGCGGTCCCAGGTCTGCGGATTCATCGCCACCATCAGGTCGACGCCGCCGCGACGTCCGAGCCAGCCTTCACCGCTGACGCGGATCTCGTACCAGGTCGGCAACCCCTGGATGTTGGAGGGGAAGATGTTGCGCGCGCCGACGGGCACGCCCATCCGCAGGATCGCCTTGACGAACAGGCCGTTGGCCGAGGCCGAGCCCGAGCCGTTCACATTGGCGAATTTGACGACGAAGTCGTTCACCGCGCTCAGGGCCTTGGTCATTTCGAGCACCCTCCAGCATGGGTCATCTCGATCAGTGTCTTCTGCATGTCCCACGCGCCGGTCGGGCAGCGCTCGGCACACAGCCCGCAATGCAGGCAGACATCCTCGTCCTTCACCATCACCCGGCCGGTCGGCAGGGTCGACGAGACGTACAGCTCCTGCGTCAAGTTCAGCGCGGGCGCCTTCAGCCGGGGCCGGAGTTCATCTTCGTCGCCATTGACGGTGAAGGTGATGCAGTCGGTGGGGCATATGTCCGCGCAGGCGTCGCATTCAATGCACAGCGGCTTGGCGAACACGGTCTGTACGTCGCAGTTCAGACAGCGCTGCGTCTCCGCCCAGGTGCGCGGATCGTCGAAGCCGAGCTCGACCTCGGCCTTCACGTCAGCCAGCGCGGCGGCGATCGGCAGCAACGGCACCTTCTGGCGATCCTCCGCCGAGATGTCGTTATCGTAGCTCCATTCGTGGATGCCCATCTTCTGCGACGAGACAAGCACGCCCGGCGGGGGTCGCAGCCGCAAGTTGGTGCCGCGGCAGAAATGGTCGATCGACACTGCCGCATCATGGCCATGCGCAACCGCCCAGATGATGTTCTTCGGCCCGAATGCCGCGTCGCCGCCGAAGAACACCTTCGGCAAGGTTGACTGGAAGGTGACCTCGTCGACGGCGGGCATGCCCCACTGGTCGAACTCCAGGCCGATGTCGCGCTCGATCCAGGGAAAGCTGTTCTCCTGGCCGACCGCGATCAGCACGTCGTCGCATTCGAAATGCACGTCGGGCTCGCCGGTCGGCTGCAGCGTGCGGCGGCCCTTCTCGTCGATCAGCGGAGCGACCTTCTCGAAGATCACACCGGTCAGCCGGCCATCTTCATGGGTGAACGCCTTGGGCACCAGATAATTGTGGATCGGGATGCCTTCATGCTGCGCATCCTCCTTCTCCCATGGCGATGCCTTCATCTCGTCATAGCCGGAGCGGACGATGACCTTCACGTCCTCTCCGCCCAGCCTGCGCGACGTACGGCAGCAATCCATCGCGGTGTTGCCGCCGCCGAGCACGATCACGCGCTTGCCGATGCTGCCGACATGCTCGAACGACACGTTCGCTAGCCAGTCGATGCCGATATGGATATTCGCCGCCGCCTCGCGCCGGCCGGGCAGGTCGAGATCGCGACCGCGCGGCGCGCCGGTGCCGACGAAGATCGCGTCATAGTCCTGGCGCAGCAGTGCCGCCATGCTGTCGATCCGCTGGCCCAGCCGCATGTCGAGGCCGAGATTGACGATGAAGCCCATCTCCTCGTCGATCACGCTTTCGGGCAGGCGGAAGCGCGGGATCTGGCTGCGGATCATGCCGCCGGCCTTGGCATCGGCGTCGTAGACGGTGACGTCATAGCCGAGCGGCGCGAGATCGCGCGCCACCGTCATCGCCGCGGGGCCGGCGCCGATGCACGCAACTTTCTTGCCGATCTTCTTCTTGGGTGGCACCGGCATTCGCGCGGCGACGTCGCCCTTGTTGTCGGCGGCGACGCGCTTGAGGCGGCAGATCGCCACCGGCTCCTCGTCGACCCGGCCGCGGCGGCAGGCGGGCTCGCACGGACGATCGCAGGTCCTGCCCAATATTCCGGGGAAGACGTTAGATTTCCAGTTCACCATATAGGCGTCGGCATGACGCCCCTGGGCAATCAGGCGGATATATTCCGGAACAGGCGTGTGGGCCGGACAGGCCCATTGGCAATCGACGACCTTATGGAAATATTCCGGCGCCTCAATGTTGGTAGGCTCCAACGCGACGAACTCCTCTCACCAGCTCCCATGTCTGAGAACAGGACGGTCCGGGCTGGCTGGCCCGGTCGATCCTGCGTTCGCAGGGGATGCTCTGCCTAAAGCTTAACGCGGTGAACCGGGCCTAGCCAGCCTTCAATCGCGATTTTTCTGCGATAGGTCAGAATTTTCTGCCCCATCGACAGCGAAGCCGGCCGCGCGGTATCGAAGGCCGCGGTCGGGAGGGAGCAGGCAGTGAAATATGAACGCGCCAAGCATGCCGCCCGCAGCACCGACAGCTTCATCTTCAACCAGCTGATCCCCTATATCGGCAACAAGCGTAAGCTGCTGCCGCTGATCCAACAGGCGATCGCGGCGAGCGGCATCGCGCCCGGCGACAGCTTCGTCGATCTGTTCTCGGGCAGCGGCGTCGTGGCGCGCTTCGCCAAGGCGCAGGGCCTGCGGGTCATCGCCAATGACTGGGAACCCTATTCGGAGCAGATCAACCGCTGCTATATAGGCTGCAACGCCCCGCCATCGTTCGGCGCGGACGGTTATGCCGACATGATCGCACACCTCAATGCCCTGCCGCCGGTTGCCGGCTGGGTGACCGATCATCTCTGCCCCGAAGACGACGAGCATTATGTGATCGGGCGAGATCGGCTGTTCTTCATGCGCAAGAACGGCATGCGCATCGACGCGATCCGCCAGGAGCTCGAGCGGCTGAAAGACGCCGCCGGCATCGACGAGGCGCAGCTTGCCTGCCTGATGGCGCCTTTGCTTTACCAGGCTTGCTACGCCAGCAACACGTCGGGCCTGTTCAAGGGCTTCCATGCCGGCTGGGGCGGCAGCAACGGCACGGCGCTCTATCGGATCTGCGGCGATCTGCGGCTCGAGCCGGCGGCGTTCTGCGATAATGGGCAGGCCAACGAGGTGACCCGGCTCGACGCGCAGCGCTTTGGCCGGGAGCATGGCCGGAGCTATGACTTGGTCTATGTCGATCCGCCCTACAACCAGCACCCCTATGGCTCGAACTATCATGTCCTGAACACGATCGCGCTGTGGGACAGCCCGCCGCTGGAGCGCAAGATCAGCGGCCATGGCGACAAGTCCGCGATCCGCCGCGACTGGCGGACGGAACGGCGCAGCCCCTATAACAACGCGCGCGAGGCCGCCGGCGCCTTCGCCGCGCTGGTGGATGGCCTCGCGGCGCGCTGGATCGCGATCAGCTACAGTACCGACGGCAATATTCCGCTGCTGGAACTCGCCCGGGCCTGCTGCGCGCGGGGGGCGACATCGGCCTTCATCCAGCCCTACAAGCGCTATCGGGTCAGCGCCCAGCGCTTTTCCCGCAAGCCGATGAATGCGGAGTTCGTGCTGCTCGTCGACACCGCCAAGCCCGCGCCCTGCTCGGCCGAAGCGATCTGCGGCGAGATTCTGGAGCAGGAACGGCAGGCGCTACGCAGTCATCGCGAAGCAGCGGATGTCTGGGACAGCCTCTAAGCCCGTCGCCTGATAGACCAGATCAGTGCGGAGAGGCTGGTGATGATCGCCGCGAGACCGATCATTACCTGCTCGGGAAATATAATCATTGTGGCTCCTTTTCAGAGCCTATGTTCTCTTTATGTTCCTACATTTCAAACAAATTGCAACCGCGTCTCCCCACAATACCGCTCGAAAACAACGGGATAACGCAGTGTGTCCGTAACGATGAGCTCGATCTTCACTCCACGACAGGGAGCAGCACGGCGCTCGCTGCGGCTCCGCCGGTAAACACGCTCTGCGTCGCCTTGTGGTAATCGCCGGGCCTGGCACGGAAGATGTTCGACACGTAGCTCTGCGGGTTACGGTCGTAGAGCGGGAACCAGCTCGACTGGACCTGCACCATGATGCGATGGCGCGGCAGGAAGCTGTGGTTCACCGTCGGCAGCTCGAAGCGGTAATTCTCGACCTTGCCAGATTTCAGCGGGCGCGGCTTGTCGAAGCCGTCGACATAGCGCCCGCGGAAGATCTCCATGCCGATGCCGAGCTGATAGCCGGCAAGTTTGGCATCCGACGTCATCTCCTCGGGATAGACGTCGATCAGCTTCACCACCCAGTCGCTGTCGGTGCCGGTGGTCGCAGCGAACAGATCGACCATCGGCCTGCCCAGGATATGCACCGCTTTGGTCAGTGGCTCGGTGACATAGGTCAGCACGTCTGGCCGGCCATCGACGAAGCGCTGGTCTGATACCAGCCACGGCTTCCACGCATCGGCATTGGACCAATGGATCGGACGGGTGACGAACGGCACCGGCTTGGCGGGATCGGAGACATAGTCGTCGCGGCCGGCTTTCGCGCCCTTGTTCCAGCCAAGCGTTGCGCCGGGCTGCAGGTAGAGCGCGGTAAGCCTGGTGTCGAAGATGCGGGCTGTCGGCTGCCAGCGGTTGCGGCCGCTGTCATAGGTCAGCACCGGCGGCGTGGAGATGTGCGGGCTGCCGCTCTTCAGATATTGATCGAGAAATGGCTTCATGACGTCGCGGCGGAACTGGAGCGCGGTGTCGCCGGTGAAGCGCAACGGTCCGAGCGACGATCCGTCATAATTGACGCCGCTGTGCCGCCACGGCCCGACCACGAGATGCAGCCTGCCGTCGCTGTCCTTGGGTTGGAGCGCACGATAGACCGCGGCGGCGCCATAGCTGTCCTCCTGGTCCCATTGGCCGACCACCAGCATCATCGGGATGGTGAACGGCCGCGCCGCCAGCAGCTTGTCGACCGCCTGTTCCCGCCAATAAGCGTCATAGGCGGGATGCTCGGCCATCTTGCGCGCGGCCGGCAACGCGTCGAGCCCATAGGCCTTCATATAGTCGCCGGCCGATCCGCTTTTGAGCCACAGCGCATATTGGTCGCCGCTGCCCGACGCCACGTCGTCGCCATCGTTCTTGGTGCCGGTCTGCGCGGTGAGATAGTCATAGGTGTTCTGGCGGAAGGCGCCGTTGTGAAACCAGTCGTCGCCGATCCAGCCGTCGACCATCGGACTCATCGGCACCACCGCCTTGAGTGCCGGATGCGGATCGATCGTTGCCATCAGCGTCGTGAAGCCGGGATAGGACGAGCCGGTCATGCCGACGCGGCCATTGGTCTCCGGCACGTTCTTCACCAGCCAGTCGATCGTATCATAGGCATCGGTGGCGTGATCGACCGGCGTGTCGTTGAGCGGACCGCGCAACGGCCGGTTCATCACATAGTCGCCTTCGGACTTGTTGCGGCCGCGCACATCCTCATAGACCCGGATATAGCCGTCGTTGACGAACTCGGCGTCGGAGACCGGCAGGATCTCCTCGATCTTCTGGCTCTGGTTGCGACTGGTGGTGTCGCCCGCATTATAGGGAGTGCGGGTGAGGAGGATCGGCGCGTTGGCGGTGCCCTTGCGCATCACGATCACCGCGAACATCTTCTTGCCGTCGCGCATCGGGATCATCACCTCGCGCCGGATATAGTCTGCCGCCGGCGTGACCGTCTCGAACTTGTCGGGAATGTCGGGGGTCATCGGCGGTGTCTGGGCAAGGGCGGCTGAGGCGATCGCGATAAGCGCCGCCGCGCCGAGAATTGTGCGCTTGATCATTCAGCCACTCCGAGATCCGGCACGACGCTATAATGTTCGTCATCCCAGCGAAAGCTGGGATCTCGGTTCATTTTGCGCCAAGGAAAGGGAGATCCCAGCTTTCGCTGGGATGACGTAGGCGCTAAAGGGCCGCCCATGATCCTCGTCATCGACAATTATGACAGCTTCACCTGGAACCTCGTCCACTATCTGATGGAGCTGGGCGCCGAGGTCGAGGTGGTGCGCAACGACGCGATCGGCGTGGGCCAGGCGATGTCGAGCGGGGCGGAAGCCTTCCTGATCTCGCCGGGCCCGTGCACGCCGAACGAGGCGGGCATCTCGCTCGATCTCGTCGCCGCCTGCGCTGCCAACAGCCGCCCGTTGCTTGGCGTGTGCCTGGGACACCAGTCGATCGGCCAGCATTTCGGTGGCAAGGTCGTCCGCGCGCCCCAGCTGATGCATGGCAAGACGAGCCCGATCCTGCACGACGGCACCGGGCTCTACGAAGGACTGCCGTCGCCCTTCACCGGAACCCGCTATCATTCGCTGATCGTGCCCGAGGAGGGACTGCCCGCCGATCTGCTGATCAACGCCCGCACCCCGGATGGGCAGGTGATGGGCGTGCGCCATGCCACTCTGCCGATCCACGGCGTGCAGTTCCATCCCGAGAGCATCGCCACCGAGCATGGCCATGCGATGCTCGCCAATTTCATGCGGGCGGCCGGGATGCGGGTCAAAGAGCGCGCGTGACCTTGCCGCAGCTGCCGGATCCGCACACGCCGCTCGACCAGCAAACCGCCCATGAGATCTTTGCGGCCATATTGGATGGCGCGTTCGATGAGGATCGCCTCGTCGCTTTCCTGACTGCCATGGCCGAGCGCGACGAGACTGGCGCCGAGATCGCCGGCGCTGCGCTGGCTATGCGCGAGCGGATGATCCCGATACGCGCACCGGCCGGTGCGATCGACGTGTGTGGCACCGGCGGCGATGGCGCACACAGCCTCAACGTCTCGACCGCGGTGGCCATCGTCGTCGCCGCGGCCGGCGTGCCGGTCGCGAAGCACGGCAACCGCGCCGCATCGTCGAAGGCCGGCGCCGCCGATACGCTCGAGGCATTGGGACTGGATCTCGATCGTGCCTCCGAGCGCGCCGAGGGATCACTTGCAGAGATCGGCCTGTGTTTCCTGTTCGCGCAGAAGCATCACCCCGCGCTGAAGCCGCTCGGTCCGATCCGCAAGCGGATCGGCAGGCGGACGATCTTCAACCTGCTCGGGCCGATCGCCAATCCGGCCGGCGTGACCCGTCAGTTGATCGGTGTCGCGCGGCCCGATTTCCTGCCGGTCTATGCCGCCGCGATCGAACGGATCGGCTGCGATGCGGCCATGCTCGTGTCGGGTGATGAGCCGCTCGACGAACTGTCGATCGGCGGCCCGAGCAGCCTGTTCCGGCTCGGCAGCATCGGCTGGGGGCCGGAACGGTTCGAGCCGGAAACTGCAGGACTGAGCCGTCACCCGCTCACGGCGATCCGGGGTGGCGACGCAGCGTTCAACGCGGCCGCGCTGCGTCGGCTGCTCGCGGGCGAGGCCGGCGCCTATCGCGATGCCGTGCTTCTGAACGCGGCTGCGGCGTTGATCGTCGCGGGCAAGTCAAGTAATTGGCGTGACGCCATTTTCGTTGCGGAAGAAGCGATCAATAGCGGCGCGGCCAGGTCGCTTCTGGCGCGGTGGATCGCCTATTGATCGTCTTTGACGCGGCGTATCGGCGGGAACCTCCCGATAATTTCGGGGTTGAATACCATTACGCTTTCGAAAAGATTGGTGACACGCTTGATGTCGAACAGAATATCTTCAGGCAACCCCGGGCTCGACACGATCCTGAACGGCGGCCTGCCCCCCAACCGGCTTTACCTGCTGGAAGGCTCGCCGGGATCGGGCAAGACCACCCTTGCGCTGCAATATCTGCTAGAGGGCGCAAGGCAGGGCGAAAGCTGCCTGTACATCACCCTCTCCGAGACCAGCGAGGAACTGCATGCGGTGGCCGCATCCCATGGCTGGGATTTGTCGGGCATCGATCTGTTCGAGTTCGCCCAGGCCGAGCAGGTGCTCGGCGGCGACCGCGATCAGTCGGTGCTCTACAGCTGGGAGGTCGAACTTGGCGAAACCGTGCGGTTGATCGAGGAGCAGGTCGAGCGCACCAATCCCCGCCGGGTAGTGTTCGACAGCCTGTCCGAGATGCGGCTGCTTGCTCAGGATGCGCTGCGCTACCGGCGGCAGGTGCTGGCGCTCAAGCAATTCTTCGCCGGTCGGGACACGACCGTGATCCTGGTTGATGACCTGACATCGTCGGGCGGGGAGCGCGACACTCATCTGCACAGCCTGTGCCACGGCGTCATCACGCTGGACCGGCTGACACTCGACTTCGGCGCGGCGCGGCGGCGGCTGCAGGTCCAGAAGCTGCGCGGCGTCGATTTCGTCGCGGGCTATCACGACCTCGTCATTCGCAAGGGCGGAATCGAGGTCTTCCCGCGCCTGATCGCATCGGACCATGCCCGAGACTTCGATAATAGCATGGTGTCGAGCGGCGTTCCCGGACTCGACGCGCTGTGGGGCGGCGGGCCGATGCGCGGCACCAGCACCCTGCTGACCGGACCGGCGGGCGCGGGCAAGACGTCGATCGCGATGCAGTTCATCGTCGCCGCCTGTGCGCGCGGCGAACCGACGACGATGTATCAGTTCGACGAACGGATCAGCACGCTGCTGGCGCGAACCGGCAAGCTCGAGAGGCAGCTCCAGCATTATATCGACAGCGGCTGCCTCGTCATCCGGCAGATCGATCCGGCCGAGCTGTCGCCGGGTCAATTCGCAGCCATGGTGCGGGACGAGGTGGAGCGCCGCGGATCGCGGATGATCGTGATCGACAGCCTCAACGGCTATCTCGCGGCGATGCCGCAGGAGCAGCAGCTGATCCTGCAGATGCACGAGCTGCTGTCCTATCTGAACCATTATGGCGTGGTCACCTTCCTGATCAATCCGCAGCACGGGCTGGTCGGGTCGATGTCGACCAGCCTCAACATCTCCTATGTCGCCGACAGCGTGGCGCTCATCCGGTTCTTCGAAGCCGAGGGCCGCATCCGCAAGGCGATCTCGATCCTGAAGAATCGCGGCGGACAGCATGAGGATGCCATCCGCGAACTCCGGATCGACGGGCACGGCATTCGCATCGGCGCGCCGCTCACCAACTTCCGCGGCGTGCTGACCGGAACGCCCGAATATGTCGGCGTCGGGGCACCCTTGATGGAAGATCGCAGTGCCGCATAGGACGGCCGAGTTCGGCCACAAGGTCCTGATTGCGGCGCCCTTCGGCAGGGATGCGGAAAGCGTCTGCCAACTCCTGAAGCGCGAGGGTTACGACGCGACGGCGTGCAGGAACCTGAGCGAGATCGCGGCCTTGCTCGACGATCATGTAGGGGCGGTGGTGCTGACGGAGGAGGCGATCGGCGTCGACCACCGGCCGTTGCGGACGGCGCTCGCGGCCCAGCCGGCCTGGTCGGACGTGCCTTTCGTGGTGCTGGCGGCGCGCCGGATGGGACCGCTTCCGCCAGGGCAGGCAGCCGTGCTTCGCATCTCCGAGGTCATCGACAATTTCACGGTGCTCGAACGACCACTGAGTTCGCTGTCGCTGCTCAGCGCGGTGTCTTCGGCGCTGCGCTCGCGCCAGAAGCAGTTCGAGATGCGCGACCATCTTGCCCAGATCGAGCTGCGCAATGCCGCGCTGGCGCGCAGCCAGGACGAACTGCTCGAGAGCGAGGCCAAGTTCCAGGCGATAGCCGATTCCATAGATCACATGGTCTGGTCGACGCTACCCGATGGCTATCATGATTATTATAACCAGCGCTGGTACGATTTTACCGGTGTGCCGCAGGGTTCGACCGACGGCGAGGCCTGGACCGGCATGTTCCACCCCGCGGACCGGGAGCGCGCCTGGTCGCGGTGGCATCAGTCGCTGATCAGCGGTGAGCCCTATCACATCGAATATCGGCTGAAGCACCGGTCCGGCGCCTATCGCTGGGTGCTCGGGCGCGCACAGCCGATGCGGGATGCGGCGGGCGCGATCGTCCGCTGGTTCGGCACCTGCACCGACATCCAGGAAATTGTCGAGGCGCGCGATGTGCTCGCCAAGAGCCGCGAGGACCTCGAGGCGATGGTGCGCGAGCGCACCGCGGAACTGGCCCGGGCGCATGAGCATCTCCATCAGAGCCAGAAAATGGAGGCGGTCGGGCAGCTCACCGGCGGCATCGCGCATGATTTCAACAATATGCTGACGGGCATCATCGGCGCGATGGACATCATGCGGCGGCGGATCGCCTCGGGCCGTCTCGATGACGTCGACCGCTTCATGGACGCCGCGACGACCTCCGCCTTGCGCGCGGCGGGGCTTACCCAGCGCCTGCTGGCCTTCTCGCGGCGTCAGTCGCTGGATTCCAAGCCGCTCGACGTCAACGCGCTGGTAGGATCATTGGGCGATCTGCTCGAGCGCACGATCGGCGAGCAGATCGCGCTCGACATGCAGCTCGATCCTGCGGTGCCGGCGGGCATCGCCGACGCCAACCAGCTCGAAAGCGCTATCCTGAACCTGACGATCAACGCGCGAGACGCCATGCCGGAAGGCGGCATACTCACCGTCGCCACCCGCTATGCTGAGCTGAACGCGGCGCAAGCCACCGACATCGTCGATGCCGAGGCGGGGAGCTTCGTGGTGCTGAGCGTCTCCGACACCGGCGTCGGCATGCCCGCCGATCTGCTCGACAAGGTGTTCGAACCCTTCTTCACCACCAAGCCGCTGGGCCAGGGAACCGGGCTGGGACTGTCGATGGTCTATGGCTTCGCGCGTCAGAATGGCGGTTTCGTCTCGATCGACAGCATTGAGGGCGCGGGTACGACGGTCAGTATATACCTCCCGGCAGCCGATCGGCGGGGCATCGTGGCGGAGGCGGCCGGGTCCGCTGCGCCGCAGGGCGATGGCCAGCGGGTGCTGGTGGTAGAAGACGACGCCTCGGTGCGGTTGCTGATCCGCGACGTGCTGGAGGAGGTTGGATATACCGCGATCGAGGCCTCCGACGGCGCATCGGCGATACCGGTGCTGGCCTCGGCCGTGCCGATCGACCTGATGATCTCGGACGTCGGCCTGCCGGGTATGAACGGCCGCCAACTGGCGGAGACCGCGCGCGACTACCGCCCCGAACTGCCGATACTGTTCGTCACCGGCTATGCCGAAAGCGCAACAATTCGCTCGGGTTTCCTCGGCGCCAACATGAGCATGATCACCAAGCCCTTCTCGCTCGACGACCTAGGCCAGAAGGTCGGCGAGATATTGGCGGCGGGTAAACTGGCGGCGATCAGCGAGTAGAGCCTGATGCGGCAAGCCCGGAGAGGCGATCGGCCGGTATCGCGGCGGCGGCCTGCTTCAGCTCCGATATGTCCGCAACCCGCCCCTCGGCGGAGACCATGAACCGGTTGGCGATCAGTTCGCTGTAGCTGCCGTCACGGGAATCGCGGTCCCATTTCTCGGTTACCATCCGGCCGCCGACCATCTGGGTCTTTTCGTAGCCGGTCGCGGTTTCCCGATTGGATTGCAGGTTCATCGCGCCACCGAGCGCCGCGAAAGCCCCCGCCGCCGCGATGTCGGTCAGCTCCAGCCGGATATTCCTGTCGCCATTCTCGTAGCGCGCCTCGGCATGCGTGCCGCCGAGACCGCCCGCATTCGCGCCGGAACTGGCGATCTCGGTGCGCTTGTAGCTTCCCAGGCTGGCGGGCAACAGCGCCTGCAGCGCCGATGGCGCCACGGCAGCCGCCGCCTTGCCATCCGTGCCAGCTTTCAGATTTTGGGCCGTCAGCTCCGCCTGCTTGGCGGCTGCGTCGAGCTTGCCGAGATCGACCGTGCCTAGGCCCGGAACGGTCATCGTGCCCGAGACGCCGGCATCAGTCATCGTCACCGGCGACGCGAACATCCGGCCGACGGTCGAGGTGATCGCGCCCATGATCACGAACAGCACGATCGCGGCGATGATCGTCACCACCGTATAGCCCAGCGCCTTGTCGGCCGGCGCCCGCATCAGCAACGGAAGGCCGGTGTAGAGGAGATACAGGCCATAAAGGCCGAGCAGCCCCGCGATCGGCGCCAGTTGGGGCAGGATCATCAATATGCCGGCTACCCAACCGGCCGTGTTCGAATAGGCCGCGACCTTGAACGCCTGGGTCCGGTTCCTGACTCCGGCGAACGTCGGCGCGAGCGCGTCGATGATCAGCGCCAGGACGTACACGGTGACCAGCGACAGGATATATTGCGTGATCGCCGCGCCGATCGCCGTGGCCGGAGACAGCCGAAGCGTGATGCCCAGCATCGAATAGCCGAACAGGAGGTTGCCGATTAGCCCGGCCAGCGCCGGCACGGCAGCGAGGATCAGGACATAGGAGCGATAAATCTCGCCGATCGTCGTCGGCTCGGCGTCGATCACCGGCCACTCGGTTTTTGGCGTTACGATGATGTTCTTGGCGCGGTCGACGAGACCGTTATGGACATGGGCCATGATCACCCTCCCCGGTAAGAGGTGGCGCCCGCCCTGCTTGCATGATCGGCCATATCGATGCCCAATTGCAAGCGGCTTCGTTACGGTGTCGGCCGGGCGTTTCCAGCTGGCTGCATCCAACCGGCCGCCGGGCCCCAACTCTTATGCGCCCTTGCCAGCCGCAGCGGGCGGCGCTTAGGCAGGGGCATGGCGGACAGGATCTGGCGGGCTCGAGACCATCATGTCGCGATCATCGGCGCGGGCTTCTCGGGCACCCTGCAGGCGATTAACCTGTTGCGTCATGACGGTCCGCGCGCGACGCTGATCGAGCGCCGGCCGGCAGCGGGCCGTGGCATAGCCTATTCGACGGCGCACCCCGACCATCTGCTGAACGTGCGCGCCGCCAATATGAGCGCGCTGCGCGACGATCCCGATCATTTCATCCGATGGCTGGGCGCAAACCGCCCGGGCCTCGGCGGCTTCGTGCCGCGGATGGTCTATGGCGACTATCTCGCCGATCTGCTCGATGAGGCGATGGCGCGAAGTGGCGACCGGCTGACGCGGATCGAAGGCGAGGCGCAGGATGTCGCGCTGGACGACAAGGGCGCCACGATCGTCCTGCACGATAGTCGCCAGCTGCGCGCCGATGCCGTGATCCTCGCACCTGGCAACCTCCCGCCGCATCAGCCCCCGGCGCTGGCGAGCGCGGCCATCGATGCCGACCGCTATCTGGCCGATCCCTGGGCCGCGGACGTCGCCGCGGGCCTCGGCGATGGCGACACGATCCTGATCGTCGGCACCGGTCTGACGATGGTCGACGTTGCGCTATCGCTCGACGCCCGCGGTTTCCGGGGCAGGATCGTCGCCATGTCGCGTCGCGGACTGCTTCCCCAGGCGCATGCCGAGGGGGCCATGGCGGCGCCGCTTTCCCAGCGCCCGTCGCTCGTGCCATCCAAGCTGCTGCAATCCGTGCGGTCGCGGGCGGTGGGCAGCGGGTGGCGCGCGGCGGTCGACGCGCTGAGGCCGTTCACCCAGGATATGTGGCTGGCCGCCGATCCCGCCGCCCGCCGGCGCTTCCTCCGTCATCTAAGAGCCTGGTGGGATATTCACCGCCATCGGCTGGCGCCGCCGGTGGCAGCGCGGATCGCTGGCCTGCGCGAACGGAGGCAGCTCGAAATCCTGGCGGGGCAACTGGTCGGCGCAAAGCCTTCAGAGGGTGCGGTCGATGTCGAGTGGCGGCCGCGCGGAACGGACGAACTGCGGATGCTCCGGGTCCGCCGGATCGTCAATTGCACAGGCCCGCAAGGCGATCTCCTCCGCACAACCGAGCTGCTGCTCAGCCGACTGTCGGAGCGGGGGCTGATCCGGCCCGATGCCGAGCAGCTCGGCATCGACGTCAATCCGCAGTGCGAGGCGATCGCCGCCGATGGCCGGGCCGATCGCCGCCTGATGGTGGTAGGCCCGATGACCCGCGGAACCTTCTGGGAGATCGTGGCGGTGCCCGATATCCGCGCCCAGACCTGGTCGGTGGCACGAAGGCTGTCGCATGCCCATTGGGTCGAGGGCGAGGGTCTTTGATCAGCCGGGCTGTCAGCCGGCGGCCCAGAACATCACGACCAGCGTGGAGCAGACCACCACCACCCAGGCCTCGAACAATATCCTGAGCGGCAGCACCGCGTCGCGCAGCTCCATATAATGCAGGCCGATCAGGCGCGCCTTGAGGAAGGCGAGCAGCAGCACGGCCGTCCCCGCCAGGCGCGCGTCGGCAACGCTGCTCTCCGCCCAGGATATATAGGAGATCAGCGTCAGCGCGACGAGCAGCACCCAGATGGACAGCGGCGAGCGGAGTATGGCCATGCGAGTCATCCGTGCAGATAGAAGATGGCGAACAGCACCACCCACAAGATGTCGATGAGATGCCAGAACAGCGCGCAGCTCTCGATCGCCGCCGTCGCACCGGGGGTCAGCGGCCGCGCGACGCGGGCGCGCACGAAGGACAGCGCCGCCAGCCCGGCACAGACATGCAGCAGGTGCACGCCGGTGAAGGTGAAATACAGCATGTAGAAATTGTTCGTCGACGCCAGCAGTCCGTCGCGGATCTTGTCGCCATATTCGAAATATTTGACGACCACGAATGCCGCACCCAGCAGCATGGCGATCGTGGCGTGGCGCCGAGCCGGCGCAGCGCGGCCGGCACGGGCGGCTTCGATCGCCAGCACCACCGCGAGCGAGCTGGTGAGCAGCAGCAAGGTATTCACCAGCCCGAACGCCTGCACCATGTGCGCCTGCGAGGCGGCGAACAGGGCCGGCTCCAGCGCCCGATAATAGGCGTAGGTACCGAAAAAGAGGGAGAAGATGAGCAAGTCGCCCAGGATGATCACCCAGACGCCTGCTTCTCCTGGCACTCGCCTGATCATTTGCCCTCTTCCCGATCGAAACCCGAATCCCACCATGAATAGATGTCTGGCATGTCAGTCGAGACGCGTCCTGGAAAGACTGGCGGCCGCTTCTCGAGGAAGCTGGCGACACCTTCCGACACATCGGCCGAGCCCTTGCGGCTCTGCAGCGCCAGGGTCTCCAGCCGGTGGGCGGTGCGCGGGTGCGGTTCACCAGCCATGCGCCAAACCAGCTGGCGGGTCAGCGCGACCGAGACCGGTGCGGTCTGCGAAACGATTTCGTCGGCAATCGCCCTGGCGGCGGGCATCAGCGCCTCTGACGCGTGGACTGAACGCACCAGTCCGGCGGCCAGCGCCTCCTCGGCGCTGACGCTGGCGCCGAGCAACAGCCAATCGATCGCCCGGCTGAGTCCGACGATGCGCGAGAGGAACCAGCTCGACGCCGATTCGGGCACAATGCCGCGGCGCACGAACGGAAACACGAACTTGGCGCTCGTCGAGGCGAGGCGGAAATCGGCGGCCAGCGCGAGCGTCGCGCCGACTCCTGCCGCCGGCCCGTTGAACGCGACGATCACCGGTTTCTGACAGTCGAACAATCGCAAGGTGATGATGGCGCCGAAATCGCGCACTGCCGGATCGCTCCAGTCGCGCTCGTCCTCCGCGGCATCTGACTGCGCCGTCTCGCCCAGCGCGCCCGAGGCGAGATCGGCGCCCGCGCAAAAGGCGCGGCCGGCGCCGGTGACGATCAGCGCCCGTACCGCCTCGTCGCGATCGGCGCGATCGATCAGCGCCACCAGCGCTGCCGCCATCGCTCGCGACATCGCGTTGAGCTGGTCGGGCTTATCGAGCGTGATCGTCGCGACCCCATGCTCGGCCTCGTAGCGCAGGCCGCTCTCCGTCATGCGTCGATCAGCCGCCCGATCTCGACATTGGCGAGGCCGTCTTCGCCGGTTTCCTCGCAGTGGACGCGGCACATGTTTTCGATGTTGAGATAGACCTTGCTCCCTGGCTTCTGGGAATGCAGCGGCAGGCGGGCAAAGGCGTTCTTCACGTCTGCGATGAGCGTATAAGGCGTGCCGTCAACTGCCACGGCGCGGAAGATCACAGTGTCCGGCAGGCCGTCTTCGCCCTCGCCATGGTTCTCGATCTTGAGCGACTTGATCACCTGGTTGCCGGCCGGAACCGCGACATAGCCTTCGGCCGTGCTGTTCTCGGGCCGGACCACGTTGCGCACGGTGAACAGGTGAAGTCCCATGCTCGGGAAATTGAAGAAGGACCAGTTGTGCGACAGCGTCATCTGGTCATTGCGCATGCCCCAGCTATGATCGCGATAACCCGATCCATCGACGTCGATCGTCTTGCCGGCGAAGTCGCCGGCCTTGAACGATAGCCGGCCCTTCGCGGTCATGCACTGGCCCTGGTGGCGGAAGGCATTGCGTTCGAACGCAGTGTTTTCCGAGACAGAGAATTGATCCGGGTTCACGTCGGTGCAGGCGAGGAAGTCGAACAGGTGGAAGCGGCGCTGGAAATCCAGCTCCGCCGCGACATTGTCGTCCTCATAGCTGACCTTGAAGCGCGCCTGCGGCTCCAGAAATTTCAGGTTCAGATTGCCAAACTGGAGTTCCCGGGCCTGCTCGAACGGCGTCGGCATGGTGGTTTCCTTGCCGGCGATGATGTTCTTGCCCTGATGCATCACGGTGAACGAGGCGAAGGCGCGATCGAAGGTGGGCTCGGCGGTCGAGTGGGCCATGCAGCACAGGTCGCGCTCGGTATCCATGAACACCCAGAAGTAATTCTCCTTCCAGCGCAGCCAGGCGCGGGCGGGGATCGAGTGCGGATAATCTTCGTGGAGCAGCATAAAGGAGCCTTTCGTCAGCGCTCTTGGTGCGAATTCATTGCCAGTTGGCCTGGCCGCCATCGACCGGGATGGTGGCGCCGGTCACGTAGCGAGCGGAGTCGGATGCGAGGAAACGGACGACGGCGCCGACATCGCGCTGCGGATCGCCGACGCGGCCGAGCGGTACCGTCGCCAGAAACGCATCCGGTCCGCCGGGCATTGCGTCGAGCCATCCGACCAGCGAGGGCGAGGCGGCGAGCGGAGCAATGACGTTGACCCGGATGCCATCTCTTCCCCATTCACTGGCCGCGGTGCGGGACAAGGTGCGGATGGCTTCCTTCATCGAGCCGTAGACGCCGGCGCCGGTGGTGTCCCAGGCGATGGCGGCGGAGCTCGCTATGTTGACGATCGCGCCGCCGCCGCGCGCCTTCATCGCCGGATGACAGGCGCGCATCATCCTGAAGACGGCGAGCGGCCCGGTTTCGAACGTGAGCCGGTAGCCCGCGTCGTCCAGCTCCATGATCGGCCCGAGCACCGCCTGCTGCGCATTGTTCACCAGAATGTCGATGCCGCCGAAACGATCCTGCGCGCTGCCGACGATCCGCGCCAGATCCTCGGCGCGTGCGATATCGGCGATGACGATGCTGGCCGTGCCGCCCAACGCGGCAATCTCGGCGGCGACCGCCTCGAGGGGCGCTGCGGTGCGACCGGCGATGGTGACGGCGGCGCCGGCTTCCGCCAGCGCCACGGCGATTCCCCGGCCGAGTCCCTGGCCTGCGCCGGTGACAACCGCCGAGCGACCCGATAGATCGACGACATCAGCCATGACCAATCGCCTCGTGCGATTCGCCTTTCATATCCTCTCGCCTCCCATCGCGGTGCCAAACAGGTTTACTGCACAATCGTACGCTGGCAATCTAATCCTGCCGACCCTCGCCGCGTGGAGAGAAAACCGATGCCGTCGAATCTTCAAACCGTTCTTGCCTTCATCGACCTGTGGGCCATCCCCGATCTCGATCGGATCATCGACGCGCTGGCTCCGGACTGCCGCTATCACAACATGCCCTGGGAACCGCTGATCGGGCACACCGCGATCCGCGACGGTCTCGCTGCATTCATCGGCACCAGCGACGCGATCGACTGGCGCGTGTTCCACGCCGCCGAATCCGCCGACGGAACGGTCATGACCGAGCGGCTCGATCGTTTCCGCGTCGGGGGCAAGTGGATCGAGATCCCAGTGATGGGTATCTTCGAGCTTGCCGATGGCAAGATCACCCATTGGCGGGACTATTTCGATGCCGCTATATTCCAGTCGCAGATGGACGCACTGACCCCGGCGTGACGCGGGGCCGCCTCGCCGCGGCACCACCGCGGTTCAGCTGCGTGCCAGCACGGTTTCCAGCACGCCGGCGATGCGGTTCAGCAGGCGCTGGCTGAAGTGCGCGCCCGCGCTGGCGACCAGCACGTCATTGCTCAGGCCCTTCTCGAAGGACTCGCGGCCGCCATGCAACACCAGCGTCATGAGGCGGAGACCGCCGCGCAACGCGAAGAAATCGATCTGGCGCTGCGGGATGTTCGGCCCGCCGGCGTCGCGATAGGCTTGCATGAAACGATCCCAGTCGACCACGGCGCTGACATAGGGGTAGCAATAGCCCAGGTCCTCGCCCGGATGGCCGATATTGGCCTGCTCCCAATCGAGCACCGCCGTGATCCGGCCATCCTGCCCAAGGATGTTGTGGAACACCATGTCGTTGTGGACGATCGCCTGGCGGTCATCGGGCGCATCGGCATTGCTGCGCAGCCACGCGATGGCGGCCGACATGGTGAGCGAAGGCCAATGCGCCAGGCTGGTCCACACCGCCGCCAACTGGTCGATGTCGGCACGCCAGCCGGCGACGCTCGAATCGGTCCGCGACACGGGCAGCGTGCCAAGCAGCGTGTCGAACGGCTGCGAGTGGAGCTTGGCCATCTCCCCCGCGAGATCGAGCACGAGCTGCTGCGAGCTGACATTGCCCCAATAGTCGGTCAGCGCCGGGCTGCCGGGCGACCGCTCGACGATAAGGAAGCGGGCGCCGAGCGGGGCTTCGTCCTCTTCCACCAGGATCGGGCGCGGTACGCGCATGCCGGCGGCGTACAGCATGGATAGAAGGGCAAACTGGGTCGCTTCCCCGACGAAACTGCTGCTGACCTGCTGTCCGGGGATGCCCCGCTGCACCACCATCCCGCGCGGCAGGCTGTCGCTGCCGCTGATCTCGAACAGCGCCGTCTGGCGCGAACGTCCGCCGGTGATGAGCTTGAAATTCTCGATCGTCAGAGACGTGTCGCCCGACCAGTTCCGCAAATAGCGTTCGAGCGCAGCGGGTTCGATCTGCGACCCGTCGCTCCCCGACTGCGTGGCCTCCGCGCGCTCCACCGCGTCGTAGCGGGCGACGCTGGCGAGCAGCGCGGCGCGCTCCCAGGCAATCGCCGCACGCGAATCGTCATTCGAGAGGTCGCCGCCGGCATCGATCTCCTGCGCCAGCCGCGCGATGGCGTGGCCCGTCTGGCGATGGGCGGCGGCATTTTCGGGCGGTCCGTTCAGCCGGTCGCAGTCGGCCTGTTCGGCGCTCGCAAAGGCAGCCGGCACCGGCACCGGACTCGCCGGATCGAGGGCGTTTGCAACCGCGGTCAGCACGCGAATGCTGTTGTCGAGCGCGTCTCGGGGGGCATTCTCGCCGATCGCCGGCCGAACCTGAAGGCGGAGCGCTTCCGCCGCGCTCCACAGATATTGCGACATGCTCATCGCGTCCGGCTTTCCCGCGTCGCGCACCAAAACGCCGATCCTCTCATCGAATCCTCCTCCATGGCCCGTGCTGCGCTCTAAACGGCCGGCCGTCAACCAGGACGCTAGCATACCAATATTGCGCCAGTCGCGAAATGTGATAATATGCATGCATAAAATATGCGGCTATATAAACAAGCCTTCCCGAGGAGAGGACCATGGCTGAGATCATCGAGCTTTCGGACAAGCGGGTGCTGGGGGGCGAGCGCTACACCTCTGCTGCGTTCATGGCTGCCGAGTGGGACAATGTCTGGACCAGGAGCTGGCTGATAACGATCCGGGCCGACGATATTCCCGAGGCGGGCGACTATATACTCGAGGAAATTGGCCGGGAATCGATCCTGATCGTGCGGCAGGAAGACGGAAGCGTGCGCGCCTTCTACAATGTGTGCCAGCACCGCGGGAACCGGCTCGTGCTGGAACCGGAGGGCAGCATGCCGGCCTTCACCTGTCCCTATCACAGCTGGCGCTTCGAGATCGACGGCCGGTGCAGCCATGTGCAGGACCCCGAGGATTTTCCGGCCAATATATGCGAGCGGTCCTCGCTGGTTGCGCTGTCCTGCGAGTTGTTCGCCGGATTCGTGTGGATCAACATGGATCCGGATTGCGCGTCGCTGCGCGATTCCCTCGGCCAAATCTGGGACGAATGGGCGGTTTATCCGCTCGATCGCATGATCCGTACCCAGGCGATCACCGTCCGCATGCCATGCAACTGGAAGCTGCTGCTCGATAACTTCCACGAGACCTATCATCTGCCGACCGCGCATCCCGAAGGGATCGAATATGCCGAGGACAGCTATCTCGAAACGCGGATAGAGCTGTACGAGAACGGGCATGCGCTCGGGCAGACCAAGTGCGGGCAGGCAGCGCATCGCCTGCCCGACAGCAAGGCGCGGCTGACAGAAGTCGTCGCCGCGGATCTCGCGCGCTGGGAACTGGACCCAGCGGCGTTCGTCGGGCGAGAGGACGAGACCCGGGCGGCGCTCCAGAAGCAGAAGCGCGCTTTGGCCGAAGCGCGTGGGCTCGGCTATTATGCCGGGCTCAGCGACGATCAGCTGACCGACGTCTTCCACTATACGGTTTTCCCGAACTTCGCGACGTCGATCAACGCGGACGGCATGCTGTTCCTGCGCGCGCTGCCGCATCCGACCGATCCGCAGCAATGCCTGTTCGACAGCTGGTACTACACTTTCGGCGCGCCCAGTTCGCACGCCTCGCTCGTCACCCTCGACGGCAACCAGCCGATCCAGCGGGCGGAGCGCGAGATGGTGAACTATGGGGCGAAGAGCCTCGGCGTGGTGCTGGATGGCGATGCGTGGGTGATGGCTGGCCAGCAGCTTGCGATGAACTCGCGTGGCTATCGCGGCGCCATCCTAGCGAACCAGGAGCGCCGGATCGCACAATATCACGGCATGATCGATCGATATATCGACGGCTATCGTCCGGGCGGCAGCGCCGGCAAGCGACGCGCCGGGTGACCGCGGGGCACTTCACAACGGCTTGAGCGGCTGTCATGTGCGGTGCAGGATGATTCTCGGCCCCCGGGGGCCGCGAACAGGGGACGGACCTATGGTGAACGCACAACGCAAGCTCAGGGCAACGACGAAACCCGAGCCGGCGCCGTGCGACGATTCGGTGCTCGAGTTCAAGTTCGAAATGCCATATCAGGCGCAGGTGTTCGCGCGGTTGCTGCAGAACGATTATGTCGGCCGCATAGCGGAGTATGGCATCGCACCCGCGCAGTCGTTCGTGCTGGCCGAGCTATGGTATAACGAGCCGCTCTCCCAGGTCGAACTGGCGCGCCGTCTCCACATCGGCAAGGCGACGATCGGCCAGACGCTGAACCGGCTCGAACGCGCCGGCTTGATCGAGCGCCAGCGCCAGACAGACGACAGGCGGGTAATCCTGATCCACCTGACCGAGAGTGGGAGGGCCCTGCGACAGCCGCTGGAGCAGGCCGCGCTCGAGCAGCGCGTGATGATCCGCGATCTGCTGGGTGGCAAGGCGGTCGATGCCATGGGCGAATTGATGCGCCAGGCGATAAAGCGCCTGTCCCGCCTCGGCGTCGGAGGATAGGGCGCTAACACATAGTTCGCTGGCAAACGGACTTGACCGCCCCCACGGTTGCTTTAGCCTGATCCGGAAAGCCGCGGAACGGCGCGGCAGGCGGAGGGTTCATGTCGGACGCGCGGACGAGTGCTGAGCAATGGCGCACCGTCGCCATCCTGTTCCTGATCCTGAATCTCGCCCTCGGGGTGAATTTCGCCGGCTATGGCTCCCTCGTCGGTGCGATCGAGGCCGAATTCGCCACCACGCGTGCGCTGGCATCGGCCGGGTTGAGCATGCTGACGCTGGCCCTTGGGTTGATTTCGCCGCTGGTCGGCGGACTGATGCGTCGCGTGCCGATCCGCCTGCTGATGGCCGTCGGGATCGTCCTCAACGCAGGCGGCTATCTGTTGCTGAGCCAGCTCCACTCGATTCTCGGACTGCTCGCCTGCTACGCGCTGCTGATCGGACCCGGTTTCTGCCTGTTCAGCGTGGTGCCATGCACTGCCATCATCGCCAACTGGTTCGACCAGCGGCGGGGACGCGCACTGGGCATCATCAACATGCCGGTCGGCAACAGTGCGATGCCCGTCGCGGCGGCGGTGATGCTGACCTCCTATGGATTGCGCGCCACGTTCATAGGGGGCGCTGTCCTGCTGCTGGCGCTCCTGCCGCTGTTGCTGTTGCTGCGCGAGAGGCCCGCCACAGCCGCACGCGCTGCGGATGCTCCTGCGCTGCCGCCGAAGACGAAGCCGCTCTCCGTCGCCGCGATCCTCGGGTCGCCCGCCTTTCTGGTGCTGACGCTCGGCATCAGCCTGCTCAGCGCGGGCGGACTGGTAATGGTGACGCACCTCGTCGCGCTTGGCATGGGCCGCGGGCTGGAGCTTTCCTCGGCATCCCTGCTGCTTGCGGCCTTCGGGCTGGCGGCTTGATAGGCGCGCCCGCCTTTGGCTGGATTGCAGACCGGATCGGCGCGCGGCTGGCGCTGGCGCTGCTATGCTTTGCCAGCATCCCGCCATGGCTCGCACTGATCGTAGCGGGCGGCAGCCTGCCGGTGCTGTTGCTGATCGCGGTGCTGATCGGTGCATGCTGCAACGCCGTTCTCCCGCTGTTCGGCTTGGCGATGAGCGAATGGCTGGGCGAACCCAATCTCGGCCTGGGGATGGGGCTGTGCTATCTGCTCCAGATCCCGTTCGTGTTTGGGGCGGGTCCGTTCGCCGGCGCGCTGTTCGACTATTATGGCAGCTACACGCCCACCATCCTGCTGCACTGCGCGAGCTTTGCGGTGATGGGGACGATCTTCCTGCTGTTCCGCCAGCCTGTCATTCCGATGCCGTTGGTATGCAGGCCTTCCAATTCTGCAGATGGTATGCCAGCATAAGAATCAGAACAGCGCTGAATTGAGATGGAGGATGACGATGGCAGATGATTTAGCCGCACAGGTGCGCCTGCTGCTCGATCGGCAGGAGATCGAGCATGTCCTGAAACTCTATTGCCGCGCGATAGATCGGCTCGACATGGAACTTCTCAAGTCGATCTACCATCCGGAGGGAACCGATGATCACGGCTCCTACTCCGGCAATGCGCATGGCTTTGCGGACTATATCATCCCGGCGATGCGCGAGAGCATCATCGACGGGATGCACACCGTGACGCACTGCACGATCGATGTCGACGGCGACTTCGCGACGTCGGAATCCTATTATTGGGCGTATCAGCAGACCACTGGCGGCTACGAACATATCAAGGCGTTCTTCGGCGAAACCTATGCCGACGCCCAGGTGAAAGCCGGCACGATCGACAATCCGCACGATTTCTATTGCGGCGGCCGGTATATCGATTTGTTCGAGCGGCGAAACGGCGCCTGGAAGGTCCTGCGCCGCAAGATCACCAACGAATGGAACGATATCCGCCCCACGCAGCGGATTACCGCCGAGGGCCATGTCGCGGTATTCAACCTGCCTGGCCGGCGCGACCGGCAGGATCCGGTCTATCTCAACCGCATTCCGGACAGTGCCGGGCAAACCAAAGCCGCCTGAAGCGTGTCGCAGCAGAAGCCAGGAGAGCCATTATATGGCAAACGACTATGACGTGATCATCATCGGCTCCGGCGCGGCGGGCATGTCTGCCGCGATCGAGGCGCGCCAGGCCGGGGCGCAGGTGATGGTGGTGGAGGCCGACGATCATCTCGGTGGCGCCACCCGCAACTCGACCGGCGTGGTCTATGCCGCGGGCACTGCGACGCAGCGCGAGGCTGGCATCCCCGACGATGGCCCCGATGCGCTCTACGATTATGTGCTGACGCTCAACCAATATGCGGTCCGCCCCGATCTGGTCCGGATCTACGCAGATGAAAGCGCGGCCATGGTCGACTGGCTGACCGAAAAAGGCTGCGTCTTTCCAGCTACCATGCTCGTCCATTCCGATGTCAGCGGCGTCATGCGCGGACACACGTCGCAGAGCTTCGGCATGGGTATCGCCGATGCCCTCATCAACCGGGCAGGGGCGCTCGGAGTCGAAACCGCGCTCGGCAGTCGCGTCGAGCGCCTGCTGTTCGAGGATGGCGCAGTGACCGGCGTCGTGGTCGATGGCCATGAGCTGCGCGCCGGCGCGGTGGTGATGGCGACCGGAGGGTTCGGCAATAATCCCGAGATGCTGCGCAAATGGTTTCCGTCGGCCGCATATCATGGCGACAAGGCCTGGGCCGTACATCGCGACGCGCCGTTCATCCTCGGCGACGGCATCGTGCTGGGCGAATCGGTCAACGCGCAGATCACCGGCTATGATCGTGGGCTGATCCAGCCGACCCCCTGTTTCGACAGCCGCTTCGTGGAGGCCTTCCTGCCGCCTTGGGTGATAGCGGTGAACGCCGAGGGGAAACGCTTCATGGCGGAATGGGATTCCTATGCCGTCGTCGGCTATCTGATCAACGAGCAGACCGGCCGGCGCTGCTGGGCTGTGTTCGATCACCGGACGATGGTCGCCAATGGCGACGATCTTTCCTATGCCGATCCGTACAATAGCGGCCTCGCCAGTTCGAGCTGGGAGGAGCACACGATCCTCGCCGAAGTGGCCAAGGGCGTCGTCAAGCGGGACACCACGATAGCCGGACTGGCTGCGCAGATCGGCATGGATCCGGTCGCGTTATCCGAGACGGTGCGCGTCTATAACGAAGACGTGGTGGAGCATGGCGAGGACCGGCGCTTCCGCAAGGACGGCAACGGGCACCCGCTTGCCCCTGTCGCAGAACCGCCCTTCTATGCCGTCGAGGTTCGGCCTGCGATCATCGGCTTCACCGCAGCCGGGTTGGATATCGATGCCGAAGGGCGCGTGCTCGATATCCGAGGCATAGTGATTCCGGGCCTTTACGCCGCGGGTGAAGTGCTCGGCTGCTTCCACGGCAAGCGATATGCCGGCGGCGGCACCAGCATTGGCAGCGCGGTGGTGTTCGGCAGGCGCGCGGGCATCGCCGCGGCGCACGCCGCCCAACCCGCAATGGCGGCCGCCTGATGGCTGCGGCGCCCGAGGACGGAAACGAGGCGGCGTCGCGCGATGCCGCGATCGATGCAATGCTGGCCAAGGAGGCGCTACGCGATCTCGCGGTGCGGTACGCCCGCGCCGTCGATCGCCGCGACCTGGAACTCCTGCGTTCGGTCTATCATGATGGCGCAACCGACGAACATGGGTTGGTATATTCCGGGCCCGCGAGCGGCTTCGTCGATCGCTTCATGGAGCTCATGCTCGGTTTCGAGCTGACCGCCCATTTTATCTGTAACGCGTCCTATCGTGTCGCGGGCCATCGAGCGGACGGCGAACTGTACTTCCTTGCCTATCACCGCACGCTGGGTGACGATCCCAAACATGTGATGGTGTCCGGTCGTTATCTCGACAATTACGAGCGCCGCCGCGGCGAATGGCGCATCGCGCAACGCAAGCTGGTGTGGGACAGTGCGCTGACGCTGCCGGTCGACCCCGCCGACGCGGCCCAGCTCGCGGCGCTGGGAGAGGTCGGGCGCTGGGGAGAGGGCGACTATTCCTATCGCGCGCTACCGCTCATGCGCCGAGGCGCGTAACGTTTGGCGAGCGCTCAGGCGTCGAGCGCGCCGTCGTGGATCGTCTGCAACGCCTCTTGCGCGACGGTAGCAAGAAGATTGCCCGCGCGATCGTAGAACAGACCTCGCGAGAGGCCGAGCGAAGCGCGGGCGGACGGCGAGTCCGTCTCGAACAGCAGCCAGTCGTCACAGCGGACCGGCCGATGGAACCACATGGCGTGATCAAGGCTGGCCATGGCGACGTGCGGTCCCGGGATGGAGAGTGTGTGGCTTGCCAGCGGTGCACCCGAGAACAGGAAGTCCGACATATAGGCAAGCACTTCGCGATGCAGCCGTTCGTCATCGGATAACGGCATGTCGAGCGCGCGGAGCCAGAAGTGGCGCTTCGCCACGGGCGCTCGGCTGGTGAAGCCGACCGGCGAGGGAAAGCGCACATCAATGGGATAATGGCTGAAGAAGTCGCGCAGGAGCTGCTGTGACTCTGCCGGGACGGTTTCGATCAGCGCATGGTGATCAAGCGCGCTCTCCGGATCGAACGCGAACTCGGCGGCCTGCTGGTGCTCGAAGCCCGGCATGGCGACACAGTAGGACGAGTCGAGCGTCAGCAGCAGCTTGCCCTGCTGGACAGCGCAGACCCGTCGTGTGGAGAAACGCCGTCCGTCGCGGACACGCTGGACGTCGAATTCGACCGGGTGGCTGGCGTCCCCTCCACGCAGGAAATAGGCGTGCAGAGAATGCACCGACCGTTCAGCCTCGACCGTCAGGTCGGCCGCCGCAAGCGCCTGTGCGACGACCTGGCCACCGAACAGCGCCTGATAGGAATTGGCTTGATTGAGACGATTGCGGAAGCGATCCCCGCCGACGCTGTCGAGGCGCAGCTGCTCGGCTATGGCGCGCGGGTGCTTCGAGAAATTGCGGTTGAAGGCTTTCACGCCACTATCCTTTGCATGAAATGATGGAACGGGATAGGGTAATTGGCCGCTTGCGTACCATCTCCAATCGCGGGAGCAGGCTTCGTCGTGATAGGGGAGGGATAGCAGGATGGAGCCAAGATACAGCGCCGGGGATGAGGCGTTCCGCGCCGAAATTCGGGCGTTCGTTACGGCGCGCCTGCCCGAGGACCTAAAACGCCGCGCCCTGGCGGACTATCACCCCCGTCGCGACGATCAGGCGCGGTGGACGAAGATACTGGCCGAGCAGGGCTGGTCGGTGCCGCATTGGCCGGTCGCCTATGGCGGCACCGGCTGGACAGGCGTGCAGCGGCTGATCTTCGACGAGGAGATGCGTCGCGGCTATGCACCGACGATGGACCGGATCGGGCCGGAACTGGTCGCGCCGGTAATCTACACCTTCGCCGCGGAGGAGATGCGTCAGCGGATCCTGCCAGGCATCCGGAGCGGTGACACATTCTGGGCTCAGGGATTTTCGGAGCCGGGCGCCGGGTCCGACCTCACGTCGCTGCGGACGCGCGCTGTGCGGGATGGGGACCATTATGTCGTCAACGGCCAAAAAACCTGGACGACCGAGGGCCATCATGCCGACATGATCTTCATGCTCGTGCGCACCAACCCGGACGTGAAGCCGCAGGCCGGTATCTCCGCACTGCTCATCGACCTGAAAAGCCCCGGCATCACCCGCCGTCCGATCTGGACGATCGACGAGGGGCTGACCGTCAACGAATTCTTCTTCGACGACGTGCGGGTGCCGGTGGAGAATCTTGTGGGACAGGAGGGGGCCGGCTGGACCTATGCCAAGTTCCTGCTGACCAATGAGCGCACCAATAGCGCCGAGGTGCCTCACACCAAGCGGGACATAGCGCAGCTTCGCGAGATCGCCGCGACCGAAATCCGCGACGGCCGCCCGCTGATCGAGGATCCCCGCTTCCGGGCGAAGCTCGCCCAGATCGAGATCGACACGCTGGCGCTCGAATACGCAGTGCTGCGGGCGCTGGCCGACGAGAGCAATCACGGCGGCGCGGTAGCCTCCGTCGTCAAGATCCGCGGCTCGGAGTTGCGCCAGCGCGTCGCCGAACTCGCGGTCGATGCGCTGGGTGATGCTGGGCTCGCGGTGCGCCGCAATGACGAGGCCGAGGAATCGATGTCCGAAGACGGCTGGGATTCGCCCGTACCGGATCACGGCATCGGCATTTCCGCCAAGGCGATGTTCCGCCGCGCCACCACCATCTATGGCGGCGCGAACGAGATTCAGCGCACGTTGATCGCCAAGACAATCCTGGAACTCTGAGGCTCTCGTGGATTTCACCTATACGTCCGAGCAGGAAGCCCTGCGCGACAGCGTGCGACGGTTCGTCGAGCGCGAATATGGCTGGGAACGGCGCTTCGAGCTGATCCGCGCCGCGCCCGGCGCCGATAGGAACCACTGGGCCACCTTCGCCGAGCTGGGCCTGCTGGGCGCCGGTCTTTCGGAGGATGAGGGCGGCTTCGGCGGCGGTGCCGTCGAAAATGCGCTGATCGCCGAGGAGCTCGGCCGCGCCCTCGTGATCGAGCCGTTCATCGCGCATGTCGTCGCAACGCAGATCGTGTCGGCGATCGGCGGCGAGATCGGGGCGATGCTGATCGAGCCGATGGTGATGGGCGAGCGCCGTATCGTGCCCGCGCTCGGCGAGGCGGCCGGGCGGGGCGATCCGGCCGCCATCGCCGCGGTGGCATCGCGCGATGGCGATGATTATCGCGTCTCGGGCGCCAAGACGCTGGTCGACGGTGCGTCCCAGGCGACGGACTTCATCATGTCGGCGTTGCACGAGGGCGGGCTGGCGCTGTTCCTCGTCGCGGCCGCTGCCGACGGGCTGTCGCGGCGCGACTATCGAACACTCGACAACCATCGGGTTGCCGATCTGACCCTGGATGGCGCGCCTGCGCAGCTGATCGCGTCGGGCGATGTAGCAGCGGCGGCGATGGCGCGTGGGCTCGATCATGGGCTGATCGCACTGGGCGGCGAGGCGCTCGGTACAATCGACGCGGCGATGTGGGCCACGCGCGACTATCTGAAGATCCGCCGCCAGTTCGGCGCGACGCTCAGCACCTTTCAGGCGCTCCAGCATCGCATGGCGGATGTGCTCATCGAGGTCGAGCTGACGCGCTCGCTGCTATTCCATGCGCTGGGTGCGGCGGCTGGCAGCGATGCGGCGATGCGGGCGGCTGCCGCGTCCGCGCTGAAGGTGCAGATCGCCAAGGGCGGCCTGCTCGTCACCCGCGAGGCCATCCAGTTCCACGGCGGCATCGGCGTAACCGAGGAGCTGAACATCAGCCATGTCTACCGCCGCCTCTTCGTCATCGCGCGCTTGTTCGGCGATGCCGATGTCCATCTCGATCGATTTTCGGCGATTATCGACGCGAGGTTGGCCGAAAAATAGTTGCCTAACATATGATTCGCATCATAGCTTTCCCGGAGGAAGAAGAGGGTGCGCCAGATGGGTGAGAGCTACGACTATATTATCGTGGGCGCAGGATCGGCCGGCTGCGTGCTGGCGAACCGACTTTCGGCCAACCCCGCCCATCGCGTGCTGCTGATTGAGGCAGGGGGCGACAACAAGAATTTTCTTGTCAACATGCCCAAGGGAATCGGCAAGCTCGTCACCGATCCCAAGCACAGCTGGAACTATCCGATCCGCGACGCATCGGACGTGGTCAGCGAGACCTGGCAGCGGGGGCGCGGGCTGGGCGGCTCTTCGGCGATCAACGGCATGATCTATGTGCGCGGCCAGCCGGAGGATTATGCGCTGTGGGAGCAAGCCGCCGGCACCGAATGGGGCTGGGCGGCCATGAAGCAGGCATTTCGCGCGATTGAGGATCACGAACTCGGCGACGACGGCGTTCGCGGAGCGGGCGGCCCGGTCCACGTCTCCACCAACAAGTTCCGCTATCCGCTCGCCGAGGCCGCGATCGAGGCGGGCGTGCAGATGGGCCTGCCGCGCCACTATGAAGACCTGAATCGCGAGGATCAGGAAGGCATCGGCTATTACTGCTACAACATAAAGGGCGGCCGCCGGCAAAGCTCCGCCGTCGCATTTCTCGATCCGGTCAGCTCGCGCGCCAATCTCCACGTCGTGACCGGCGTTACGGTCGACCGCGTGCTGTTCGACGGGCGGCGTGCGAGCGGCGTTGCCTGCCGGATGGCGGATGGAGCACGCAGGAATTTCGTCGCGCACGGCGAGGTCATCCTGTCGGCCGGCACGATCATTTCGCCGAAGCTGCTCCAGCTATCGGGTATCGGCCCCGCGGCGCTGCTGCGCCAGCAGGGGATCGACGTGGTGCAGGACAGCCCCGATGTCGGACGCCGCATCCTCGAGCATCTCGGGCTGATGCTGAGCTACCGGCTGATCGGCGACAAAGGCATAAATCACCGCCTGTACGGCTTCGGCCTGGCGAAGAGCGTCGCGCAGTATCTGGCCTTCAAGTCCGGCCCGCTCGCCAACGGCGCCATGGAGGTCGGCGCTTTCGTCAAGACCGATCCCGGCCAGCCGCGTCCCAATGCCCAGCTCTATATCAGCGGTTGGACCCTCCAGATGTCCGAGAGCAAAGACACTGTCGCGCCGATGCAATCGGTGCAGCGCGCGCCCGGCATGACCGTGACGACCCAGCTTATCGGTCTGGAAAGCGAGGCGATGCTGGCGATCGCGAGCAGCGATCCCGACTCGGCGCCGGTGATCACGCCGAACTGGCTCGGCACCGAAAAGGACGAACGGGCTGCGATCGATCTCGTCCGCTATGTGCGGCGTCTCGTCGCCCAGCCTGCCTTGGCGGCAATCGTCGGCGAGGAGATGTCGCCAGGCGCCAGCCATGCCAGCGATGCGGAAATCCTCGATGCCGTCCGACGCAACGCGCTGTGCGGGACGCATGCGGTGCGAAGCTGCCGGATGGGCCGCGACGAGCGGTCGGTGGTCGACGAGCGAATGCGCGTCCGCGGGGTTCATGGCCTGCGTGTCGTCGATTGCTCGATCATGCCCGCGCTGGTCTCCGGCAACACCAACGCTCCGGCGATGGCGACCGGCTGGCGTGCCGCTGACCTGATCCTCCAGGATGCCCGGCTCCGCAACGCCGCCTGAGCCGGCCTCCCCGGTACGGATCAGTCTGCAGCGGCCCTGCCGCTTTCGAACGCATCGATCAGCGCGCGTGCGCCCTGGATGAAGGGGGGCACGTGCATGAAGGGCAGGATCGTGAGCTTCAGGTCGTCCGCCCGACCCGTCACCAAGCGGGTGGACAACAGGTTTGCGCCGCAAGCGTTGCGCACATAGGCCCAGACGCCATAATACTCGATCGCCCCCGCGTCCACGTCGGGGCCGCCCGCGGCGCGATAGCGCGCCATGAAGCGCGGCCAGTCCAGCGACGCGCCGACGGTCACCTTCAGATAGCCGAGATCGTCGGCCGGATCGCCGACATGAGCGAACTCCCAGTCGACCAGTGCGCTCATGCCGCCGTCGTGCAACAGGAAATTATGGAAGCCGATATCGCCGTGGATGAGGCGCGGCGGCTCGTCTCCACCAGGAACATTGGCGAGCAGCCAGCCGAACAGGCCGATCAGCGCGGGAGAAGGCGTGTGCGGTTCGCGCAGGAAGAAGTCGTACCAGTTGCGGATATAGCGCGCGGCGCATTCCCGAACGGAAAGATCCCACAGCTCCGGCTTGATCGTATCGGTCAGGTCGCCAAGCTCGCGCATCGGCCGCAGCGAATGGAGAGCCGCCATCTGGTCGGCGAGGATGTCTGCAAGATCGGCGGGAATCTCCGTCTTCGCACCGAAGAAGTTGCCGGCGATCCGCCCCGGCGCGCGCCGCATCACGATGAAGTCGGCGCCTGGGAGCAGCGCATGCTCGGTATCGAGCCATAGCGCATCGGGCGCGGGAAAGCCCTGCTCGAATGCGCCGCGGATCACAGGATATTCCCGAAAGATGCGGTGGCAGGCGGTATCCAGCCCGACATTGTCGCCGAGGTCGCGGCGGATGACGAACTCCCCGTTCAGCGCCTCGCCTTCGGCGGCGAAGATCGTGGTTTCCTTGCCGAAGCCGCCGGCGAGCGATTGCAGACTGGTCACCTCCAGCCCGGGCTCGCCGAATCGATCGCGCAGATAGGCGGTCAGGCGTTCGATGGTGATCGCGGTATCGCCCTCGGCAGCGTCGTTCCCGTCGTTGCTGATCTGGCGCTGCCGATCCGCCGCTTCCCACGCAACCAGCTTGTCCATGATATGCAGGCGCGCAGCTGGCTCGAGCGGCTCGAGTGCGATCATGGCATCCTGAAAGGCGCGCAGCGTGTCGATCCACCGCGCCTCAAGTGCGGCGAGATCGCCGGTGGCCGCGGTCTCCGCGGCATCGCGTGACACGCTTTCGAGTGCGGGGTGTTTCGGCAGCGATGCAAGCAATCTGGCGAGGTCCTGGAACTGTGCACGGATTGCGGCTGCCCCTCCTCGTTCGCGCGTCGCCAGTAGGTCGATGGCGTGGCCGAAGGACATCGCGGTCGATCCGTCTGTGGCGGCATCGGAGAGCCGGGGTGCGAGCCGCCTCAACTCGGTCCGCATTGCATCGAGGACGCGTGTCGCGGGAATCAGCATGGCGAGCCTTTCGTATTGGATAAAATGATATGCTGGTTGACTAATCCTGCCACCCGCGCTGTGAGAAGGACAACAGTGATAAGTGTGGAGAGACGTCGCGTGGGCAAGTGTCGGATTGCCATCCCCGAAGTGGCCGCTGGACGATCGGTAGCGGTGGCCATCGAGGGCCAGCGCGTCCTGATCTGCCGCTCGGCGACGGGGCTTCACGCGGTCCGTGACGATTGCCCGCACCAGAACCTGTCGATGGACGGCGGCCGGGTCAGGGGCAACAGCATCATCTGCCCCCATCACGGTGCGCGCTTCAACCTGGAGGACGGCCATTCGATGTCGCCGATCACGCCCAAGCCGCTTACGGTGCTGTCCTGCCGGGAGCAGGACGGCCAACTTGAGGTCGATCTCTAGAACATCCACGAGAGCCTGACCCAGGCGTTCGGTGGAAGCGCAAAGCGCGCCCACCTCAAAAGAGCAGGCCCAGTTCGGGACTTTGGCCCGCCGGCTGCCAAATCATCAGAACTGGACGCGTTTGGTATAGCCTCCGTCGATCACGATGTTGGTACCGGTAATATAGGAGGCGGCGGGGCTCGCCAGGAATGCCACGGCAGGTGCCACGTCCTGCGGAGCGCCGAAGCGTCCCAGCGGGAACTGCGCCAGTGTCGCGTCGTACAGGTCCGGCATCACGGCCTTGATGCCTTCCCAATTGCCGCCCGGATAGCTGATCGGCCCTGGCGACACCATGTTGACGCGGATGCCCTTCGGACCCCAGGCTTGCGAAAGCTGCTTGCCATAGGTGATGAGCGCGGCCTTCACCGCGTTGAACGCCTGCGGCACGAGGAACGTCTCGACCGCCGCGGTGCTCGACATCAGGATGACCGAGCCCGTCCCGGACTTTTCGAGATAAGGTTCCAGCGCCTCGCAGCCATCGACGGCGCCCATCATGTCGACCTTGAAGCTCTGCTCCCAATCCATCGTCGCCTGCGCGCCCGAGGACGAGATCGAGTGGATGAAGATATCGCAGCCGCCGAGCTTGTCCGCCAGGCCGCTCAGGAAGGTCTTGTAACCGTCGCGATCCTCGAGCGTGAAGGTTTCGGCGACGACCTTGCCGCCATGCGACGACAGCGCGTCGCGATGAGCGTCGAGACCTTCGGACTGACGCGTGAACATGGCGATGTCCGCTCCTTCGGCGGCCAATACCTCTGTGATCGCCTTACTGATGCCGCGCAGAGCGCCGCCGATGATGACCTTGCGGCCCTTGAGTCCGAGATCCACGAGCATCCTCCATCGTTGCTGTCGTTGCAGAATCTTCTGCTAGCCTAAGATTAGCAGCCATGCCAATATTGGCAACGGTTGACCCGCTTGCCCGGCATCCGCAAGCTGGCAAAAGTAGTAAGCATGCGATCTGAGTCGAGGTCGCGCATGGGAGAGATCGAGATGGCCTTATCCGAGCTGCAGAAACAGGCAACGCGTGGCGAATGGAAGGAAAGCCGCTATATCGGTCGCGCGGTGGATTTCTTCCCGGTCGAACGCGAGGATGATTATCTTCATCCAGTCGGCCCCGACGCGCACTTCACGGCGATCGAAACCAATCTCTACGGCTTCAACATCCCGGAAGCGCAGATCCAGTGCAATATCTATGTGCTGTGGCATCATGCACTGAAGACGATGTCGGTGCACATCTTCGTCACCCGCGGCGATCGTATCTTTCGGCATCAGCTCGAGGCGGATTATTTCCTAGAGCATCAATACCTTCCGGCGGTCGCCGACAATAGTGACTGGTCGCTGACGATGGGGTCGTGCGACGTGCGGATGAAGGTCGTCGAGCCGCTCCAGGACATCCTGATCCAGTTCCGCGACGAGAGCCGCGGCTTCGACCTCGATTACCGGATGACGGCGGCGATGCCGCCGGTGGGCCGGCCGGGCGGCAAGCATTTCACGCAGCTTATGAAAACCGACGGAAAGCTGACCCTCGACGGGCAGGATTATGCCATCGACGGCTTCTATGTCCGCGACCGGAGCTGGGGCTATAATCGGCCCGAACAGCCCGAGCGCACCCCTCCCTATCGCTGGATGACGGGTTGGGCGGGACCCGACACCGGCTTCGTGCTGGCTTGGCTGGATACCGGCATGCTCGATGGCGCCGAGTTCGGCCCGGACTGGGACAAGGTGATCGAGGGAGACGATGCGAAAGGCATCAACAAATGGGAATCGGGCGGTCCCACGCCGAGCCTCAACCTTCGATCGGGGTGGATCGCGACCGACGGCCGTCCTGTCGCCGTCGTGGCCATGACTGCGCGTACGCGCTTTGCCGAGGGTAGCCGGCTGCTCGTCGAGGCGATCGAGTTCGAGATCGAGGACGCGGAGTGCCGGACGCACCAGGTCGAGGCGTCGACAAAGTCGATGTACCCCAAGCTCTATTGGCAGAACATCGTCACCTACATGCACTGCATGGACGTCACGATCGATGGACGCGCCGGTCATGGCGACCTGATGGACAGCTATGCGGGCCATCATATCCGCGCATTCGGCCTGTGACCGGGGCTGGCGGCGATACGCCTGGGACGCGAGTCGAGGCGCTCGACCACGTCAATGTCCGGACGCCCGACGTGCAGGGCAGCGCGCGATTCTTTGCGGAAGTGCTCGGCCTCGCGGTGACGCCGTCGCCGGGCTCCAGCGATCCGGACGAGGCATTGTGGATCTGCGACGGCGAGGGCCGCGCCGTGATTCATCTCGCGCGGCCGGATATCGCCTATCCCTGGGAGCCCGATGACGGCGTCCCGTCATCGCCGCCGGGCACCGGCAGGCTGCATCATGTGGCGTTCCGATGCTCGGGCTATGCGGCGATGCGGGCGCGGCTCGGCGCGATGGGCGTCGAGACGCACGCCAACGACATCCCCCAGCTACCCTTGCGCCAGCTATTCGTAACCGACCCCAACGGGGTGATGCTGGAGCTGAATTTCTTCGGCGACTGACGCCGCCCGCAATCAACAGGAAGATAAGGAACGACGGATGAGGCTTGAGGGCAAGGTAGCGGTCGTGCTGGGCGCGTCGGCGGAAGGCGGTACCGGCTGGGCGATCGCGGAGGCGCTGGCCGAGGCGGGCGCCAAGGTGGTGGTGGCCGCGCGCAACAAGGATGGGCTCGACCGGTTGGCAACGATGATCGGCGGTGTCGCCGTGCGCTGCGATGCTGGTAGCCAGAAGGATATCGAGGCGCTGGCCGATGCCACCGTCGCCGCTTACGGCAAGATCGACATCGCGGTGAACTCCGCGGCGCTACCGGTGATCAGTCTTATCAAGGACGTGACGCCAGAGCAGCTCCAGCAAGGGATCGATGTCAATTATTTCGGCCATGTCTGGTTCGTGAAATATATGACCGAGCGTATGAACGATGGCGGTTCGATCACGCTCATATCGTCCAACAGTACGACCCAGCCGCAGCCGCCCCATTTTGCCTATGCCTGCGCCAAATCGGCGATGGACTGCCTGGTGCGCTATGCGGCACTCGAATATGGCCCGCGGGGGATCCGCGTGAACTCGCTGCTTCCCGGTCCGATCAAGTCGGCGCTGGCATCGCAGCTGTTCGCGATACCGGGGGTCGAGGAAACCTATGCGCGCCATGTGCCGCTCGGCCGAGTCGGGCATCCGCGCGATTATGCCGATGCAGTCGTGTTTCTGTCGGGCCCGACCTACATAACCGGCCTGAACATGCCGCTATCGGGCGGTAATCACCTGACCGGCATGCCCTTCCTCGAAGATATTCCCAATGGGCAGGAGGCGTACAAGTCGGACAAGACCGCGTGAGCGCCGTGCTTGCGGGGCGTGTCGCGATCGTCAGTGGCGCCGCGCAGGGAATCGGCGCGGCATCGGCCCGCGCGCTCGCGATGGCCGGCGCCCGCGTGGTGCTGGGCGACGTGAAGGATGCGGCAGGGCAGGAACAGGCCCAGCAACTCCGCGCCGAGGGTTTCGAGGCGGATTACCGCCCGCTCGACGTCACGGACCCGGTGGCCTGGGCCGACATCGTGGCCTATGCGCAGTCCCGACACGGACGGATCGATTGCCTGGTGAACAATGCCGGGATCGATATCCCCGCTACGATCGAGGATGCGCGGCCGCAGGATCTCCGGCGGATCCTCGACGTCAATCTGTTCAGCCAGCTTCATGGCATGCAGGCGGTCATCCCGGTGATGAAGGCGGCAGGTGGCGGCTCGATCGTCAATATCTCGTCGCTGGCGACGAAGAAGTTCGCGCCGACCGGGGCGCTCTACGCACCATCCAAGGCGGCTGCGGCCGCGCTCGCCAAATCGGCAGCGCTGCACCTGGCACAACAGCGAACCGGCATCCGCGTCAACACCGTCCATCCGGGCCCGACCGCGACGGCCATCCTGCTGGGGGATGATGGCGGGCGCGCGGAGTCGCCGGATATCAAGGCGGCGATCGGGATGATCCCGATGGCCCGAATGGGCGAGCCGGACGAGATCGGTGCTGTCGTCCTGTTCCTCGCTTCCGACGCGTCGAGCTATCTGACGGGAGCAGAACTTTTCGCCGACGGCGGGCTCGGCCTGGTCTGAGGCCGGCCGCCCTCGGCGGGGTTCAGGCGATCGTGGCGGAGCACCGGTCGAGGACCACCGTGTCGCGTTCCTTGGCGATGGCACGGAAGCGGAGGTTGTTACCTTCCTCATGGAATTCGAGGCGGATCGTTTCACCCGGCATGACCGGCTTGCTGAACCGGACGAACATCTGCGCCAGCCGCGACGGATCATAATCGCAATAAGCTGCGACGATAGCGCGGGCGGCGATGCCATTGGTGCACAATCCGTGCAGGATCGGCATGTCGAATCCCGCCTTGCGCGCGATTTCGGGATCGGCATGAAGCGGATTCCAGTCGCCGCTCAGCCGATAGATCAGCGCCTGGCGGGGCAAGGTGGGGATCTCCACGACCTTGTCCGGCGCCTTGTCCGGAATTGCCTGAGCCGGCGCGGGTCCCTTGCCGAACCCTCCTTCGCCGCCATTGCCGCGCAGAAACAGCGTCGACCGGACGGTGGCGTGATGCTCGCCGGTTTCTTCGCTGTAGAGTTCCTTGTTCTGGTGGAGAAGGGCACCGCGGCCCTCGCCCTTGTCCTCGATGCCGGCGATGGCATATTCGCCGCGGATCCTGCCGGTCGGGGGCAGGGGCTTATGGATCACGAAATCCTGCTCGGCGTGGAGGATCTTGACCCAGTCGATTCCCCATTGCGGGTCCTGCGCCCAGAACCCCGGATGGCACAGCAGGTTGGCATAGGACGGGAGCGCACGCAGGTGACGCTCATAGACGAAACCGAGTTCCTTCTCGTCGAGCGGATCGGCGCCATAGCCCAGGCCGAGTGCGTAGAGAATCGTATCGCGCTTATCATAAGACTGCACGATCGGTGCGATCTCCATCGCTGCGATTTTCTCTATGTCCATTCGAGGCCTCCCTGCGTACCCGTTCGCTGGCTCATTATTATCGCTATGGATGCAAGGCAAGCGGGCTGTCTTCCGGCGAGCGAAAGAGCAGGAACATTGGCGGCTGGCATATAATAGCCTAGCATAATGTTAGCGATGCGCGCGGTTGGCGGCCGGGCACGCGCCGAGACGCGATGGAGAGGAAGAAACGATGACGGACAATGTGACGCTCGAGTGGCCCGGCGAAGGAATCGCGCTGGTGACGGTGGGCGACGGCGGCATCAAGGGCCACACCACCACATGCGCGACGGTATCGCGGCTGGCCGACGTGCTCGATCAGGCGCAGGCCGGTGGCGCACGCGTGGTCGTGCTGGCGTCGTCCGTCGAGGGGCACTGGCTGGAGCATGCGTATCTCGACGATATCTGCAAGCTCGTCGCGGGCGAGGCGGCGACCGGTGATCCGGCCGGATGGTTCCGCTGCCTGCAGACGCTTAGCCGCGGCAAGATGGTCGCCATCGCGGCGGTCAACGGAGACACGTCGGGTGGCGGCTGCGAGCTCGGTTGGGCGTGCGATCTGCGCGTTGCCGAGGACCAGGCGCGCTTCAGCCAGCCCGAGGTCATCATAGGCGCGGGCACCGGAATCGGCGGCACGTCTCGCCTGATGCGATTGATAGGCCGCACGGTCACGGCCGAAGTCGTGCTGATGGGCCAGCCGCTCACCGCCCGGCGGCTCTACGAACTTGGCGGCGTCAACCGCGTGGTCGGCAAGGGGCAGGCGCTTGAGACCGCGCTCGGCATGGCCCGCCACATTGCCGCGCTTCCGCCCCAGTCGGTCGCGGGAATGAAGCAGATGCTCGGCGAGGACGAGGACCTCAACCAGAGCGAGGGGATCGACAACGACCAGAAGATCAGCGGCACGCTGTTCGCCAATCCAGACAGCATCGCCAGCATGAAGCGCATCCAGGCCCGCTTCGATGCCGGCGAGACGATGGATCAGATCTACTGGTCCGAGTCCTGACGCTGGCGGTGCCGGCCAGTTCGATACCCGCGTGGCGGGATCGACCTCGGCCGGCACGACTCGCCCCGCGCTCCCCTTATTCCGTTTGGACATACAGGCGGCGAAGCCGCAGCGTGGCGATCTGCCACCGGTCGCCGGTCTTGCGATAGGTTTCGCGATAATGGCCCCAGCCCCGGAAGATCCTGAAAGGAGCGCCGGGCGGTGCGATCAGCATGTCGTGCATCGGCCAGGTGCCGCGGGCGTTGTGCGAGTCGAGAATGTCGATCTCGGCCATGTGCGCGGAGTGAACGCTGATCAGCGGAGTGAGGCCGGTACGGGCATAATCCACGACTGCGCTCGCGCCGACGATGGGCTCTTCCTCATATTCGTCGTCCGGCTTCGGCATCTCCAGAGCGCCGCGTGCGTCGAATATGACATCGTCGGTGAACAGGGTGGCGAACTCGTCCCATGCGCGCTCGTCCATGCAGCGGAAATAGGCCGCCTTCAGCCGCTTGATCGCTTCGATCGCAATCAGCCTTTCGATATCGCCCATTGCTCGCCTCTCCTCTTATGGGACTGCACCCGCGCGGAATATCGTCGCAGGCGCGCATAATCGTAGACAAGCGTATTATTTCTGGCAATGCGAGTCCCGCCGACGATTATGAGAGGTGCCCGTGGTCGATCTTCCCGTCTTCACCCATCCTGGCCGCAATCGGCAGGTCGTGCTCGCCAGGCGTCCCTCGGGAACGCCGCTCGCCGATGACTTCGCGCTGCGCGAGGACGATGCTCCTCGCCCCGGGGAGGGAGAGTTTCTCGTCCGCAATCTTTATTTGTCGGCTGATCCTGTGCAACGCGGCTGGGCCGCCAACCCGGCGCTTACCCCAATCGACGCGCCGTTCCGCGCGCTCGCCGTCGGCGTGATCGTGGAAAGCAGGGACGGATCCTTCTCGGAGGGGGACATCGTCTACGGCTATTTCGGCTGGCAGGACTATGCAGTGGCGACCCGCGCGGCGCTGCTGTCTCACATTGGCGTGCCGCGGGCGCCGCTCTCCGCCTATGCCGGCGTGCTCGGGATGCCTGGCGTGACGGCGTGGCTCGCGCTCAACAATCTGGCGCCGCCGCGGCCGGGCGACGCGGTGCTGGTTTCAACTGCCGCCGGGGCGGTGGGCAGCGTGGTCGGCCAGTTGGTGCGCGCTGCTGGCGGCGAAGCGATCGGGCTCACCGGCAGCGCGGCCAAGGTCCGCCAGTGCGTCGAACGCTTCGGCTATACGGCGGCCTTCAATTATCGCGAGGGCGACCTGGCCGAGACGCTCGCCGGTGCGCGCCCGGCGGGCTTCGAGATCTATTTCGACAATACCGGCGGCGTTATCCTCGATACCGCGATCCGCGCGATGGCGAAGAACGGGCGAATCGTGCAGTGCGGCACCGCCGCCACCTCGAGTTGGAGCCCGCCGCCGACCGGGCTGCGCAACGAGCGTGAGATATTGCTGCGGACGCTGACCTGGTCCGGCTTCGTGATCTTCGATCATGTGCCGCGCTTCGGCGAGGCGATCGCCGCGCTCACCGAACTGATGCTCGCCGGCAAGCTGTCGCACGAAGAGGATATCGATCATGGCATCGCGGCGGCCGCAGGCGCGCTGGAGACGGTTTTTTCCGGCGCCAATGCCGGCAAGAAGCTGATCTACATCGGCGAGGATTGATCGCGGCGGGCGGTCAGCCGATCGCCCGTCCGAAAGCGATCAGGTCGTCGGCGAACAGCGCGGGCTGTTCGAACGCGGCGAAATGGCCGCCGCGCGGTTGCTCGCTCCAGTGGACGACGTCGTAGCGGCGTTCGACCATCGTGCGCGGCCAGCCGCCGATTTCGCGCGGGTAGACCGCTATCCCCGTCGGTTTGCCGACGCGGGCGTCCGGGTCGGGCCGTTCCCCGGCACCGAGCAGGCCGCGATACAACCAGGATGCGGTGCCGAACGCGTCGGTGAGCAGATATGTCATGACCAGCGTCGCCAGCCGGTCGCGATCGAAATGCTCCCATAGCGGCGCGCCGCGCAGGTCCGACCAGTTGGCGAACTTCTCGATGATCCAAGCCGCCGCCCCGAGCGGGCTGTCCCCCATCGCATAGGACAGGGTGAGCGGCTTCGTCGATTGCAGGCCGATATAGGCGCCTTCGCTGGCCATGAACGCGGCATTGCGTTCGCCCGCGGCCAGTTCTTCCGGCGTGCCGGGGCGCTCGTGGCCCATCGCCCAGCCGAGATGGAAGTTGAGATGGACCGCGCGGCAAGCCGGACTGTCGTGGGCCAGCCACGATGCCACCACCGATCCCCAATCGCCACCCTGGGCTACGTAGCTCTCATAGCCCAGCTCCTCGCGCATCAGCCTGTCGAACAGGCGCGCGATGCTGCGCGGCCCGATCGGGCGGATCGGTGGCGAGGACAGGCCGTAACCGGGAAGAGTCGGGATCATGAGGGTCCAGGCATCCTCAATGGCGCCGCCGAATCTCTCGGGATGGGCGAGCCGCTCGGCCACATCGACAAACTCGAACATCCCGCCCGGCCAGCCATGGCAGAGCAGCAGGGGGCGTGGCCGGGAGCCCGATCCGGCGACGTGCAGGAACTGGATCTGATAGCCGTCGATGTCCGCCACGAACGAAGGGAGGGCGTTGACCGCCGCCTCCTGCACCCGCCAGTCATAGTCCTTGCCGGTGACATGGTCGACGAACTGGCGCACCAGTGCAGGATCGACGCCGTCGTGACCCGGCGGACTGTCCGGCACGATCGGCCAGATCGCGCCCGACAGGCGAGAGAGGACATGCGACAGCCGCGCGTCGTCAATCGCGAGCCGGAACCGCGCATGGCGCGCATCGGCGGGAGCGGCGATCAACGCTTGTGTCCGTAGCGCTCGAAGCTTTCCGCGGCGGCTGCGGTGTCGCAGGCCGCGATGAAGTGGCGGTTCGCGGCCTCGTCCGCCGGCGCGCCCGAACGGATTACCGCGAAATAGTCTTTCACAGCTGCGATCTGGGAAGCGGGCATCGCTGCCAGCCGTTCGGCAATGGCGGCGGCATCGGTGAGCGCGTCCTCGGCCACCATATCGACCAGCCCCCATTGCGCCGCCGTAGCGCCATCGAGCGTGTCGAGCCCGAAGGCCAGGCGCCTCGCCCTGGCATGGCCGACGCGGCGCTCCACCGGCTCCAGACCCCAGGCGGGGAACAGGCCGATCGGCACTTCCGGCAGGCTCCACTTGGCCGCAGCCGTGCTCACCACGATGTCGCACGCCGCCGCAAGGGTAAGCCCGCCGCCGATCGCGAAGCCATGGACGGCAGCAATTACAGGGCGGGGATGCGCTACGATCCGGCGTGCGAGCAGCCCCGACGCCGCCTCGAACGCGCGCCGCGCCGCCATGTCCATTGCGGCCAGGCCGACAAGATCGCTGCCCGCGCAAAAGCCTCTCCCGGCCCCCGCGAGCAAGATGGCGCCCGCCGACTGGGCCTCGGCGCTGTCCAGCAGCGAGAGCAGTGACTCGACCAGCGCGTCGGACATGGCATTTCGCTCGTCGGGGCGATCGAGCGTGACGATCAGCACGCCCGGATGGGAAGAGGCATCGACGGCGATCGGCGCCGAGGCGGGAATTTGATGCGGTGACATATGATATGCTTCTTGTCAGATGTTGCCGGGCGCGGCTAGCCTGGAGTCGAGCGAGGGTGCGTAAGCGCCCGGCTGGTCTGCTGGAGAGGCATCCGATGAAACAATTGCTGATCGTACTCTCCAACGCGCACGCCGGACGCGATGACGAGTTCAACCAATGGTATAGCTATGTCCATGTCCGCGACGTCATGCGCAGTCGCTCGGCGATCGCCGTGCAGCGCTTCGTCTTGTCCGAGGCCCAGCTTCCGGGCCGCGCGACTCCAGAGCATCGTTATCTCGCCCTGTATGAGGCGGATGATCATCAGGGACTGACCGACGGCCACGCGGAGGTGTTCACCGCAGCGATGCCGATCAGCAATGCATTCCGGTTCGATGATATGCGCGAGGCTTATTATGAGCCGCTCGCCGCGCGCAAGGCGCGGCCTGGCCCTGAAGGCGACGGGGCCGTTATCGTGGAAAGGTTGGCCCTCGATGCCGGGGACGATCGGCTCGTCCAATATTATTGCGACGAACGGCTCGCGCGGATCACCGCGCTTCCGGGTATCGTCTCGGGCAGATTCGCCGTGGTGGCGGAACACCAGATGCTTCCGCCCAATCCGGATTCACACTTCATTGCGGTCTATCGGGTTACCGACCTCCAGCGCGCGCTCATGGCCTGGGACGCTGCCGACCGCGCAGCACCGCCGCCCTTTCGTGCCGGCGCATCGGTGGTCGCGGCCTATGTGCCGCTGATGCCGCGACTGACTGCCCATGCGTCCAACCACCCTGATCCGGAAACGGCGCAGCGCGCAGCTGCGGCGAGGGCGGCGCTGGGCGACAAGGTCTACGCGGGATTTCCTGACGGGGACGGGGACGGGTAGTGGATATAATGATAAGCCGGCTTACGTTCACCGAAGAATGTATGTAGGGCAATCGCCAACGAATAGCGGAGAACGCGGATGACCGGCGTCGGCAGTCTTTTTGAGCCGTTTCGGAGGGGCGGACTCACCTCGACGAGCAGGATCGCGGACGCGGCGCCATGTTCGGCGACCGCGCTGGCGCTGCTGGTTTGAGCGGAGTGTTGCGTCCTTCAGGTGGTCTGGCCGTCGGGATCGCCTGGCTCGATCGGCTCTTCGATCGCGATTTTCTCTTCGGTGTCGTCGGCTTCGCCGGCGGGATCATCCTCGGACGTTTCGGGGAAAGGCTCTTTGGGGTCGGTCATGGCGGGCTCCTGAATAGCGATGTCGCTACAAGCGCATGGCGGCGGCCCGCGTTCCGCCGCTTCGTCGCGGGACGGGAAGTGCGGACGTGAGCGAGCATTTCACGGTCTCGCGTGAGGCGGGCGTCGTAACGATCATGTTCAACCGCCCGGAACGCCGCAATGCGCTGCATCCAGCGGCGCACCACGCGCTCGAAGCGCAGTTCGACGCGTTGGCCATGGACGATTCCGTGCGCGTCGTGATTTTGACCGGAGCAGGTGAGAAAGCCTTCTGCGCGGGTTATGACCTGATCGACAACCTGCAGACCGGCACGATGGAGGTCGCGGCCAAGGGCTTTGGCGGACTCACCTTCCGCACGGATTTTCCGCACCCACTGATCGCTGCCGTGAACGGGGATGCGATGGGCGGCGGCTTCGAAATGGCGCTGGCCTGCGACATCATCGTCGCGGCGCGCCATGCCCGCTTCGCATTACCGGAGCCGAAGGTGGGCTGGCTGGCCCTTGGCGGCGGCATCCAGCGGCTGCCGCGGGCAATCGGAACCAAACGCGCGGCGGAGATGATCCTGACCGGCCGTATCGTCGGCGCGGAGGAGGGGCTCGCATTGGGGTTCGTCAACGAGGTGCACGATGCCGAAGGGCTGATGGATCGCGCGCGAAGCTTGGCCGAATCGATCCAGGCCTGTGCCCCACTGGCGATTCGCGCGAGCAAGGCGGCGCTCTACGCCGGTCTGGATCAGCCGAATCTCGCCACCGCGCTCGATCCCGCCACCTATCCGCTTGCCCGAATGGTGCTGGACAGTGCCGATGCTGCCGAGGGAAAACGAGCCTTTGCCGAGCGGCGGCTCCCGAAATGGGAGGGTCGATAAGGCGCTTCGAAAGCTCTTGTGCGCCGTCGGGCTTGACAGTCGGCGCTATCGGATTAGTTCGCTTATATACTATTTCTGCAGATCGCCATCGGTGGAGAGGACGTTTTGGAAATCCAGTTTTCTGAAGAGCAGGAAGCCATCCGTGATGGCGTGAAGCGTGTTTGCGACCAGTTTGGTGACGAA